>JAITMM010000071.1 GCA_031277335.1 Tannerella sp. | reverse complement strand
GTTAAAACGGCGGACGGGGCAATGTCACCCTGCCGGTGACGGATTTCACGGTTTCGTTTTGGTATTCCTTTCCGGTAAACGAAAATTCAAAACTTCTTTCGCCGTTTTTGACAAGTGTGCCGCCTGTTGAAAACCAGCCCAGCGTGATATTTGGATCGACGAGCGATACATTTGCCGTAAGCCAGCACCTGTTCTTGTCCGTGTCGAGTGCGTCGCGTATGTCGAATGTGCCGTTGCTTGCAACCGGAACAGACTGGAACTGTACATAAATGTCTGTCGACCACTGCATTTCCACAAAAGGATATGTATTTCCGCATTCTTCGTCAACTATCCAGATATAATTGATTTGGCCGCCCTCTACGTTGTACGTTCTTCCGTCAACCGTAAAAAAGCCTCTGGGCGTTTCGTCGTCGGGATCTTCGGGGTCGTCGGGGTCGTCGTCCTCCTCGCAATCGTCCTTGAACTCGAAGACAAGGCTATGCTTTGCGAAATCATCCCCGACGGTCACGAATTGGTTTTGCATTTTGCCGTTGTACGTGCAGGTGATGCGGAGGGTGTTGAAGGCGGGGGCAAACATTTTGCAGTAGCCGCCGGCGTTGGTGACATTGTCGTATTCATATTCGTCGCGTGACAGCGGGGCAAGTGCGTCGTCTTCGTTTTCCACTCCGGCCACGTCAATATGGACGGCGGCGCCGACGGCAGGCTTGCCGTCACATTCGTAGGCGAAGATTTCGATGGTGATCCTTTTGAATTTCTTTGCCACTCCCCCGGGGGAGAAATGGGTTGCGGTGGCGGTGTAGGCGTTGCCGCGGAGCGTTGCCGTGCCGTCTTCCTTCCAGTAGCCGCGGGCTTCGTCGAACGTCCAGAGGGGGAGCGTGGCGGGCATTCCGGCTGTGTTGGCGCCTGCAGGGAGGGCGTAGGTGACGGTGGCTTCCCTGTCTTTGGCGATTTGCAGGGGCTTGCCGTCGGCGGCGGTGAAGACCGCGTCCGCCATGCCTGCGGGGAGCATCATTTCGTCGGTTTTGTCGGTAGCGAGGTCTCCTCCCGGCATCATCCTGCGGACGTTGGGGTTGTCGGGGGCAAAGTAGATGACGTCGGCGTTCACCGTGCCCGTGTATGCCTTGCCGTCAGCCGTGGCGAAGGCGTTGGCGGGGAGTTCGATTTTCACGCCTCCTGCCTCGATGGTCTTTGCTTCGGAGGCGGGGAAGGTTGCCGAGACGCTGTTTGCCGAGTTGCCGCGTGGCGACATCATGGCGTCGATGTGAATGGATGTCGTGTCGGCGCCGGCGGAGCGCACGAGGGCGAAGTAGCCGTCCTTCTCGAGGCGAACGACGGCGCGGTTGCCGATGGTGCCTGCGCTGTTGAGGGTGAACGTGCCGTCGGCGGCGGTCGTTGCCGTAGCCGTGCCGGTGGTTACCCTGACGCCGGAGAGGGCTGCGCCCGTGGCACCCGTTACCTTGCCGGTGAGCGCGATGGGCTTCATGACGTACTCCACGGGGTTTTCCGTGTTTCCGCCCGGGTCTTCGCCGCCATTGTCCGGGTCTATGGACTCGCTTGGACAGGCGGTGAGCAGTACTGTTGCTGCGAGCAGCAACAGAATTGAAAGTTGAAAGTTGAAAATTGAAAATTTTCGTTTGGGTTTTGATACATTTTTGTTCATCGTTTTGTGAATTAAAAGCATGTTTAAAAATAAATAAATAAATAAATAAATTACCATTTCGCGCCTTCGTCATTCTAACGGCATGGCGGTGAATTCGTCGTAATGCACGGTGCCGGGGATGGCGACGCCGGTTGCTTTTTTCCAAGTGAGGCCGTCGAAGATGTTCATCACGAGGGTATAGATGCCGTTGGGTAGCGAGGGGTTGAATATAAATTCTTCACTCACGTCTATCTCGATCCGGCCTCCGGAGATGACAATACTGTAGGCGTGATTGTCCACCCCGTCCCAAAAAGCCTTCACAGTGGAGGGATTGCCGTCTATGGCGTATACAACGCACGACCCTTCGGGGATGCCTATGATCGTGAGCGGATATTTGATGTCGTCCGTGCCGTCGCCGAGTCCGTCTTTTTTGCACGCGGCAAAAATCATTATTGCTGCGAGCAGCAATAATACAATTGACAATGGATAATTGACAATTGACAATTTTTTGAGAATCCTTTTCATACTTTTGAGTTGTTAATGAAGTAAATATATAATGTAATGTTCATATTTTTTGTTCTATCGCCTTGTTCTTATTTTTTGAATCTGTTTGACGCGACAAAGGTACTGCCGGGAAAAAGGCTTGTCAATAGATAATTTTAACTATACGGCATAGCAAAAATTAACTACTCCGGCATAGCAAAGATTAACTATATCACCTCACCCCCCGACCCCCTCTCCAAAGGGCGAGGGGGAGGAGAGACGGGATGGGGACGGCGTTGTCCGTATGTAGGGGCGTATGGCATACGCCCTTGCGGGAGTCTTGCCGCTGAACGGAATCCCGTTGGGATTGCATATTTATAGCTGCGGGTGTTTGCGGATTTTTTTCGACCCCAACGGGGTCGTACATCTATGTTGCAACATTTGTCTATGGATATGTGACCGCTTCGCGGTCGGGCGATGCAGTCCTGACGGACAGGAAAACATCCTGTGCCGGGCGGGCATAAAAAAAGCGTGCAAACAGTTGAATCTGTTTACACGCTTTTGCGATAATAATTGTCAATTGTCCATTGTCAATTCAGTTTAACGGTCTAATCCATTAAAACGCGTTTAAAGCCATTTATATCAATAATGTTAACCTTTGGAAATTCAATCCGTTTCAGGACGTTGAAATGTTTGTCGTTGGAAACGATATAATTTGCATTGGCGCTGACGGCGCAGTCTGAAAATTTATTGTCGTCCGGGTCGGCTGCAATCAGGTTCCATTTGAAGTAAACCGTTATTCTCTCTGCGTGAGGCGCGTTGAGAATGGCGTCAATGACATATTTTGACAGTGCGGCGGAATAGTATTGCGTCAAAACCTCCTGGTATTCATTCAATATCCCGTCGGTGTAGCACAGAGTATATTTCCTGTCGCGGAATGCCTGCCACAGCCAGAAATAGTCGGAATAGTCCTGTACGGAAACAAGCAGGCAGTTTGTATCCAATACTATTTTCACAGGTAGGGAGTTCTTGAATGGGCATTCAGCATTTCGTGCATCGTTTCGTTGGTCAGATTTTTTTCTTTCCAGATGCGTTTGCCTTCTTCGCTCACTTTTTGGCAATAGTGATTGAACAGGACCTCCTTGAGTTCCAGCAGACTTTCCTCGTCCCTGTTGTACGAAAACATGTTCAACAGGTGTAACTGTACGGGATTCAATACGGTTGCTTCCATTTTCCTTGCAATTTACAATTAACGGGGGCAAAGATACGGAATTTAATTGACAATGGACGATTTTCTAAAAATCCTCTTCATACTTAAGAAAATATGTTTTTTGATTTGACGCAGGTTGCAACGGATTTGTAGTCCGTTGCGGGGTTAATATAATGATTTGTAATCCGGTGAGAATAAACGGAGGCTGGATTGCTCCGTTCCTCGCAAAGACGGTTTATGTAGGAGCGTATGGCATACGCCCTTACGCAGGGTGGAACCCCCTCCCCCCCTCTCTTTCGGAGAGGGGTCGGGGGTGAGGTGCTACTTCAAATTCTTCGCGACGACCTGTCCCGCAGCCTGTCCCAGCGCGCCGAACGACATGGAGATGCGGGTGACAAAGTAAGGTATCGTACCTCCAATGCGGTGTGTAGCCTTGGGAATGGCTACGCTTGCAAAAGGCTCGCCGTCACCTTTTTTGAGGAAGGTTACCTCTGCATTGATCACTGCCGGACGCGAGACGACGCCGCCAAAGAAACCCGTCTCGATGTTGATGACACGCACATGAACCGTGCATTCGGCATCCGGGAAATCGCCTGCCGTGAACAGGTTCTTTTTCCCCGTCACATCGTTGATTCCCTGGGCTATCTTCTCGACGGCAAGGCGGCGCAGGTCCGTATTCCATTCCGCAAGCCATTTTGCCGCATCTTCTTCGGATTTGTCCGCAGTGTTCGAGGCGATATAATCGGCTTCCGGCTTGCGGTTGACGGTCATATCGCTGAAATCCACGGCTACATGGACTTCCGCCTGTCCCTTCAACGGAGCGAGGTTGCCCGTCAGTTTCTGCGCATACCCGCCGGACGCGGTCAGGACGGCGATCACGACGGCTGCACAGGCTCTGATTAACATGTTTCTCCTACTCGTATGGCTTTTCGGACTCGCCTGCTGTCTGATGGCGGTATTGCTTTCGCCTGCCGCATTTGTTTTGATGTTGTTGAAAATTGATTGATACATGATGTTAATGTTTAAAAAAAATTGTTTGTTACAGAATTTGCAGAATTTACAGATAATCTCTTTTCGTCCTTTTCCGTCATTGCGAGCCTGCGAAGCAATCCAGAGAAAATAAGCTGTTTTTTTCTCCGCCGGACGGAGGGATGCCGCCGTGAGTCGCGGAGGCATCCCTCCGTACTGTCCGGATGCATGCCTCCGTGCTGCACGGAGGGGGGCGGCGGCGTGTGTCCGTTGGACGCACCGGTTGCAAATCGGCGAGAGCGGGTCGTTTGCCTTTCTACCGAACGATGCAATCCTGACGGATTGCAAATCCGCAACGGCAGGCTTTGTTACTCGGTTCTGTACCACCAGGGGCTACCCATCCAACTGTCGCCGGTATTGGAAATTTCCAACCGTTCCTTGCCCTCCGAATCGGTACCAAACTTGTAATCAACATACGAATCGCGTTCGTTTCTTACGAGATCGTCATTGGTAAATACCACATTCGTAAAGTATATCTTTCCATCGGAAACGGAATAGTTCCCTTTATAACTGTACTCCGCTGTTGTTGACATGAGCCAATAGAATGTACCATCCTTGTTGATATTCCAAATATAATAATGCCAGTAGTTTTGGGGGTCAGGAGCGCTACGTTCCCACGTGCCTATCAGTTTCGAATCGGTTTCCCCTTTCGGGTCGTCGTCATCTCCGCCGGGATTCGTTTTTTCGCACGCGGCGAATACTGCTGTTACTGCGAGGCAGGCTACTATCGTTGCCACTTTCCTCAGATGTTGTTTAATTGCCATTTTTCTTTTTGTTGTTTTTATGTTCATCATTTTTTTGAATTTAATTGATTTGGATATTCGTAATTGAAAGTTGAAACGCCATTGCGGACTTCCCGCCGAGTCGTCATTGCGAGCCTGCGAAGCAATCCGGAGAGAAAAAAACGGAGCCTGGATTGCATCGTTCCTCGCAATGACGGGGAAAGGGAGCGCAATGACGGGGATTGCATTTGCATCCCGTAGGGATGTGTCGCTCGGTAGAAAATGTTGCCGGTGTCTGGTCGCATTCCGTACGGAATGCGTCCTTTGGGTCGCCTGCCATTCTACCGAGCGATGCAATCCTGACGGATTGCAAAGCAGCACCGGCAGACTTTGTTATTCGGTTCTGTACCACCAGGGGCTACCCATCCAACTGTCGCCGGTATTGGAAATTTCCAACATCGCAGCCACTTTCCTCAGATGTTGTTTAATTGACAATGTTCTTTTTTGTTTGAATCTGTTCATACATTTATATATTTATTGAAGGGGTGAATAATTTACGGAATTGACATGTTTATCTTTTTTGAACCGTTGAATCCGGAACCGGGCGCACTGCGTCATTCCTTCTTTTTCTTCTTTTGCCGCTTCAGTTCCTTTTCCCTTTTCCTGCTTGCTTCGATTTGTTCGAGCATGTTCCTGTTGCCTTCTTCAGCCGTCAGCCAGCTGTCGCACTGTTCTATCAGCAGGTTGTTGTAGTGCAGCAGCCTGTTCGCGCGTTCGAGAAGGGCTTTCCTGATGTCGTTGCTTATGTTCATTGATTCCATATTTTTTGATGTTCATTTTGACGCTGCAAAAGTACAGCCGGAAGGAAGGCTTGTCAATAGTTAATCTTAACGGTTTTGCATGGCAAAAATTAACTATGCCCGTATAGTTAAAATTAACTATGCCTGTATAGTTAAAATTAACTATATGCGATATGAAAAAAAGCCGTACCTTTGCGGCGCGAAAGAAAGCCTTCCTCAACCCCCTCTTCAAGAGGTGGCTTTCTCCCTTCCTTGAGGGTCGGGTCGGGCTGGGGCTTCGGATTTGTAACAATTAAATATGCAAGATATATGACAAAGATTATCGTAGTGGACGACCACAATTTTTTCCGCATGATGTTGAGGACGACCTTGCAATTGTCCCATCCCGACATCTGCATGACGGGCGAAGCGGCAACCGCCGGAGAACTGTTCCGCCTGCTGCCGCATACCGAAGCCGACCTCGTCGTGCTCGACATCAACCTGCCCGACGTCTGGGGCGTGGACGTTACCCGCCGCCTGCGACGCGACTATCCCCAACTGAAAATCATTGCCGTTTCGGGAGAGAACACTTCGGAAACCATTCATTCCATGATTGAGGCGGGCATTGACGGCTTCATCAGCAAACAGTACAGCGGCGTCAACGATCTGGCGGACGCCATTGAATCGGTGATGAACGGCGTGGAATATTTCGGACGCGACATTTCAGCCATTCTGTTCGATATCTATGTGGCGAAAAAGAAAACGTCCGCCGTCACCGCCGAATTTACCGAGCGCGAACGCGAAATCATCCTCCTCAGCCGCGACGGACTGCTGTGCAAGGAAATAGCCGACCGCATGAACATCTCCGTCTTCACCGTCAACAGCCATAAAAGGAACATCTTCCTGAAACTCGGCATCAGCAGCACGATGGAAATGGTGCAGTACGCACTCAAGCACGGGATTATACGGATGAGGGGATAAAAGGGGGAGATTCAAAGTTCGAGGTTCAAAGTTCAAGGTTCAAGGTTCAAGGTTTAAAGTTCAAGGTTCAAAAATTAATTATTCAATTATTCATTCATAAAAAAATTATCCCATGAAAACAATCCATTTTTCTTTAGTAACAGTCGTGCTGATGTTCGCCGCGGCAGGCTGCAATACCGACCGCAACGGCGATAACCGGCAAGCCGAAACGCAGGCTGCCGCCGTGGATACGGCGTCTTTCACCCCTACCGGCAATGCGCAGTTGGACAGTTTGCTTCGCTTGTTGCCCAATGCAAAGAAAGACAGCAGTCTGGTGTTGCTTTATATTAATATAGGAAAAATATATAGACTGAATGATTATACAACTGCAACAGCCTATTTTTTTAAAGCAAAAGAAATGAGCGAAGAAATTGGTTATCAAAGAGGATATCTCATGTTTGCGGCTGAATATACCCAAATTCTCAATATGTCGGGTAAATTGGATTCTTCCCTTATATTGAATAAAAAAGCTATTGATGTTGCCAGGAAATCAGGTAATGATACGGATATTGGAAAGGCATATTATAATACAGGCAATGTTTTTTACTTTATGAATATGTTCGACAGCACCATCATTTATTACAACCATGCAAAGCAATATTTCAGAGACGATCCCGAAGGCTCTGCCCGCATAAGTTATGCTACATTGACTGTTTATAACAACTTAAAACGATATGATGAAGCCAAAAAAGCAGGCGAAGATGCGTTGCAATATTACAGAAAAATGAACAATCCCACCTTGATTGGCAATATATTACTTAATCTGGGAGTTTCTTATTTGGATTCGGACCCTCAACAAATTGACAGTATAAAAAAAGCGAGACAATTGGAAAGCGAAGCGCTTGAGATTGCCGATAAAATCCGGGACGATAGACTTAAATCACTGGCTCTTATTAATCTTGGCGACACATACATAAGATTGTCTCAACAGGATCATCCCCAAATGAAAATATACTATGAAGAAGCATTGGCTTTGGCGAAGAAAACAGGAAATCCGGATGGTAAAGCCATTGCTTGGCGCGGGTTGGGTATTCACTATTTTCATACTAAAAATTATGAAAAATCTCTTGTCTGCTTGGATTCTTCATTAGTTGTAAGCAATCAAAATAACCTTATATACGAAAAGGCTAAAACGTTTTTCTCCAAATCCTCCGTTTTGTTTGCAATGGGACAACTGAAAGAAGCCGAAGCAGTATTAGCCGAGTCGGATGAAATACAGAATAAACTGACAGGCGATGAAATACAGGAAAGAATCGTTCAAGCCGAGAAAAAATACGAAACCGAAAAGAAGGAACTCGAAATCGAACGGTAGCAACTGGTGATCAAACGCCAAAACATGCTTCGCAACGTGCTGGTAGCGGGCGTGGCTGTTTTCGGGATCATCCTTTTCCTGCTGTGGTACATGCTTCGCCTGCGCAACCGCCGCAACCGCGCACTTGCCGAGATGAACGCCACCAAGGACAAGTTTTTCAGCATCATCTCGCACGACATGAAAAATCCTGCCGAAGCGCAGCGCGACGGGCTGAGACTGCTCGTGCAACACGCCGGTCAGTGGGACGCCGGTACGCTGGCGAAATACCTGGGCAACCTGCTTGAAACGGCAGAGGGACAGGTGGAACTCATCTACAACCTGCTCGGCTGGGCGCAACTGCAAACGGGACGCCTCGTGTACCGTCCCGCCGCGTTCAACCTTGCCGCCGGTCTGCGTTCCGACATTGCGCTGATTCGCGGCATGGCAGAGAAAAAAGGCGTCGCCCTCGCCGTCCGCATACCCGACGACGCCGATATTACGGGCGACAGCAACATGCTCGCCACCGCCGTGCGCAACCTGCTGTCGAACGCCGTCAAATTCACCCCCGCCGGCGGCACGGTTACGCTCGACGTCGCGCGCACCGGAACAGATTCAACTGCACCTGAATACACCATTTCAGTCAGTGACACCGGCGTCGGCATGACCGCCGACCAAATCGCCAACCTCTTCCGCTTGGACAACGCCCGCTCGCAGCCCGGCACGGCAGGCGAACAGGGCAGCGGACTGGGACTTATCGTCTGCCGCGAACTGATCGAAAAGCACGGCAGCGCCCTACATGTGGAAAGCGCCCCGGATTCCGGCAGTCGGTTTTGGTTTGTTGTTTAGTTGTTTAGATGTTTAGTTGTTTAGTTGTTTAGTTGTTTAGTTGTTTAGTTGTTTAGTTGTTTAGTTGTTTAGTTGTTTAGATGTTTAGTTGTTTAGTTGTTCGAGGTTCAAGGTTCAAAGTTCAAGGTTCATCAACTAAACTCTACACACTACACACTACACTCTACTCACTAAACACTGATCAATTTGTCTTCCGTTTGCCCACTGTATTTTTCAATAATCATTTTCGAAATATTCAGTAACGGGATTTTATACGCTACACCGGTTTTACAGCGATTGCCTTTTATCCACAGTTTACCCTCAAAGGAAGACTGAATATGGTCGTAAGTCAGAGTTTTTTAGTCTTTGCAGGACAGTCCGGTAAATACACAGAATATAAACAGGTCACGGGTTCTTTCAAGGTGTTCCTTCTCAAACTGAAAATCAATCAGCATGTCTATTTCCCTTTGTGTCAGGAATCCACGCGGTACTTCCTGCCTGCGCAGTTTATGTTTGTGGGACGGATTTTTTGTGATCCATTCCCGGTTTATTCCTACCTCGATGACATGCCGGAACTTTTTCAGGATGGTTACAATCGTATTTTCGGTACGGTTACGCTCCGTGTAAAGAAACGCCTCAAATTCACGGATAAACTGCGGACTGACTTCCCGGACGGGAATATCGGGTACGTTATACCTTTCCTGCAAGAAACCGGCTAAAAGACGGCGGACATTCAAGTATCTGTCGTATGACGTCCGGCAGATATCGATGCTGACCGTCTCTTTGCGTTCCCGGTTGTAACAGTCGAACAGTTCAAGCAGGGGCTGTGATTTTTGTTAGACCCAAAAACACGTTTTTGATTTTTTCGGCGGTAACGTAGTTGTCCCGTTCCTGCAACTCCCTGTAAATCCTGAAAATCGCCACTTTCGTACTGTCAACGAGAGCATTGATTCTGACGGCTTCCGCCGTCCTGCCGGCGACTTTGCCGGTTTTCACGTCCCATAATTTGGGATTCGCGTCGCATTTCATGCCGAAACGCGCTTCACTGCCGTCAACAGTGATCCGGCAATAGAGTGGAACCGTTCCGTTGGTTTTTTTTCTTGTCTCTTTTGAGGAAAAAGAGAACTTTAAATGTACTTCCCCCGCTGGCGCGGATTTGCAATCCGTGCCGTCCAACGCAGCGAAGAATCCTTCGGATTGCAAATCCGAAGGGACGGAGATGCAGGACGTAACCGTAGGGGCAGACCTATGTGTCTGCCCTGACAAAACAGGGTGCACACGCAGGTGCGCCCCTACCCAACGGTCTGAACCGTGATTTTCAGGATTGAAATGATTGAACATGATTTCCGGCGCTGGCAATCCTTCATGCCGGTCACGGAAATCAAACAAATCACAGGACAATTTCAGAAATCGTGGCGCGGACGCCGCGCCCGGCAAGTAAAGTGAATGATAACAAAAAAAGAAAATTAGTTGAAACAGTATTTATTAACTGCCCCGAAAGGAGCATAAAAAAGAAAAGAGTATGAATTTAAAATGTTTATTCGGTCATAAATGGAATGGCTGCAAATGTGAAAGGTACGGCAGAATAAGAGAGGGGTGGCATAATTGGATGCCTTTGGGAGGTAATTGTATAGAAAAGTGTTCCGTTTGTGATGAAGAACGTACTATTGCTCATAAGTGGAAAGGTTGCAAATGCGAACGGTGCGGTGCTACGAGAGATGTAGGACACGAGTGGGTACTTCTTAA
>JAITMM010000013.1 GCA_031277335.1 Tannerella sp. | reverse complement strand
CGTAAAAACCTGGATGCGGAAATTCCCGGATGGGATTTTGAAAGCGTACGCCACACATCATCAGCGTTATGGAACAAGGCTTTAGGGCAAATCGCCGTGAAAGGCGGCAACGAAGAACAAAGGGTGAAATTTTACTCGGCATTGTATAAGACAAGGTTATTGCCCCGAACGTTTAGCGACGTAGACGGTTCGTATCCGCGTTTCGACACCGGCAGTCCCATCCTAAAAACCGATGGCTCAACTTATTACTGCGATTTCACCACGTGGGATACATATCGCGCCGTCCACCCTCTGCTTTCCATCCTCGACCCGAAACGCAACGGCGAAATGATGAATTCGCTGATACTCAAAGGACAACAAGGCGGATGGCTCCCTATCTTTCCTTCATGGAACAGTTATACGGCGGCGATGATCGGCGACCACTGCATCTCGGTCATCGGCGATGCCATCCTGAAAGATACGCCCGGACTCGACTACGAAGAAGCCTACCGGTTGATGCGCAAAAATGCTTTCGAACCGAATGTCGATCTTGAAAGCTATTCCGACGGAAAAGGACGCCGGGCGTTGGATTCTTATCTGAAATACAATTATATACCTCTTGAAGATTCTGTCTGGCAGGCTTTTCACCGCAGGGAACAGGTCTCGAGGACGCTCGAATATGCGTATGATGACTTTGTGCTGGCGCAAGTGGCTAAAAAGTTGGGTAAAACAGATGATTATAACGTTTTGATCGAACGTGCCGGCAACTACCGGAATGTGATTGATCCGGAAACGGGTTACGCGCGTGGACGTTATGCCGACGGAAGCTGGATTGAGCCATTCGACCCGAATCACTCCGCTCCTTTTATTTGCGAAGGCACGCCCTATCATTACACTTGGTACGTCCCGCAAGATGTACCCGGGCTGATCACGCATATCGGTGGAAAAGAGCGTTTTATAGAGCGGTTAGACCGTTTTTTTGAAGACGGATACTACTGGCACGGCAACGAGCCTTGCCACCATATCGCCTACCTGTTTACCTGCGCCGGCGAAGCGTGGAAAACGCAGCAATGGGTGCACCATATCATTGAGACGGAATATTTTACAACACCCGACGGGCTTTGCGGGAACGATGATGCCGGACAGATGTCTGCCTGGCTGGTATTCAGCATGATGGGTTTTTATCCCGTTTGTCCGGGCAGTTCCGCTTATGTCATCGGCAGTCCGTCTTTTGAAGAAATAACGATAAGCCTTGATAACGGCAATCAGTTCAAAATCAAAGCTGAAGGCTATTCGGAAGACAATATCTATATCCAATCGGCCACTTTCAACGGGAAGCCTTATGACAAGGGCTATATCCTGCACGATGACATTATGAACGGAGGCACCCTGTCATTCGTCATGGGTAATTCGCCCAATAAGTTATTATTTATAAAATAAGGTATATTTTATTGAAAAAACAAGCCGCTGACTTTGCCTTCTCCGTTGAACACCAAGCGCAGCTTTTTCGCGCTTTTCTGAAAGGTAAACGGGACTTCAATAATATTGTAACCGTCTGTCGTTGTTTCCGTAAAATTAACTATATCAGCTTTTTCAAACTTGCCGAATGTCAAATTGAGTTGTTCCCATGCTACCATTAATCCGGTTGTCGGCAATGCTTTTTTCATGGTCTCGTCAAAATAAACGGGGATAGCTTTAAAATCCCCATTTTCAAAGGCTTTGACGATATTTTCCGTTTTTTGAAAATTTGATAAGGAATCAATTTGAACAATTTCTTCTTTTGATTCTTCGTCTGATGTGCTTATACCCGGACTATTAATAAATAAAATGCCTGCCAGAACAAATATAACAATTTTCGATATAATTTCCGCAACAAGGAGCGCACCCGCAAATATAGCTATCGCCATGCCGCCCTTCATATTGCATGATACCGAAAAAGCTTTGTACATCAACACAACCATCCATATAATAAACGGTAAGCTGATAAATGTAAAAATAATTATGCGCGGAATGTCGTACAGATCGGTCGGAATAACGGGCAGAAAACAGACCAGCGCCAGCAACAGATACGGAAACCGCGCCAACGCCATCGTTCCCACCACATCAATGGCACGCAGCTTGGATTTTGAGAACAAAACACCTGCCAACCACATCGTTAAGAACAACGCAATCAAATTGACGGCTTGCATGACAAAGGACGCAACATAACTGAAAATGGCGCCTGCATGGACATCCAACACGCCATCGAAAGCTACTCGATTGATTTTGCCGACAATAGCCGTCAGCGACATCACTGCAAGGCCGATTAAAAGCGCTTGCCAACCTGCAATCCGCTCAAAGGGATTGACGAAAAATGATAATTTCGATTTAACTTGACTACTCATAATTATTGATTTTTAAAATAATATCATCCAGCAAATTACGCACTGTCGGATAGCTCAAGTTCAAATGCTTGGCCATCTCTTTCAGACTTCCGCTACATTTCACAAAACGGAGGATAAAATCCTGTTCATCAGGTTTCAAACGTGAGATAACAGGCAATTCATACAGACCGGATACTTCGGTCTTGCAGTTTTCGCATCTCAAACTCTTAACTTTGAGAGGCGACTGGCAACTCGGACATATACAGGGCAACATCATGTTTATATTTTTGCCGCAAAAATACAAACACTATTTGATAAAGCAAAATATTATTTGAATAAAATTAAGGTATCGTTTAATTTTATTTATTTTTCTACCATGCGTCTCTCTCCGAATATCTTCGTACCCACGCGTATCATCGTGCTGCCATTGCGGACGGCAAGCTGAAAATCGTCGCTCATCCCCATGGACAGTTCGTTAAACGAATCGCCTGCCTTGCCCGTTTGACCAATGGCATCGAATAACTGTCTAAGTAGCTGAAATTCATGTTCAACCTGTTTTGTGTCTTCCGTAAACGTGGCCATTCCCATCAAACCCGATATGATCACATTAGGATATTCATCCAATTGATTTTCACTGAATAAACGCATACATTCGTCCACACTGAAACCATGTTTCGATGTCTCTTCCGCAATATGCACTTCTAACAGCACACGGATGCGTCGGTTGCATTTGGCCGCCTGCCTGTCTACTTCTTTCAGTAAACGCAGGGAGTCAATGCTTTGGATCGTATGGATAAATGGAGCAATGTATTTGACCTTATTGGTTTGCAACGTGCCGATAAAATGCCATTGAATATCTTCGGGAAGTTGCTGATACTTAGCAACTAACTCCTGTACTTTATTTTCACCGAACAGTCGTTGACCGGCATCATAAGCTTCCCTGATATCAGACACCGGATGAAATTTGGAGACGGCAACTACCTTGACATGAGGCGGTAACGAGGTTTTTAAGTCATTTATCTTCCCGGCAATAGACATGGCTGCAATCTATCTATATGACATCCGGCGTAACCGATTGTTTTTCTTTCGTTTCTGCCGAAAATGGAATTACGTCCATCAAAGGCGTTTCCGTAATGGCAGCGATGACATAATCTATCAACGTCCCCTTCATGCCATCTTCCACCACTTCTATGGCCTCCCGCACGGTCGAAGCCTGCGCCAGCATCTGCGAGGCAGTCTTTTTCTCGGTACCGCTCTTTTCATCCAGCGTGATAAAGAAGACCTTCACGCGGTAATACCGGTCTCCCGAAGCGTTAAAAAACAATTCCGTCAGCCTGACACGCTTGATGCCGGCCACGGTGAAATCGCCCGAAATAAACGGACGTATTTCCTCTATTATACGTGCCTCCGCTTCGGTAAAAGAAAGAGCATCAACCAAATAAGGCTCCGTCACCTTCTTGACCATCCCGTCTTCACCCGCCTTGTCATACGACACTTTACATTCAAACCAGTTGTTCATCTTCTAAAAATAATTGGTGCAAAAGTACGAAAAAAAAAGCACTTACCAAAAATAGTCAACTATCAAGACTATTGGAAAAAAATATATATTGTTCAATAACAAATAGATGCCGCACCCAAAATACCCGGATGTTTCATTTCCGAAAAAAAGATTTTCAGATTCTTGATGGAGGAAGGATAGGCAAAGTCTTCCAAACTTTCGTATATGGCTGACTCGAAGAAAGGATGTGCCTCAGCCACTGTGCCTCCGAATACAATCATCTGGGGATCAACGGTCAA
>JAITMM010000270.1 GCA_031277335.1 Tannerella sp. | reverse complement strand
CATGGATGATGTGGGATAAAGAACTTGATAAGGCATCCTGGTATTTTGTTTCAATAAAAAATGATACATTAAGTGTCATAAATGAGTCTTTATCAGGGATGCCGGATGCCCCTGCCGGATATGGTTTTATTAGAATTAAATAGATTTTATAAATTTTAAAAAAAAGTTAATATGTTAAGTAATAATTATTTAAGAAGTTTTCTTCTACTTTGCATTTTCTTTATATGCCAAGCCTGTCAGGATGATGAAAATATTTCTATCGGAGATGAATATCGGCAATATATGGAAAAGGAACCGGATATGATCATAGAAAATGCAACCGGAACATTGGCTTATATTGAGTCAATGGATATGTGGTATATTTATCAATATATTGAGGGAACAATCGATGCGTATAATGATTATTTAATAGTTGAAATTCCTGATTTGGATTTCTCTTTTAAAGATCAAAAAGAGGTTACGGTGAGCGGCTTATGTTATAGCATGCCGACTCAAATTCGTACAGATTTAGCAATAAACAAAGGATGGAGTGTACTTGGCGGCTCAACATTCTATTTTATTAAAATAACTGATTTAAAATATAAATAAAAAGGCCGGGAGCGGACGAAGTGCATCTGCTTCCTTCGATATCCGCCCTGTCCCCAACGGTAGTTTCTATCTTCATTTATACGACCGTTCGGTCACCAACCCCGGCTTGTTTTGCAACCCTCTTAGCGTTGGCGTTTAGTCAAAATATAACTTTCGTTCTATTGACACGTCATGTTTAAAACACTACTTTTGCCGGTGTTTTTAAACTTATAGGATAAATGGATATGAAATCAAAACTGTTTTTGCTGCTCGCCGTGTTTACGGTGGCAGTGGGCACGGGCTTCGGTCAAACTCCTTCCATTGAATATTTTACGGCAGACTGGGGAAGGACGAACGACAGGAACCAAGCCGTGTTTTACCGCGAAATAACCTACGGCGCCAATGGAGTGCCGGTGGGAATTACCAAAGACTTTTATGCCGATGGCGCGCTGCAATGGCAAGGCTTCATAGCCGGTTTTAACAAAGATGGCGCAGAGATTTTCAACGGCTGGTGTTCATGGTATTTTCCTAACGGTCAACGCGAAAGACTCAGTCATTTCGACAAGTCGGGACTGCTCGACAGCACTACTTTTTACTGGCGTGAAAACGGCGTGTTGAGGCTGGCGGAAGAATATAAAAACGGTTTATTAAACGGAATAACGACCGCATTTTATCCCGACGGAACACCACAGCTTAGCTATATTTGCACTGATGGCATGATAGATTCAAAATTGGAAGAAACGAAATATTATGCATACGATGGGACAGGAAAATATTTCATAACGAACGAAGATGATTTTAACGACAACAAAAACAAATGGACACTGGGAAAAACGGATGAGTATAGCCTGACCATCGCCCAGGGGAAAATGACGTTCGAAATGGAAGCTCTTCCGGGGGTAAGCAGTTTTACGCAGGTTTATGCCACAGCTACTTCCGATTTCGTGATCGAAACGGCTGTCCGATTTGAACAGGGCGATTCACGTTCGGGACGGGGGATGATATGGGGATTTAATGACTGGAACAATTATAACTATTTCATCATCAGTGCCAATGGATATTTTCAAGCAGGCTCGGTAATTGAAGGAGTTGAGACAACTATCTTCGACTGGACTTCAAGCGCCGCCTTGAAACTTGGCAATGAAGTGAATATAATCGGAATAAAAAAGCTGGGCGACACGATCGTCTTCATGGCAAACACGCAGACACTGGGGCAATCCGCGTCTAATGATATGACACCGGGTCCGTACGTGGGATTGTTTTGCACCAACGGGAAAAATACAACTTCTTTCGACAGATTCCTGTTCATGTATGATGATGAAGAAGAGGATCTACTCTTTCCGTTTTTCTTCTTTTAAAAAAAACAATCATTGAACCTTGAACCTTGAACCTTGAACGTTATTCCGTTTTGATCGCTTTGACCGGATCGTCGTTGGCCACGCGCCAGTTTTGGAACGTCACCGTGGCGGCCGTGATAATACCTATCACGATGAAAGCAAGCACATAGACCCACCAGTACATCGGCGTCTTGTAGGCGAAATTCTCAAGCCAGCGGCTGACGGCATACCATGCGAGCGGAGCCGCAACGACAAAGCAGACGATTAATATCCTGAAATAAGCCTTGATAAACATCAAGATGATGCCTCCGACCGAAGCGCCGAGCACCTTGCGGATGCCGATCTCCTTGCGGCGACATTCGCTGTCGAACACCACCAGCCCGAAGACGCCCACGATGGAGATAAAGATGGCCAGCAGGCTGAAGAGCGTGATCAGCGAGCTGAGCGCCGTCTCCTTTTCGTACATCCGCTGGATGACCTCGTCTAAAAACCGCACTTCAAACGGATATTCGGCGTCATAGCTTTTCAACGTGCTGTTAATGTGCGACATGGCTTCACGCAGGTTGGCGCCTTTATTCAGTTTGATATAGGCAATGGCCGACTGGCTGCCCCAGTTTTGAGTGCCCCACACCAGGAAAGCCATCGGCTCGACGGCCGAACGGAAGGAGGCAAATTTGATATCGGGGATAAAACCGACGATAAAACCGCTCGTAGGGTCTTGCTCATCGTCTTTTCCGATCTTTGTATCCAGCTCCAAGCCAAACTGTTTGCGTGCCGCTTCGTTGAAAACGTATACGCCGTTAAGCGTATTGCTGTCTTCGCGCCTGAATCCGCGTCCTTCGTCTACCTTGATTCCCATCACATCGAGAAAAGTATAGTCAACGGGCAACACCATATAGTTGATATCCTGCCCTTTGTATGAACGTCCCCATTTCATGTACGCATCTGCGCTCGAAAGCAGAAACTGTCCGTAAGTCACGTCCTTCACGCCGGAATAGGCCTTGACCTGGTTCGTAAAAGCCTCGCGGCTGTCATAAATCCTTCCGATATCGACCGTCACCAACGCATCGCGCTCGTAGCCAAGCGGCGAATCTTGCATGAAACGGTTTTGCAGGTACATGAACGACGCCCCGATAATCAACGCGAAAGATGCTATGAACTGTATGCCTATCAGTGTGTTGCGCAACTTCCTGCCTTTGGGCGACAGACCGAAACTGCCTTTCAGCACCAATGCCGGTTCGAACGAAGTCATATACCGCGCCGGATAAACGCCCGATAAAAACCCTGCCAGCAACGCCACAAGCGCCGTCCCGGCAAAAATCAGCGGATTGGCAGTCATCGACAAATCTCCGTCGACAAGCTGCGACATCGACGATTTATTAAACAGATAGATAAGCAGCAACGCAATCAGATAGGATAAGAAGCTGATAGACATTGCTTCGGCTATGATTGACTTTTGAATCATGCTCCTCCTCGCTCCCATCACACGCTGCGTATTGAGGCTTTTGATGCGCATGGGCGTCAGCGCGGTGCTGAAATTCGTGAAGTTGATGGCAGCGATGGCGATGATGACGACGGCAATCGCAAGCAAAATCATCAACGTCTGCCGGCCGGCTTTGGGAGCGCCGTCATATTGCACATCGTTCACGAAATGAATCTCGGTCAATGGCGTCAACCGTATGTCCAACTGCATGTTTTCCCATGTAAAATTTGGCGAGATAAGTGACGGATCTATTGACTTTTTGAAGCCATCGAACAGCAAAGCGGCATTCGCAGGATCATTTACACGTATGAAGGCAGTATAATTGAAATTTCCCCAATTGTCTTTGTTCTCCTTCTCGGGGATGGCGTAGTAGATACAGTTTTCAACGAGTGTATTGCCCGGAAAATCACGGTATACGGCTCCGACAGTCTGTGATTTATCGTTAGAAACCAATTGCTGACCGACGGCCGACGATCTGCCGAACAACTTGCGCGCTATGCTCAAGGGGATCATCACCTGATCCGGCGTATTGAGTGCATCTTTGGAACCTTCAACAATGTCAAAGGTAAAAATATCTGTAAATGAAGGAGTAACGCTTAACGAACTCTCCTTGTAGAAACTCCTGATACCATCTTTTTCGACATGGAAGTAGGTGTCACCTCTGCCCCAGGCGCCAACAATCGTGCCGTTTTCAATGTAAGGCGACGATTCGAAGAACCGCTCGGCTATCGGACGGCTGACAATGGCTATATAGCCGGTAGAAAGCTGTGGCGCAGATAGTTCAATTCTGAAAATCTTGTCATAATTGCGGTGGAATTTATCGAACCCGAGATCAAAATTCAACTGAATCATGATCACTATAAATGCTGCAAATGCAACCGACAGACCCAACACGTTCAGGGTCATCGCCAACTTGAAGCGGCGGACAATACTCAATAGGTTTCGTAAGATAGGGGACATAAAAATTAATAATTAATAATTAATAATGAACAATGAATAATATAATTTTTATAATTTGATGGGGGTGCCGTTGTAGAAGTCCAAAATCTTGGTGCTGAAGATATAGGTGTATTTTGCCTGCGCTTGTTGCGATAAGCTGTTGGTATACTTCGTCTTGGCTTCGTTGTATTCAAAGACGGAGCTTTTGCCGGCTGAATAGCTTTCTTCGGCATACGAGAATGCTTCACTGCTGGCGACAACCGATTTGTCGGACGCAATGTATTGCTCCAGTGCGGCTGTGGCGTTGAAATAGGCCTTCTGTATTTCCTTGTACAGCGTCTTCTTGCTGTCTTCCACCATAAGTGTCTGATTGAGAACGGCTACCTTGGCCTGGCGCACATTATTGCGATAGGAAAACCTGTTGAAGATCGGGATGGACATCGATACGCCGACACCGCGTGACGCATTGTTTTTCAATTGGTCTTCAAAGGGAATGTTTACGACGCCCTTAGTCCCAAATTCGCGATAATAACCATTTGAATAATTGGCATTTACATTAATTTGAGGATACAAGTCCGACCGCGCTACCCTCAAATTTTTCTTCCGGCTTTCCAGCAGGTATTCCTGTTCCTTGATTTGCGGTTTAAAGACCACCGCATTGTCGTATATCATGTCGGGCGGCAGGATGCTCTCCATATTTTCGGCCACAGCGTCGCTCGACTCAGGTTCCACCACATCGAAATCGGCCGCTAACCGTTCCAGTTCCAGCACCTGAATCAAGTCCAGCAATGCCAGATTATAGTTGTTTTCGGCCGTTGTGCGTTGTGCTTCGTCATTGGCCAACTGGGCTTTTATATCGTACAATTGCGACATGGCAACCTTGCCGGCCTCCACCAGCGCCTCGGTGACGCCGACCTGCTCTTCCGTCAGTTTCACCTGATTGTCAGCGATATTGAAAAGTTCCTTGCTCAGCAGAACCTGTAAATAATACGACGCAACGCCCACCGACAGGTCTTCTTTGGCTCTGTTCAATGCTTCGGTCGCTGCTTTGAGGTCTAACTTGGCGGCTGCGATGCTGTTTACGATCCTGAATCCGGTAAAAATAGGCATCGAAGACTGCACGGACATTCCAAGGTTGGAAGAGTTCTGGTCTACGATGGTCCCTTCGCGCGACTGCGAACGGCCGAATCCGAAATTCTGGCTGACGTTCCCGTTCAGGCTGGGCAACCAGCTAAGTCTTCTCGTATTCAGGTCAATCTTTTTTGATTGCTCGTCCAGCGCCGCCTGTTTGAGATTGATGTTGTTGGCAATGGCGTAGTTGATACATTCTTCCAGCGTCCACTGCTTTGGCGCATCCTGTGCTATCAAGTTGCTACATAGCATATAAAGCACAATTCCGGCACATATTCTTTTGATGTTTTGCATCAAAAAATTCTTCCTTCCGCTGCTGTTCGCCATTTTGGCGAGGTGTTGTGTTGCTAACATATCCATTTCAGTTCTTTTTTATTGATTTCAATTATTTACCATTTTATATACAAATATCGTGCCAAAAATTCAACTAATTGATAATAAGGTTTATAAGTTTTAGCCCTCAAAAATAAGTGTCCGTTTTCGGACACTTACTGTCCGAAAACGGACACTTTTTCATTTCGCTTTGCCCATAAAAAAAGCCCTAT
This sequence comes from Tannerella sp., assembly GCA_031277335.1. Lineage (GTDB taxonomy): Bacteria > Bacteroidota > Bacteroidia > Bacteroidales > Tannerellaceae > Tannerella. The sequence continues at coordinate 13,497 of JAITMM010000270.1, read as the reverse complement.
ATTCTCATACAAGGCTTTTGAAATACTTTGTTTATCAATGCTGTCCCAAATAAGAAAACAGTTTGAAATAATAATCGCGAAACAGCCTCCGGTCGCGCCTGACGTTTTGATAACTCAACGAAGATTTCGACGGTGCCGTCTCTCTGCCCAAATGATTCAGATTGTCTGTGGCAGAGCGCAAACCGTTGCTGATGTCGCGAACAGACTGACTTTTGGCAAACTGACAGAACAGCATGGAAATCAAATGAGTCCAACTGTTGAATCCCTTTTGATATTTGTCTGACTGATGCTCTCTGACAAGTTTTTTGAAAATTTCTTTGTTTAACTTGCCGATAATTTGGGAAAATAATGTTACTTTTGTCATTGAGAAGTTGATTTTAATATTTTGATTTGAGACCTCAAAGGTAACAATGAGGTACAAAAGATGCAACTTCTCAATTTTTATTTATTTAGGACGGGATTAATTAAAAATATGAGTAATACAGTGAAATTTAAACAGATTGAAGAAAAAATTTTGACGCTCCGCAATCAAAATGTGATTCTTGACAGCGACGTAGCATTGCTGTACGAAGTTGAGACACGGGAAATAAATCAGGCTGTGAGGAACAATCCGCAAAAATTTCCAGAAGGGTATGTTGTAGATGTTTCGGTAGAGGATTACGAACTTTTAAAATCAAAAAAATTGATCTTAAAGGAACATGGCAGGGGTAAACATGTCAAGTATTTGCCAAAGGCCTTCACAGAAAAAGGGTTGTATATGCTTGCAACGATACTTAAAGGCGAAAAGGCAACTCAAACCACGATAGACATTATAGAAGCGTTTGCCAAAATACGGGAATTGTCCCGCATTGTTGCCGGACTGGCCGATCAACCGGACGAACCGAAACAAAAAGCACTTATGCAGCGTGGAGGTGAGATCATTGCCGAAATCCTTGATGATGGTTTGCATGTATCAGATACAGAATCAACGGTCGAAATCAATTTTGCCCTTATGAAGTTCAAACATACCGTTAAGCGTAGCAGGAAATAGCAGGCTTCGACAAAAACAATGTGATTCTATGCTTTACGACTTTGTGTTTTAGATATTTAAGACAAAGTCAATTACAGTCCTGTTAGCGCGGTCTACCTTAGTCCAGTCGTAGGCGATGTACTTAAGTCCTGCCATGCTTCTATCCGGTCGTTGTAGATTTTTGCTCCCGGCTATGATGCCTTGACAGGGCGTTGAATGCCGTCTCCTGACCATGCCTTGTCGGGCAAGTACAAATTTATTGAAATGGCCGCGTTTCTTTGATTCGCGCTAATTACTATCTTTGCCGCATAATTGCCGTTTTCGTCGGCCCGGCGGGTGTCCAATTTTATGCGCAGTGAGCCATTTTTTGAAATATTTTTGCTATTTATTTGCGACTTTTTAAAAATCCGTAAGTCGGCATAAGTAGCCACAAGTACGCCACAAACGTACTACGTAAATTGCAAACACGCAAAATAATATGATAAAAAAAGCACTCACGATTTCGTAAGTGCTTGATTTACAGAGAGAGCGGAAGACGGGATTCAAACCCGCGACCCTCAGCTTGGAAGGCTAATGCTCTATCGACTGAGCTACTTCCGCAAAATCAATTAATAATGAACAATATTTTACCTATTCATTGTCAATTATCAATTGTTTCGTGGGCAGTGATGGATTCGAACCACCGAAGGCGTAAGCCAGCTGAGTTACAGTCAGCCCCATTTGGCCACTCTGGTAACTGCCCTTTTTGTATTCCCGCAATTTGAAACAACTCGCTTCTTTCTGCAATATGCAAATGAATGTACTTACGGTCAAAAGCGGTGCAAAGATACGTTTATTTTTTTAATCTGCAACAAAAATCAAACATTTTTATCGCTGTGATGGCAGCTTCATTTCCTTTATTTCCGAGCCTACCTCCGGCTCGTTCTTCTGCCTGCTGAATATTTTCGGTTGTTAAGACGCCGAAAATGAAAGGAATATCATATTTGACATTCAATGAAGTGATACCTTGCGTGACCGACGAACATACGTAATCGAAATGTGACGTGTCACCCCTGATGACGCATCCCAACACGATGATTGCATCGACATCAAGCTGTTCAGCCATCTGTTTCGCACCGAAAGTCAACTCAATACTTCCCGGCACCCGGGCTACATGTATATTATCGGGGTCAACTCCATGTCGTTGCAAGGTGTTGCAAGCTCCTTCCAGCAGTTTTCCGGTGATCGGACGGTTCCATTCAGCTACTACGATACCAATACGCATCGCTGTGGCGACAGGTATGGTATCTGAATTATTATCTGATAATTGTCCGAATGCTGTAGACATAGATTCTTTTTTAATCAAGAATCCCCTTTTTTACTGTCCGCTTTGCGACAGAAAATCAGCGCGATAAATAAACTTGTCGATCTCGCTTGCTTCGATTGACGTGTTATACTTATCTTTAATTAATGTATACACGCGTACAGCATCTTTATATTGCTTCAGATTTTCGTAGGCAATACCGGCTTTTTTGAGATATAACGGACTAATATTTGGGTCTTCGGTCTGCGATGCTGCCTTTTCAAAATATTTTATTCCCTCCTGAACTTCGCCGATGCTTACATAACAATCTCCTATTAAGCCAGTTACCCTCGGAGAAAATTGATCGTCATTACCTTTGTACGACTTCAAATATTTGATAGCGCTTTGCGGATCGTTCAATCTGTAGTAACATATTCCTGCGTATGCTTTGGCCAAATTGCCTGTTTTCGTACGTCCATACTGATCGACAATTGCTTCAAATCCCTCGTAGTCAAGTCCATTGCCGTACAAAGCAAGAGTGAATGAATCACGTTCAAAATATTGCTGTCCCCTGAAAATAGCTACTTCAGCCTTGACGTTCAATGGTTTAACGTATAAATTGTTGTAAACCAAAATGATTGCTACAATAGCTGCTATACCTATAACGCTGTAAATAAGGATTTTCTGGTTTTTTTCGATAAATTGTTCCGACCGGGAAAGAATTTCATCTACTTCTATTTCCGGTTCCGATTTCTTTTTTTTGCCTGCAATATTGTTCTTTGCCATATAATTAATGTTTGTTTATTTCGCTGCTATGTCAATTTTAGAGCGCAAAAGTACTTTTTTTTAATGATATAAACACCACATTCAAACTATTTTTTTTACTTTTGTATGATGAATGGTTCGAAGCCGGACATTTCAAATTATAGCTATATAAATGATACTTAATAAGATATCAATTTTACATTATAAAAATATTCAACAATCGGACATTGTCTGTTCGTCGAAGGTGAACTGCTTTTTCGGCAATAACGGGATGGGAAAGACCAATTTGTTGGACGCCATCTATTACCTGTCCTTCTGCAAAAGTCATCTCCATACGCAGGAAAATCAACTTATCTATCACAACGCTGATTTTTGCATGATTCAAGGTGAATATGACTACGACGGCAGGAAAGAGGAAATCAGTTGTGTCGTCCGTCGGGGACAACGTAAACAGTTCAAACGCAATCAGAAAGCGTATGACAAACTGTCCGAACATATAGGCTTGCTGCCATTAGTCATGATTTCTCCGGCAGATTCGGAGCTGATTCACGGAGGCAGCGAAGAGCGCCGCCGATTTATGGATGTAATTATATCTCAATATGATAAGTCATATCTTCATGCACTGATAGGTTATAACAAGGTCTTGATGCAGCGCAACCAGATGCTGCGCGATCAAAACAAGGATACTTCACTGTATGAAATACTTGAAATGCAGATGGATACGCTTGGAAAATGTATTTTTGAAGGGAGAAGCCGCATGATTCAATCGCTAATAGCCTCTTTTAATATGTTTTACAATAAGATTTGCAGTTCGTCCGAGACAGTCAATCTTAATTATATCTCTCAACTATCAGAAAATCAGTTTATACAGAGATTAGCTACAGGCAGGGAACGTGAGATGCTGATAGGCCATACGTTGACGGGAGTACATCGTGACGATCTTGAGATGACGCTGGGCGACAGGCTGATACGGCAAACCGGCTCGCAAGGGCAGAACAAGACATTTCTAATTGCCTTGAAATTAGCTCAATATGGTTTTTTGGCCAATCAGGGCAAAACCAAGCCTTTGCTGTTGCTTGATGATATCTTTGACAAGCTGGATGCAGAGCGGGTGGAGCAGATTGTGGAATTAGTCAGCGACGAGCAGTTCGGGCAAATCTTTATGACAGATACTAACAGGAAATATTTAGATCAAATAGTGAGCGCTATCCATCAGGACTATGCTTTGTTCAAGGTTGAGAAAGGAGGGACGTCTAATGATAATTGACAATGAACAATTAATAATGAACAATTAACAATGAAACGTATAAATTCTATACCGATATGTGAGGCATTGCAGGATTTTTATCGGGCAAATCCTCATATAATGCAGAAAATCTTGAATGTACGAATATTGCGCGGCTGGGACGAATTATTAGGGCCAATGATAACTCAGTCCACGCAAAAGAAGTTTATTAAAAACCGCGTACTTCACGTGTCCGTCAATTCATCAGTCCTGCGCAGTGAGCTTATTCTCAGCCGCAAACGCCTCTTGGCAAAACTGAATGAGTATGCCAAAGGAGAGGTGATTGACGATATAGTCATAAGATAAAAAAGCCGTCTGAACATGTCAGACGGCTTTTATCATTTTATAATTCCCTTATCTTGATATTTCTGAACGAGCAGCCGTAATCATTATGGTCCTGCAGGCCGATATAGCCTTCCTTGGCCGGATTGGGTTCCTTAAATGTATCCCAAGATGAAAACTTGCTTTCTGAAATCAACTTATACCATTCAGGTGTCCAAACCGTATACTCACAGACCACAACTCCGTTTTGAGTGTGCGTCACATGACCGTCTTTCATCCTGATTACAAGCGTATTCCATTCGCCTGAAGGTTTTGCATTTTGAGGCAAGGCGGGTTTAATATCATAAAGAGAGGCGGCTAAGTGGTCGGTCTCCTTGTTATCCCCTGCATTCCAATTGTCCAAAATCTGGACTTCAACTCCGGCAGTATAAATAGGCTTTCCCGGAACTTCCACAACTGCGTAGAAAACGCCTGAATTTCCGCCTTTTCCGATATTCCAGTCAAGCGATAACTCAAAGTTTTTAAACTTTTTGTTGCCATACAGGATATCAACCGCCCGCGTGCGTTCGTCCTCTTTCAATCCGTATTTAGCCCTTTTTTCCGGTGCGGTAATCACCCTGACCACTCCGTTTTCAATGACCCAGTTGTCCGGGAATGTCGTTTCGTTGCAAGCACGCCAACCGGCCATACTTTTTCCGTCAAACAAAAGCTGCCAGCCATCCTTCTTTTCCTGGTCTGTCAGTTGGTTTACTTGTGCTATGGCAGAAACAGAACATATCGCCATGCACACTAAAGTAAAAAATAATACTCTTTTCATAAGTCAATTTTTTTGTTAATAATTAAGATGGGGGTAAAAGTAGTCATTTTTTTTAAACTGCAATGATAAAAACTATTTTTTTACATTTTTTTACTGCAACAGTTCGTCATATAATATAATAATCGATTAAGAACGAGAGAAATAGATGAAAAATAAGTGTTGACCTAACTTGAGGTTGTACAAAGTATGGTTTCCTTATTTCTGAAATCTGCTGAAGAGAAGATGTAATAAGTTGCTCATTCTGCTCACCATTAATTTTTCTTAAATATTTTCTTAAATATTGATGATTTCAACCAAAACTTTTATTGTTTTTCGATAAAATACTGAGTTATTATGAAGTGTCATTATTAAAAATCGATAAAATACCTGCAAAAGGTGCCGGAAAAAGCTTTGTTTTATTGAAATTTGATAATTTCATCAAAAACCGTTATCAAAAACCGATTTTACAGTAATATTTGATTGTCTTACCTTTGCAGCGAAATTTGAATCAAATCAAAAAAAATGAAACGAAAAAGAGTTTTGAAGTCAGAATATACGAATAAATAAACATAAAATATTACAATCTATGAAATTAAGTATATCTAAATATCTTGTGGTATTAGTATTGTTCGCAGTAAGTCTTGGCGCCTGCGATAAAAATGATGATATTGATATTTCTCAAATAGACTTCAGCAATATCGAAGACCTTTATGCAAAACCCTTACCCGTGATCCAAAAATGCGTGGAAGGTAAGTGGAAGTGGGACGCTCAGTTTGGAGGAGATGCCGGAATTACATATCTTGAAAATACATTTGTTGACATTTATAATGATTATTATATTGTTGATAAAGATGGAAATCAGCGAACTCAATATTTCACATGGAAAAAAAAATCTTTTAAAGATCATGGCACACAGTATAAAACATGGGTAATGTGGGATGACGATTCAAATGGCGGGTTATATTATTTTCTTGGAATAAAGAACGACACTTTAGGCGTAGGGCTTTTCCCTTCCGGTGGCGTTACATTTAATCAGTTTAGTAACAGTTTTATAAGAATTAAGTAACAAAATATAAACTTTTTAATAATAAAAATTATGAATACAAGATTTTATTTTTCAGTATTAATTTTTCTGTGCACCGGATTGTACGGGCTGGCGCAGCTGCGGATTGTACAACAGGAAACCGACCGCAACGGTAATGTTTCTTTTGCAAGAATGGAAACGGACACGGCGCCTCAGTGAATATTTCAACAGTTCCTATTTTCCGGTCGGTGAACTGGTTATTGTAAAAGACCGGTTGAAAACTGGTAAAAGATACTGTTTGGCTTATCGCTTTGATATTTATGCCTACAAACCGATGAGCAGAGATTATGTTTGGGTAGACGCCATTACCGGTGACATTATTGATATGGAAACTCGGCTTCGTTTTGCAAATGCAACAGGGACAGCAGCTACACGTTACATCAGTCGCAGGGTCTCATACTGTAACCGTTTCCTTACTACAGCCCGAAGCGAATCAGCCATCACTGTCAACTTCTTATGACAGGCAAACAGTTTCATATACTTTAGTAAGCCTAACTACCGGCGCTACTGTCAATTCGGGAACGATTCCTGCCGCAGGTGGAACGCTTGATTTCAGCCATATTCAGTCAGGACTGTATGTGTTTAATATCAATAAAGGTATGAATCAGGCGGAAATCATCCACCCCAGCCACTCCCGTTATAAACTATCGTCCTCACCGTTAAATTTTTCGAGACATTTTTCCTTTCGCCTGTCAATCTCCCTTTGCGTACGCTGAAAAAACTGTTCGCGTTCCATTTCCGACGAGCCGCTTAGCAGGGTGGATTTTTTCATCAGGTTTTCGATCCATTTTTCCGTCTCCATGCAAAAGGCTGGATGGCGGGTCACAATGCTTTTGACCGTATACAGACGGATACCCACGACCGTTTGCGATTCATTTTTTAGCAAGATATAATTGTTGGCTAGGTTGGTGGCGCTGATATACAGTTTGAAATCTTTCTTCCCGTCTTTTTTGCCGGTTTCCGTCCAATTTCGGACGGTTGCCAGCATCCCGTTTAACTGGCTGAAGAGTAGGCTCACGGTATTTCTTTCCTGAAACACACCCATATTACAGTAGTATTCCAGCGACCGCAGCAAATGCCTGACCGTGTCTTCCGTCCATATTTCGCATGACGCGATGTTGAAGTAACTGTCCGAAAGCAAGTTAAAATCCTGATACAACGATTCTTTGTTGTCAATTTCCTCCACAAAGCGTTCAAATTTCAACGTGGCGCCCAAAACAGCATTGAACCATACAAAAATATTGAAGAACATCAGCTCGCGGTGACGCAGGATGTGAAACAGCGGCACGTCTTCGGCTGTGTAAAAGATTTCTCCATTTTTACGTCTGGCCAGCGACAAAACTGTTTCCGTAAATTGCCTGATATAAAGGCGATAGCTGTCAAGATTCTCAAATTCTATTGGATTATAGCTGAAAACCAGGTTGTTGTATTCATTTCCGACTATATAATCCAGTGACATGCCGTATCTTGAACACAGTATAACAGCTTCGTCCAGTCCTAGCGCCGTTTCTCCACGTATCCTGCGGTAGGCGGCATCCAACTCGATTTTCAGCGTTCCGCTCACCTCAGCTGCCAGCCTGCTTTCCCGGAAGAGCTTTTCGAGTTCCTGAAAAATACGCTTCTGCGTGACACTTTCCTTTTTCATCCTTCTTTTTTTTATATTTTAACAGGATACAAAGATAAAAAATTTTTACCGGACGCCGTTAATTTTTCTTAAATATTTCATCGAATATCGATAATTTCCATAAAAACCGTTATCGAAAATCGATTTTATCGGAATATTTGATTGCCTTACCTTTGCAGCGAAAATTGAATCAAATGACGGGATATTATCGTTACTGGACAAAACGATGACAGGCTGCGCCTAGGGAAATACAAATAAATTTGCTTTTGCGCTCGGCTTGTACTATCTTTGCCACCCAAAAACGGAACTATATGGATATTTCGATAGTGATTCCACTGTATAACGAGGCAGAGTCGTTGCCCGAACTGTATCAATGGATTGAACGTGTGATGGATGAAAATCATTTCACGTATGAAATTTTATTTGTCAATGATGGCAGCACCGACAATTCGTGGGAGGTCATCGAGCAGTTGGCCAAGACATCGCCGGCCGTCAAGGGCATCAAGTTTCGCCGCAACTATGGCAAGTCTCCTGCGTTGCATTGTGGATTCCAACGTGCTCAGGGCGATGTAGTTATCACGATGGATGCCGACTTGCAGGACAGCCCCGACGAGATTCCCGAGCTTTATAAAATGATTAAGGAAGACGGTTTTGACATGGTGTCCGGCTGGAAAAAGAAACGCTATGACCCGCTTTCCAAGACTATCCCGACGAAACTCTTCAATGCCACCGCGCGGAAATTCTCCGGTGTGAAACTGCATGATTTTAACTGCGGACTGAAATCATATCGCAACGATGTGGTGAAAAACATTGAGATATACAACGATATGCACCGCCATATTCCTTATATGGTCAAGATTGCCGGGTTTCATAAGATTGGCGAGAAAGTCGTTCAGCATCAAGCGCGTAAATATGGCTCCACAAAATTCGGACTGAGCCGTTTTGTCAACGGATACCTTGACCTGATCACACTTTGGTTTTCTTCAAAATTCGGCAAAAAGCCGATGCATTTCTTCGGGTTTTGGGGCAGTGTCATGTTTATAATCGGCTTTTTTGCCTTTATATATGTTTTGGCTATGAAAGTGATTTCCATCTATGAAGGTGATTTGCGGCCGTTGGTCACAACAAATCCGTTTTTCTATATCTCGTTGACATCCATGATATTGGGAACTCAGCTCTTCCTCACCGGATTCGTCGGCGAATTGATTTCACGCGATTCTCCTTCGCGTAACAGATACAAGATAGAGAAGGAGATATAAACTTCTGATAATCATTCCCATTCAATAGTCGCCGGCGGCTTGGCGCTGATATCGTAGACTACTCTGTTTACACCCTGCACTTTATGTATGATTTCGTTGGATACCTTGGCTAAAAAGTCGTAAGGCAATGTTGCCCAGTCGGCTGTCATGGCATCGATGGAAGTGACTGCCCTGAGCGCCACCGCGTTTTCGTAGGTACGTTCGTCGCCAACAATACCTACTGCATTGACAGATAGCAGAATAGCGCCTGCCTGCCAAACTTTGTTATACAATCCCCACTCGCGCAGCATGGAAATAAAAATATCATCGGCTTCCTGAAGGATATGCACCTTTTCAGGCGTGATGGCACCAAGAATGCGAACGCCTAATCCCGGCCCGGGAAAAGGGTGACGCCCAAGCAGTTGAGAGTTTATTCCCAATTCTTTTCCCACCATTCGCACTTCGTCTTTGAACAAAAGCCTAAGAGGCTCAACCAATTTCAGATTCATCTTCTCAGGCAGTCCTCCGACGTTGTGATGGCTCTTTATTACTTTTCCGGTGACTGAAAGCGACTCTATAACATCAGGATATATGGTGCCCTGTCCCAGCCATTTAATCCCTTTTATATTTTTAGCTTCATCTTCGAACACGTCAATAAATCCTTTTCCGATGATTTTACGCTTCTGCTCAGGATCGGTCACGCCTGCCAGCGCACTATAGAATTTCTCTTTGGCATCAACGCCTTTGACGTTCAAACCCAGATGTTCGTAGTCCCTCAACACATTTTCAAACTCGTTCTTGCGCAGCAATCCATGGTCTACAAAGATGCAAGACAGGTTCTTACCGATTGATTTATTGAGTAGTACGGCCGTTACCGTAGAATCCACTCCACCCGAAAGCGCAAGTATCACCTTGTCATTTCCGATTTGACGATTCAGTTCAGCAACAGTCGATTCTATAAACGATGCCGCAGTCCAGTCTTTCCTACATTCGCAGATTTGCAGAAAGTTATCGATAATTTGGACTCCCTGTTCGGTATTGAACACTTCAGGATAGAACATTACGCCCCAAGTCTTCTCTCCTTCAACGCGATAGGCGGCGACGTCCATGTTTTCCGAACTTGCAACCGGCTTGAACGACGTGGGCAAACCGGCAATAGATTCCCCATTCGAGACCCATATTTGCGAACCGGTGCGAACGCCTTTCATCAACGCATCTTCAAGGTCGATGTTAGAAAGGTGAGCCCTGCCGTCTTCAAGTGACGGGCTTGACGTTAATTTGCCTCCCGACTGTTCGCATATCAGTTGCGCTCCATAACAAATGCCAAGTACGGGATATTTCTTCCGGATAGGTTCAATATTGATTTTGAAAGCGTTATCATCACCGATCCGATAAGGACTGCCTGAAAGTACGACACCTTTGATATTTGCTTCATCAGAGGGAAACTTATGATACGGCACAATTTCGCAATATGTATTCAACTCTCTGATTTTTCGGCCAATCAATTGAGTGGTAGGAGAACCGAAATCGAGGATAATTATCTTTTCGTGCATAGCTGTTTTGAGTGTTTAAGGGTGCAAAGATAAACAAAGAAAAACAAAATTTGCCATTAAATTTTGTTTTTCTTTTGACTTGCACTATCTTTGCTCCGCAATTTAAATGCTTATTCCGCATGAATGTTATGTTGTTGAAATATGGATGCTGACGAAAGAGAAATCAGGAAAAAGACGCTTATCATCATGGCTATCATTGTATTGCTGTTGATGATCGGAGGCTTTGCCTACTACGTATATTATAGAGACAAGCAGATGGCGAATATGGCCGAAGCCTTTGCATTGGAAAAAGAGGCCATGATGGACGAGGCTTTCGAGATGGAGCAAATCTATGAAGGTCAAATCATGCGGATAGGCAGTGATTCTCTGATCACGTTGCTGACGACGGAACAAATGAAGGTGCAACGCCTTCAGGAAGAGCTTCGTACACTGCGAATGACGAATAAATCGCGATTGGACGAACTGACCAAAGAAATCACTACGCTGCGCAAGATTATGCGCACCTATGTGATTCAGATTGATTCGCTAAACACTGCCAATCAGAAACTTCAAGCCGAGAAAGAGCAGGTGACGCAACGCTACCGGCAGGCTACCTCCACCGTCGCCCAGCTGACCAAAGAGAAGGAACAGCTGACCGAGCGCGTCAATCTGGCCAGCCGGATAGATGCCGTAGGCATTCAGGTCAAACTGATCAATACGCGCGGCAAGGACGTGAAAAAAATCAGTCAGGCAGACCAGTTTGTGATTAATTTCCAGATTGCCAAGAATATCACCGCTCCGGTGGGAGAAAAAAACATTTATTTCCAATTGCGAACGCCCGACGATGATATCCTGACGAACCCGAAATCGGGCGTCTTCCCGTTTGAAAACAAGAATATCCCTTACTCCGACATGAAGTCCATCGAATACGATGGCGAAGAGATGGCTATCACACTCTATTTCAAAATCGAGAAATATCTGTCGGCAGGCAGCTACCGGATTGATATCTTTGCCGACGGAAATAATATCGGGCGTAAATCTTTTGCACTCGAAAGATAAAATTTTATAAATGTCAAAACAAACAAATTCATTCTAAATCTTATAATTATGCAACAAAAAAAATTAAACAGACGTAATTTTCTCAGGGCATCGGCCGCAAGTTCGCTTGGGCTGTTGGCAGTACATCCGTTGTTACAGTCGTGCAAACCGACGACAACGACAACGATAGCGGCAGCGCCGGCCGGTGAAGTAGTGGAGGACACTGTCTTTCGTAGCGCAGGAGCAGTGGACAGGAAACAGTTTGGAGTTGGTTTACAGCTATATAGCATTCGTGACTCCATGGCAGCCGATGCGCTCGGTTCGTTGAAAAAAGTATCCGATATAGGATATAAATACGTGGAACTGGCCGATTATGCAAACAGAAAGTTTTATGGGTATGCACCGGCTGATTTCAAGAAAGTGCTGACAGACTTGGGATTGGAGGCAATGAGCAGTCATACGCAAGTGGAGGCAGCCGGCATCACGGTCGACAATGCCAAGGTAATGGCCGACGACCATGCTGCGTTGGGCGTCAAATATTGCGTCCAGCCTTGGCTTGAGGAGCCTGACCGCACGATAGAAAAATACAAGAGAATGATGACCGACTGGAATAAAATCGGTGAAATCATGAAGGGCGTAGGTATTCAGTTTGCCTATCATAATCACAACTTTGAGTTCTTGCCAACCGATGGAATCGTTCCCTATTACGACATTTTCCTGAAGGAACTTCAACCGGACCTTGTCACGATGGAAATTGATTTATACTGGGTTACCAAAGCAGGCCAGGATGCTATTGAGATGTTTAACAAATATCCCGGCAGATTCAAACTATGGCATTTCAAAGACCAGCTTGCTCCGGCAGCACCTATTTATACGGTTGAAAAAGAAGATATTGCCCCTGTTGGAGGCGGCCGCATTAATTTCAACAGAATTTATGCTGCCAGAGAACTTGCCGGAATGCAAAACTTCTTCGTAGAAGATGACAATCAAGCCGAAAATTACGGTGGTCCTTTTGCAGGAATAGAAAGGAGTATTAACAGTCTGACAACCAAAATTTTGGTGTAATTAAACAAAAAAAAGACGGGCCTAAGCCCGTCTTTTTTTTATGCTATCGGTATCTTTTCAATACGCCGTATATGGCGTCCGCCGTCAAAAGGCGTATCTAAAAAGGCGTCTACCATGGCTAAAGCCTCATCGCGGGTGATATATCGGGCAGGCAACACAAGGATATTTGCATTATTATGACCGCGTGTAACGCGCACGATATCAACGTTCCAGCAAATTGCGGCGCGTATCCCCTGATGTTTGTTCAACGTTATTCCAATGCCGTTGCCTGAACCGCACAATGCGATTCCGGCATCCATCTCGCCCGATTCCACCGCATTAGCCAGCGGGTGAGCAAAATCGGGATAATCACATGCCTCCGACGTATAAGTGCCAAAATCGTGAATAGTATATCCCTGTTGTTCAATATAATGCTTGATAATCTCTTTCAGTTCAAATCCCGCATGATCACTTGCCAAACCTATCTTTTTCATTTTCAATTAACTTTCAACTTCTAA
>JAITMM010000252.1 GCA_031277335.1 Tannerella sp. | reverse complement strand
CTGCCTCAGAGCTTAATGCCCCCGCAAGAAATGTTGATAAAATGGGCTGTCCTTATCAACTCAATCGAGAATAAAAACAAACAAATGGATTCAACCACGATTGAGTTATACAATTTATTCACCGAAAACAATATCAATACCTATTTGATAAAAGGACAAGGAGTTGCAGCATGTTATCCGAAACCCAATCTTCGCATAAATGGAGATATTGACTGGTATTTCCCTTGCAAATATCAGTTTGATATGGCTTACAAATTGATACAATCAAAGGGTATAAGTATAAGGAAACAAGCAAAATACAGTAAATATTACAGTTGGAAAGAAAGCGTGATAGAGCATCATCGTCGGTTGCTGGATATAGACAATCCATTTTGCAACAGCTATATCAAAAAGATGATTTGTAATGAAGAAAAAAATGCTATTTATCTTAATTTGAATAATATATCCATTAAGACGCCATCTCCGATATTAACGCATGTATTAGTCAATGCGCATATCCTGAAGCATTTATTGACGTCGGGTATAGGCATCCGTCAACTATGCGATTCGGCGCGCGTTTGCTATGCCTTCCGTGATAACATTACGACTGAAACTTTACAGTCAATCTATCGTAAAACAGGTATTTTTCATTTTGTTCAAATAGTAAATACCTTATTAATAAGCTATATAGGAATGTCGGAAGAATATCTTCCTTTTCCGTTGGAACCGAAACGGCATGAAGCGGAAAAGATGATTGCGGACATAATGACAAGCGGAAACTTTGGACAATACGGCGGACCTTTGGCGACGAGTTCGGAGACTTCTAAAATCAAACAAAAAAAATTTCGCCACTGGCTTGAGCGATGTATACGTTATTTTCGCTATGTGCGATTTGCTCCATCTGAAGCCAGTTGGAATCCGATAATCGTAGTTTACTCACATATCAGAAATATGTTTATCAGATGAAGACGTTGGAACGCATACGAAAAATGTTAGGCTGGGCCTGGTCGATGACCGTCAGTCTTCGTTGGAAGCTATGCATGGCTGTCTTGATGGAAATCATCAGCGCTGCGTTAATGTTGTATTTTGTGTATTGCTCGAAAAAAGCCATCGATATAGCAATGGATGTGATTCCGGGCAGCCTGAAGATGATGCTGATACATATTGTGCTATCTGTCTCGTTTTCGATTGTGATGTCTATGGCGGGAGCATGGATTATGGAATATTCAAGAAATGTTTTGATGATGCGTTTTCAAAACACACTGACTCATGCGCAGTTGATGAAGTCGTGGGAAACAAAAAAACAGTTGCATACGGGCGACGTGCTGGTGCGTCTGACGACTGACTGCTCCGATGTAGTTAATATGATTGTCAATACATTTCCTACACTTATCGTGACGTGCGTCAAATTGACGGCTTCACTGATTTTTTTATGGGTTATGGATCCGATATTGGCTCAACTTATACTGGCTATCACACCTTTATTTCTTTTTTCCAAATTATACTATCGGAAGATGAGAAAAATCACAAAAGAAGTCAAGCAGGCAGAAAGCTTTGTAGGCGTCGTGATACAGGAAAATCTGAAATTCCGCTCATTGATACAATCTTTAATGGTGAATGATGTCAGAGAAAAAAAATTGACCGAAGCTCAGGAATCTCTGTTTCGTACCAGAAACAGCTACTTGAATTTTTCTATTCTCAGTCAGAGCATTTTAAAAATGACGTTTGATGGAGGCTATTTGTTGGCGTTCCTGTGGGGAGTCTACCGACTGCATGAAGGGCTGATTTCGTATGGCACGATGGTGGCTTTCCTGCAATTAGTTGCGAGAGTACAGATACCGATTTTCTCAATAGTCTCTTTCGTGCCTTCGTCAATCAAGTTTCGTACCGCATTGGAAAGATTGATGGAATTGAACTTGGGGATTTGGGAAGATTATCAACATCCTGTCAAATTCACATCTTCACTCACCTTGAAAGTCAACAATTTATCATTCCAATATGACGATACTGAAGTCATCAGAAATCTGAATGTGGAATTTAAATCAGGCGTCCCCACAGCCGTGACAGG
This sequence comes from Tannerella sp., assembly GCA_031277335.1. Classification (GTDB taxonomy): domain Bacteria; phylum Bacteroidota; class Bacteroidia; order Bacteroidales; family Tannerellaceae; genus Tannerella. The sequence continues at coordinate 3,463 of JAITMM010000252.1, read as the reverse complement.
TGCTTCAGGCAAAGGAAAAACTACCTTGATAAGACTGATTTTGGCTATAATAAAACCTGCAAGCGGCAGTCTTAACTTAATACATAAGGGCAAAAGCCACGAAATATCAGTGGCTACAAGAAACAATATCTCGTATGTACCTCAAGGCAATACGCTGTTTTACGGCACTATACGGGAAAACCTTTTGCTGGCTGATGTCAATGCAACAGATGATATGATTTACAAAGCATTGCAGACTTCATGTGCAATGTTTGTCTATGATCTCCCCATGGGTCTTGACACCATGGTCGGGGAAATGGGGCAAGGGCTTTCAGAAGGACAAGCCCAAAGGATCGCTGTAGCGCGAGCTTTACTGCATGGAGGGTCAATCTGGTTGTTTGATGAAACGACTTCAGCGCTTGACAGCGATATGATTCATAAAATTTTCAACAACCTGATAGAAGCAGGTAAAGATAAGATATTGATATTTGTAACACACGATAGCTACGTGAAAGAAGGATGTTCACAGATTATTCAATTGGACTAAAGATAGAAACGAAATAATAAAATGATATATAGTGATTTAATGCAGAGAGAGAAACGCGTTTGGTATCGTATTGCAGGACATCTGATGGAATTGACTGTGCCGGAAGAGAGTAATGTAGACCGACTATTTCCGTCATTTAAGCCCTTTCAATGCGTACCTGACGAGAATCAGATAACTGTCTGCGCAATTCGATTGATCACTGAACAGCTTGATTTTGAAAATGATACACTTATTATACTGCACGAAGAGTTTGGATTAATCGGTTATTGGTTCTGTTTAAAAGAAACCACAGGTCAATATATTATTGACACTCAATTCCTTGAAAACGGACCAACGTATCGTATTACATCAGATAAAACTTTCTCAAAAGCTACTGTTTATATGAATCCCGGTGACAAAAATGCAGTAAACATTCTGTCTTCTTTCACATCCATAGTATTTGCTCAGTCGGCTATAATGCACAAAACGTTGTTGATACATGCTTCGGTCATCGAAAAAGACGGGCTTGGATATGCCTTTCTCGGCAAAAGCGGCACAGGGAAAAGCACTCATAGCTCGATGTGGTTACAATATATAGAAGGCTCTACTTTGCTAAACGATGATAATCCGGCTATCAGAATCGAATCAGACGGAAGCGTAAATGTATACGGGACGCCTTGGAGCGGCAAAACGCATTGTTATAAAAATCGTAAAGTTGCTTTACGGGCACTTGTCCGTTTGGAAAAAGCTCCGACAAACAACTATGTCAGAAAACAGGGAGTCGAGGCATTGCTCACATTATTACCGAGTTGTTCGTCCATGCCATGGAACGAAAAGTTGTATTCGGAGATGTGTAATATAGCTACAGAAGTAGTTAGTAACGTGAGAGTTGGCTTATTAAAATGTTTGCCGGATAAAGAAGCTGCAATAATTTGTTATGCAGAATCAAAATAAATTTGTAAATTTGCACCCGAATAGTAAATATATTAATTGAAGTATGAAGAAGTTAGTATTTTTAGCATGTATGTGTTGTCTGACGATGACCTCATGCCTGTTTCCCAGTAAAATGGTTTATATCAAAGATATGCGTCCTGATTTGCTGTATACCCTGCAGCAGAGGCCGGATATGAGAGTTCAACCGAATGACAGGTTGAGAATCGTGGTAAGTTCCAGAAATCCGGAATTGACTGCCCCTTTCAATATGGGAGTTGGAGGATATGAAATAAACAGTACGGGCGAGGTGCGTACAACAGTAAGCTCCACGATGCAGGAAAGAGGATTTTTAGTCAATCGTCAGGGCGAGATTGAATTTCCGATTCTGGGCTTTTTGAAGGTAGAGGGGTTGACTACTCAGGAGATTGCCAACCAGATCAGAATCAGGCTGCGCGACGAGCGGCAGGTGCCCGATGCCATGGTCTCTGTAGAAATCCTGAATTTCAAAATTACGTTTATCGGAGAAATTGGAAGTCCCGGTATTATGACAATTCCGGAAGAACGCAGGCTATCATTGCTTGAAGCAATCATCATGGCCGGCGGATTTACCTTAAATGCTGCTATGGATGAAGTGGCCGTAATTCGGGAAGAAAAAAGAGGATTACGAATGTACATGAACGATATCAGCACAGTCGAAGTGTTCGATTCACCAACTTTTTACCTTCAACAGAATGATATCGTTTATATAAAGCCAAAAGCTGCTCAACCAACATTATTTGAAAATCGCACCTTTCAATGGTATGGGTATATTACTGGTGCATCAAGTTTGATACTTTCCCTTATGTTGCTATTAAATTATACAAAATAAGAACTAACTTCGTACGTTGATTTAAAATATTACATCAAAAAACAATCGTTTATGGACCAAAACAATATATCGTCTAAAAATTTTTCAAATGATGAAAAAACGGTGAATATATTCGATGTATTCCTGTACTTACTATCACAATGGAAATGGTTCCTGGTTTCCCTTTTTATATTCGGCAACTATTATGGCTGTCAATGGGCTAAAACGCCGTTTACATACAGGCAAGCCATCACCATAATGGTTAAAACACCGGAAAACACTCAAGCAACCATGCGTTTGAATCGTTATAACAGTTTCATTAATCCCATCAATGTATCGAATGAAATTTTGCAATTTCAATCTAAAGAGTTAATGCGGTCAGTCATCGATAATCTCGACGCTAATATCAGTTATGTGATTAAGAATAAGTTAAGACCTTTTGAATTATATACAAAGTCGCCTGTCAAAGTCAGTTTTCCGGATGCAAAAATAGAGGACTACTTGTCTCTTACCATTACTCCGCTGAATGATACCGAAGTAGAGATTTCGGGGTTTGCCGGAATGGAAGATAAAGAAAAAATAAAAGCAAATCTTAACGATACTATTATCACACCCGGCGGATCATTGGTAGTATCTCCATCCATATATTTCCATAATTCATGGTACGGTTCACCTATCAAGGTCACGAGATATCCGAGGGAAAGTATGGTTGGCCGCTTTCTGGCGAATATGAATATCAGGCAGATGGAGGAAAATGCAGCAATGTTACAGATATCCTTAACCGATCAATCTGCTTTTCGCGCTGCTGACGTATTGAATATGCTGGTCAGCGTATACAATGAAGAAGCCATAGCTGAGAAAAATCGTACTGCCGTCACTGTGGGCGAGTTTATTAACCTTCGCTTAGCAAGTATACAGGAAGAGCTGGGAGATGTTGAAACTAAAGTAGAAGAATTGAGAAAAGACAATTCAGGAATGGAAATTGGTGAAGCCGCCGCAATGTACACAGCTGACAGCAGGACATATCGTCAAAAAGTAAAAGAACTTGATAATTCAATTCGACTGGCTAAATTCATGCAAAACTATTTGCAGGACGAAGGCAGCACCGATTTGATACAAGACAATACGGGACTGGTGGATATGAATATAGAAGGTCAAATAGGACAGTATAATGCAGC
>JAITMM010000249.1 GCA_031277335.1 Tannerella sp. | reverse complement strand
ATTAACTCATTAAAAAACAGATCAATATGAATGAAATGTACAGTATTGAAGGAAAAGTTGCCGTGATTACCGGCGCGGGAGGCGTATTGGGCGGAAGCATCGCCAAAAGTTTTATCAAGGCAGGCGCGAAAGTGGTAGCGCTGGATATTCGCCAGGAACAGTTGGATGCTCGCGTCGCGGAATTGACGGCGGAAGGCGGCGAAGCCATCGGTTTCGTAGGGAACGTATTGGATGTAGAAAGTCTGCAAAACGTTGCCAATCAGATTGTTGAAAAATGGGGACGCATTGACGTTCTGCTCAATATTGCAGGCGGAAATACGCCCGGCGGCACGTTGTCGCCCGACCAGAATTTCTTCGATATGCCCATTTCCGAATGGGAAAAGGTATTGAACCTGAATTTGAACGGAACAGTCTATCCGTCAATGGTTTTCAGTAAAATCATGGCAAAGCAGAAATCCGGCTGCATTATCAATGTATCGTCCATGGCGGCTTATTCGGCTTTGACGCGCGTGCCCGGCTATTCGGCGGCTAAAACGGCGGTCAGTAACTTTACGCAGTGGCTCGCCACCGAAATGGCGCTGAAATATGGCGAACATATCCGCGTGAATGCCATTGCTCCGGGCTTTTTCATCGGCGACCAGAACCGCGCCGTGCTGATCAATCCCGACGGCTCACTGACCGACAGAAGTCAAAAAGTGCTTGCCAAAACGCCCATGAAACGCTTCGGCGATATTGCCGAACTGAACGGCGCCGTGCAATTCCTGTGCAGCGACGCCGCAAGTTTCATCACCGGCGTTGTTTTGCCGATTGACGGCGGTTTTAGCGCTTTCAGCGGCGTATAATGCAATCACTTGATTATGAATATAATAAATGTAAATGCACATTTGCACACGCCTTATTCGTTCAGCGCCTTCGAGAAACTGACCGATGCACTGGAAATGGCAGCCAACGAGAACGTTAAAATAGTGGGAATCAACGATTTCTACACGATGGACGGCTACGGGGAATGGAACCGGGAAGCCCTGAAACGGAGTTTGTATCCGCTGTTCAACATCGAACTGATTAGCCTTCAAAAAGAGGATCAGGACAACGGAATCCGCGTGAACGACCCGAACAATCCCGGACGCACCTACCTAAGCGGAAAAGGGCTTTCCTGTCCACCGAAACTCGCGGATCCCTATGCCTCGCGGCTTGCCGTCATCCGAGCCGAATCCAACGCGCAAACCCGGGAAATGTGCATGAAAGTCAATGAGTTGCTGAATAATCTGAAAGCAGGCTTTGATCTGGATTACGAGATTTTGAAAAAATTCATGACCAAGGGATTGGTGCGTGAACGCCACATTGCCAAAGGTTTGCGGATGTCTATTTACATTCAGTTCAAAAACGAACCGGAGGAAATCAAGTCTTTTCTGGAAAAACTTTTTAACGGTAATCCTTTGAAATCAGATATTTATGATTATGCAGGCGTGGAAAACGAAATTCGCGGAAATCTGCTGAAAGCCGGTGGCGCCGCTTTTGTGCCCGAGGATCCGAAGGCTTTTTTGCCGCTCGAATCCGTGCAGCAAATCATTGTGGCGGCGGGTGGAATCCCGACGTATCCTTTTCTGGGGGACGATGCTAAAGGCGAATTTACTGATTTTGAGCAAGATATGGAAAAAGCAGCCGCCGTTTTGCAGCAGAGAGGCATCTTTTCCGCCGAATTTATCACGACGAGAAATAGTCTTGAAGTCCTCGAAAAATATGCCAAATATCTGTATGACAACGGTTTTATCGTAACTTTCGGCTCGGAGCACAATACGCCCGTCATGGAGCCGATTTTGCTCTCCGCCCGCAACAATACGCCGCTTTCCGACTTGCTGAAAGAGATTAACTACAACAGCGCCTGCGTGATTGCCGCTCATCAGGAACGTATTCGAAAAAGTGAAAAGGGCTATTCAAAAGATGCTGATAGAGAGGAATTTATCAGGGAAGGAGACCGGTTGATTCGAAGCGTAATTGACGAATAAACAGGAAAAATGTTAAAATTCATCAAGGATTGGATTTTGCCAATCGCAATGATAATCGGCGCGCTGACACATTCATGGATTTATCGCCTCGCCTTTTTGATGCCTTACCTCATTTTTGCCATGTTGCTGCTGACATTTTGCAAGATAACGCTCAAGGACATACGTTTCCACAGGGCACATATCTGGCTGTTACTCATACAGTTGGGTGGAAGTATCGGCGTATATCTGTTGTTACGCTCTTACAATGAAATAATGGCACAGGCTGCAATGCTTTGTATATTAATGCCTACCGCCACTGCCGCTGCCGTCATTACCGGTATGCTGGGCGGCAATGTCGGCTTCCTGACGGCTTATGTGTTTTTCTGTAACATTGCCGTTGCCATTGCGGCGCCTTTCTACTTTGCGCTGACCGGCGCTCATGCGGAACTGTCTTTCTTTCAGTCGGTTTGGATTATCTGTCAAAAAGTTTTTCCGCTGTTGATTCTGCCGCTGATTATCACGCTGATTTTTCAAGCCCGGGCGCCCAAAGTGCACAAAATATTGTTGAGCATCTCGCAAATGTCGTTTTACCTGTGGGTGGCGGCGCTTATGATTGTAACGGGCGTCAGTGTGAATTTCATGTTGAATCGCAATCAGACGAATGATAACATGGAATGGAAACTGTTTGCTATTTCATTGATTATTTGCTGTTTACAATTCTATATTGGCAGATTGATAGGTCGCCGCTACGGCGATCCGATTTCGTCGGGACAGGGTTTGGGACAAAAAAACACGATTCTGGCGATCTGGATGGCACAAACCTATTTGCACCCGCTTACCATCCTTGCCCCGACCGGATACATACTCTGGCAAAATATCATCAATTCCTGGCAGTTGTATTTGAAAGGGAAGAAGAAGTGATGTCATAAATTGCTTATTTGTCTGAACCGGGATTTTTTCAAGATTTACAGGATTGAATCCCCTACCCTGCCCCTCTCAACCTCTCCCCCGACCCCTCCCCACAAGGGAGGGGAATAGGAAAAGAGGAGAGAATTTCCCTCCCCCGGAGGGGTTAGGGGGAGGTTTCTCCCGTTTACCTCCAAATTTCACCACCCCCGTCGCTTCGCGCCACCCCTCCTGGGAGGGGAATTCATCCGGCGTAATTCCCCTCCTGGGAGGGGTACTGCGGAGCAGGGGGGTGGTTTTCTCTTAATTGAGAATTGAAAATGAAAACCAAAGCTCGCCTATCCGTTCTCACCGATCTACACCCCTTTTGGGGGCAGGGAGGGACTGCAAGGAGTTATCCATGTTAAACGCCTTCGGCGTAATTCTGCCTCTGCCTCTGCCTTTGCCTCTTCCTCTTCCCCCCGTTCACCCGTTTTCCCCCCTTCCCTTTGGGGAGCAGGGCTGGGGCTTACAAAAAAAAGGAAAGACACTCCCGTGCCCCTTCTTTCCAATACACTTTTTCTACTGATTTGTGTTTATTTATATTGATTTGTGTATAACAAACATGTATAGGGCACTTCTAAAAACCCCGTAAAAAATGTTAAAATAGAGATAATATTTTGATATTCAAATAAATATACTTACCTTTGCACCGGATTTTAAAACATATCAGATGAAAAAGTTTAAGCGTCACAAAGATTACGGATTTTGGGATCAGGATATTCGGTTAAGCAAGTTGAGCCGGCTGGGCGATCTGCTGGAGAAACTGAACGAAGGGATTGACTTCGAGATGTTTCGGGAACTGCTCGAAGCGGGATTGAGCAAAGAACCTCAGGGCAGGGGTGGTCGCCCGCCCTATGATTATGTACTGATGTTCAAGATATTAATACTTCAGCGATATTATAATCTGTCGGACGAACAGGTTGAGTATCAAATCAATGACCGGATGAGTTTCATGCGATTTTTGAATTTGACCATAGCGGACGATATCCCCGACAGCCGTACAGTCTGGTGTTTTCGGGAGCAGTTGACGGATTTGAATTTGGTGGAAGAACTTTTCTGTCTGTTTACCGGGGAGTTGAAAAAGTTGAATCCAGTACCCCGTCAGCGTAATACGCAGGAGGAAAACAGGCAAATTAAGGCGGGAGAAATACCGGAGTCATTCACGAAAAATCCTCATAAACTCGCTCTGAAGGACACGGACGCCCGCTGGACTCAGAAGAATGGTATGAATTACTTCGGCTATAAAAATCACGCCAAACAGGATGCCAAAAGTAAGTTGATTACGAAATACACCGTTACGGATGCAAGCGTACACGACAGTCGGGAGACGGCTGCCTTACTGGACGAAAACGACCGCGATAAAGAGTTTTATGCGGATTCGCGCAGGAAGAGATTATCGCCGGTAAGGGAATGATAAACAGAGTCTGTGAGAAAGGAGCGCGGAATCATCCGCTGACAGAGCGGCAGAAGGCAGGCAACAGGGAGAAATCGCACGTCCGTTCGCGGGTAGAACACATTTTCGGGTTCATGGAAAATTCGATGCATGAGATGTATATTCAATGTATCGGTCTCAAGCGGGCTGCGGCGATTATCGGATTGATGAATCTGACATACAACCTGTTCAGGAAAATTCAATTAATTGCGATTTCGAGGGATAACTGTGTCCTTTCATGAAAATATCAAAACGGTAATATATTGATAAATAGATAAATATAATTAATTATGACATAGAATATAATTTTGATACGAGACGCCGGACTCTTTCACTGCTTCGCAAACCGGGAATTAAACAAACAGAATAGAAAAACAGGCGGTTTTTAGAAGTACCCTATAGAAAAAGAAATATCCTCACCGGCGTTCGATTCCTTCGGATTCATCATTCAAAATAGTTATAAGTTATTTATTTTTCAATACGAAAATGTTTGCCGGGCGAAGCAGTTTTTCTCATATCAACCGTTGCTCCATCGCCTTTTTCATCAGTTCGAGCGTATTGTGTACGTTCAACTTTTGAAAAAGATTTTTCCGGTAACTTTTAATCGTTTCGTAGCCAAGACACATTTGGTCGGCAATTTCCAGGTTTGAGTTGCCGTTGGTTATCAATCGCAGCAATTCCTGTTCGCGGCGGGTGAGAATCAGTTTGTTGCCGGCTGTTTTTTTGAGCAGCAAATCCACCGTTTCGCACAGAAAGCGCTTGCCGTTGGCGACCGTGCACACTCCTTCGATGATTTCTTCGGGCATCGCATTTTTCAGAATATACCCCGATGCGCCGTTGTTGAGAACGTGCGAAATAACCGCATATTCGGCATAACTTGTCAGCATCAGTATATTCACTTGCGGATATTTTTCCTTTATTTGGGGACACAACTCCATACCGCTGCCGTCCGGCAAACCCACATCGAGCAGCAACACATCGGGCAAGGCTGCGTTCAGCATTTTCCAACAACCCGCAACGGTGTAAGCCTTATCCGTTAAGCGGACAATATCCGATTCGGTAAAAATCTTTTCCAAACCGTCAATTATTATTTGGTGGTCGTCAACTACAGCAACTTTTATCATATCAATTACGAATTAAAATTGAAGTTCAACATTAATTTCTGTTCCCTTGCCCTCACTCGAATCTATATTGATTATGCCGTTATAAGAAGCTACGCGGGTACGAATATTCTGCAAACCGACACCTTTGCTTTCTGCCGGGGGGGCGAAACCGCAACCGTCATCTTGCACGGTAAAGGCGATGCGGTCGGTTTCCTGCATAATTTGAACGATTATGTTATTGGCTCCCGAATGTCTCAACGCATTATTTACCAATTCATAGATACAGCGGTAAATCATCACTTCCAATTTGGGTTCCAGGCGCGATTCATCTCCATAGTAAACAAACTCTACCGAAGGCAGGGTGCTGCAAAAATCGCTTACCGAAGGTTTCAGTCCGAAACGTGAAAGCGAATCGGGCATCAAGTGGTGGGCTACGCGGCGCATCTCCTCAACTGAGCGGTCGAGTAAACCCATTGCTTTGTCGAAACGCTCCACATCCGGATCCTCTAACTTGGCATCGCGTTTCATTTCAAGGAAGTGCATTTTTGTACCGGTAAGCATACTTCCCAAGCCATCGTGCAGGTCGCGGGCAAGGCGGGTACGCTCCCCGACCTCACCATCAAGAACGGCTTGCGTGGCGACAAGCTGCTTTTCCTGTTCCAACTGTTTGATTTTGTTTTCAGCTAATTTACGTTTTTGAATATTAAAGAGATGACGGTAAAATAGTAAACCCAATGCCAACAGCAACACACCTGCGCCTGCAATGCCCAACCAAATGAATAATTGTTTTTCGCGCTCAAGTGTCGCTATTTGGATTTCTTTCTTTTCAGTTTCGTATTTGATCTGGAAATTACTGATTTCGTCGTTTATTCCCTGATAATACAGTGAATCATCTATTTCGATGCTTTTTTCCAGCCATTCGAGCGATAAAACAGGTTCTTCCGTGCGATGAAGTTCATACAGTTTATAATACAGCACGGACAGCAGGTTGGTATTTTGGAGTTCGAGACATCGCTCCACGCTTTGCGAATAATACCGGTCGGCTTCATCGCGCAGATTTTGTGCCACTTTCAAATCGCCCAAAGACATCAAATTAAAAGCAAACGCCGTTTTATCTTCCAATTGTTTGCTTATTTCCAGGGCTTCGAGCATATTGTTTTCCGCCTTATCGTATTCGCCCGTCTTCATCTGAACCATACCCATACGGGATAGACCCTTATCAAGAAACGTTGGCGTACCTATTTCACGGCATATTTCCAACGATTGCGTAATGGCTTCGAGCGCCACTTCCACATCGCCGTATTGCAGGTGATATTCTCCTTTTGTGCCAAGACTGTTTGCAATAAGTTCCCGGTTGTCAATTTTTCGGGCAATAGACAGAACATTTTCAATGGTTTGTATTCCTGTTTTGTGCCGGTTTTTCCGTAAATAAAACAGCCCGAGCGAGTAAAGTGTTTTGGCTTCATTCTCCATGTCGCCGATTGCAGATGATACGGCTATACTTGTTTCAAAACTTGATATGGCATTTTCTATTTGATTGATACGGGCATAAATCTCTGCAATACGGCGGAGGTCATGCGCAACCATCGGCGTGTCGTTCAACTGTTCGTGTATATTTAACCCCTCTGTAATATCGTCCAAGGCTTTTTGATAATTGCCATTGGCATAGGCAAAGGCTGACATACTGAAAAGCACCCGTGCATGAATTTTTTGTGGAGAATCGTTTACGGAGAAAACTACATTTTCGCTTATCCCGCGCCGGTACGCCAAACCGCATATTTCATTCGCCAAACGGATTTGTTCATTGCCTCCGGAATTTGAGTACAAAATCCACAAACTATCTATATCCTGTGCATATACCGATAATCCACAAGGTAAAAACCACGCAAAAAACAAAAATGCAACTATCCTCATAAATTGTCTTACTGTTTTAATTCGATGCAAAGATACGGTATTTTTTTGGTTTATCCATACCCCCTGCGGGCAGGGCTGTTAAGTTCTGTATTTTCTATTCCCGTAGGGAATCTCGCTCGGTAGAATATGTATCCCATTGTTGGTTGCATTCCGTACGGAATGCATCCTGTGGTTGGCTGACCTTTCTACCGGGCGATGCATTCCTGACGGAATGCAAAATGGCGTCGGTTTATTTTAGAACTTAACAGCCCTGCCCCTGCGGGGGTTTTTCATTGCGACAAGTTTACCCAATAAAAACCTGCGCACCGATATTCGTTCAATTCCCTGACAGGATGCGCTTTCTGCGTTATTCAGAGTAACTGCCATTTGGGGATAGTTCTTCCGAAAACAGGCAAAGAAGATGAAAAACCCCCCACGGGGGGTATAAGAAACCCCCGCAGGGGGGTAACACAGCAATTTTTTCCCCCCTACCTTTGCACCGTGATTTAAAGCAGAAACAGGATGAACAGGGAAGATAAGATAAATGGAGAATTGAAAATTGAGAATGGAGAAACATCGTTTTTCTCTCTCAATCCTCAACCCTCGACTCTCCATTCGGAAGATGATGTCGTTTTTGTCCCTGCGGAAGACATCCGGGCTATCAGCCGTGTGATCGAGAATTGGGAAACGGTAAAACAGAGATGGAGTAAATTGAGAATGGAGAATTGAAGATGAAAATTTTAAAGAATAAACAACTTAAAAACAAATTATCATGGGACTATTAGATGGATTGGTAAAAGGTTTGGCGAACATTATCCCCGAAGAGGGAAATCCCGAACTGAAGACATTCAAAGCGCAACAGGAATTAAAAGAGATTGCGACAAAAGAAGACAGGATTTTTGCCCGGTTGGGTAAACAAGTGTATGCCGACGGCGGCTCGGAAAAATATCCCGACATCAAAACCGAACTGGATGCGCTGGCAGCATCCCGGCAGGAGATAGAAGGACGGCTGCAATCGGCAAAAGACGAAACGGAGGCAAAGAAAAAAGCCGAAGAAGCCGAAGAAGCCCGCCGTTGTCCGGAATGTGGCACGGTTAATCCCGAAAACGCCGCTTTCTGCCAAAGTTGCGGAAACCGTATGCCGCAGGCAAAGCGGTTTTGTCCGCAGTGCGGAAGCGAAATACCGCAGGGAAACCGTTTCTGTAACGAATGTGGAACAAAAATAGAGTCAATAACTTTTTAATACGTCAGTAAAAATGAGAACAGTAAAATTTTTAACAGTAATGCTCGCGCTGCTCATGGTATGCAGTGCGGCAGAGGCACAAGGTGTCCTCAACAGAATCGGTAAAGCGGCAAAAAACGCAGCCGAAAAAGCCGCCACCCGGCAAGCAGAACGCAGGGTTGAACAGGCAGTAGATAAAGCGATTGACAAGGCTTTTGAAGGAAACGACAACGATGCGAACAATCAGCAGCAGGGCAACAACACCCAAAATGCGAATGTCAGTCCGGGAAATGCCGCCGCAGCGCCGGCAGCAGGGCAATCGTTGGAAATGGCTTATGCCAAATCGGACTTTGTGCCGGGTGATGAGATTATCTTTGATGATGACCAGGCAAATGAAAAGTTGGGCGAATTTCCAAGTCAGTGGGATTTGGACACAGGGAACGCTGAAATTGTAACGATTGACGGAGTCAAGTGTATCAATCTGATTGGATATACAACAATCATGCCATTGATGAATCCGCCGAAAGACTACCTTCCCGATGCCTACACTATTGAATGGGACTATTTAGCATCAGACGGTAAAACGATACCGGCTTGTGATATGGATTTGGGGATTGACGGTTACAATTTCTTTCATTTCAGATTGACGACGCACACTGATGCCAGATATTACACGCAATATACAAGACCGGATGATACGGGAGGAAGTGTAAGCGGGAATGTGAAAGTAACGCCAAATACATGGCATCGTGTATCATTTTCTTTCAATAAGCGCGCTGTGAAGATATATGTTGATGGCGTGAGAGTAGTAAATGCGCCTAACGTGAAAAAAGGTTCAAATTTTTATCTCTTTGGAAGGGAAGGCATCTACATTAAGAATATCCGCGTAGCCAAAGGCGCAGTACCTTTGTATGACCGTATGCTGACCGACGGCAAATTCATCACCTACGGCATCACTTTCGACGTGGGCAAGAGCACGATTAAGCCCGAAAGCATGGGCGAAATCAACCGCATCGTCACGCTGATGACCGAAAACCCCGACCTCAAATTCTCGGTCGAAGGACATACCGACAGCACCGGCGCCGCCGCCTCGAACCAGACCCTGAGCGAATCGCGCAGTCAGGCGGTAGTTGATAAACTCGTCGAAAACGGCATCGTCCGCGACCGCCTCACCGCCGCCGGCAAAGGCCAGACCGCGCCCATCGCCGACAACGGCTCCGACGAAGGACGCGCCAAAAACCGGCGGGTAGAATTTGTCAAGATATAACAATCGCGGTTCAAAACAAAATCATAATAATCAAATAAATCAAAGTAAAAAATGAAAAAAATCGTTATTACAATTATCGCCGCTATAGCGGCAACAAGTCTGTGGGCGCAACCTTTGTGTCCCACGCAAGAAGGCGTATCATTAACGTATGCTACGAAAAACGCCAAAGGCAAAGTACAAAACTATTCGAAGCAAACAGTTACCGCAGTAGAAGGTTCGGGCAGCAACTTCACAGTTACCTACGCAAGCGAAGCAATGGATGCGAAGAAGAAAACGCTCCCCAATGTGCCAATCATCTCTTACACGTACAAAGTGGAAAACGGAGCGGTAGTCATTGACCCGAAAGCGATACTGAACAGTGTTGCCACCGCTTCGCCAACCGACGGCGCCGCCGAAGGCTCTCCTATGATACTGCCTGCCGATATGCAAGCCGGCGATGCGCTTCCCGACTGCGAAATGAAGATGAAGATTGCTTTCATCAACGTTAGCGCTTCCTACACCGAAGGCGTATGTGAAGGTAATGAAACAATCACTACCGAAGCCGGAACATTTGACTGCAAGAAAACAAAATTCAGATGTAAAAGTTCGGCAATGGGTATCAAGACGGAAATGATTGTACATGCGTGGTATGCTCCGGAAATCGGTCTTATCAAACAAGACATGTACAACACGAAAGGGAAACTCAACACCACGCAGGAATTAATAGCGTTAAACTAATAGACGATGAATGGAGAATCTCTATTCGGGATGACAGGAAGGAAAGCCGCACGTATAGCGACGCTTATTGTAGCGGCTTTCCTTTTTTCTGCTTCCGGTAATGCGTCCGCAGTAGATACGGAAACCATTTTTATGAAAATGGTGGATGAATTGAAAGGCATGGGCGACGAATGCCGCGACAAAGGGCTTTCGCTTCAGGCAGACTATTTTTATGCACAGGCTGATGTGGCGGCATCGTCGTTTCGCCTTGCGGTGAATCAAATCTATATCATTCGTAATGAACAAGATATCGAACGCAGGAAGCAAGAAGCCGAAGCAGCCCGCAAAGCGGAAGAGGAAGAAGAGGATGACGATTGGATGGACCTCATCGTGGACGACGGAGGATGGTTTGAAGCAATAGAAAATATTGAAAAGTTTAACGAAAAACTTGATACGCTCAACGCCCAACTCGCTCCCTTGGTAGCGCAGATGGATTCGCTTGAAGCGGCAGCCGCCGACCGGAAATACAACCTGTGGCATTATCTGGCTTCGCAAAGCCCTGCATCGCCGTTCCCATGGCTGTTCGAGGGCATAGTTGCCTATGCGAAAAACAGGCAGACAAGGGCTTCCGAATGTTTCTCCTACGCAAGCATCAATCACAATCTTGCCCGTATGGGTAAAACGATAGACTTCGATTTCCTCCTTTCCATGCCTGCAAGCGATTTGGCTGCCCTGTACAACCGGCTTACGGTAAAAGCAGCCACACTGCGAGACCTGTACGTACCCCGGTCTAACAATTATCCGCGCCACTTTATGAATTTCGATGACGTCTATCTGCGCCTGCTGGCAAAAGAAAGTATGGATGCCGATCCGTCCGGTATGGTGGACGTTTTTGTCATTTTCGAGGCAGCTGTACGCGCCAATCCGTTTGAACCGGCTAATTTTGCGGGATGTACGCTGGCCGCCCTCGGTATGGGCGACGTTGGGGAAGCGGCATACTACCTCAACCAGGGACTGCTGCTTGCCCCAGAAGATGAAACATTAAACACTTTACTGGATATATGGAAGGAGGCTGCCAAATGAAACATTATACATTTATATTATTAGTTTGCCTGTTCGCCGTCTGTTCCCTGTCGGCACAAATACCGACGTCATGGCAACGGCATTCCGAAATTGACTACTCGCAGATCAGATTTCCACGCCTGTCGGACACATACCCTGTCGTCTTCACGCAGGACCTGGGTGAAAGACCATATACGTGGAAGGACTTTACACAAACCGTCAGCGTCATGCAGTCTGTACAGGACGGGAAGAAAATCACCCTGACCGACATTGTAAAGTTCAATGAGTGGGGAGAATCAAAAGAAATAGAGATAGTACTGAACGGCGAGTTGCTGCGCACGAAAGACCTTGCTGCGGACGACATCGAAAGCGCCATACAAAAAGCGCTGGTTGCAAAAGGCTGGACGTTGAAAGACGTAGCGATTGCCCATGGAGAAGTTAACGCCGCAAAAAAAATCGAGGAAGACGGCTGGGATGTATTCATAAAAGACTTCATCGCGGCAGGCGGAACCGTAACCTCGGTACTGGGATTTGGAGGCGGCGCTGTGAACAGCCTTTTTAATAAAGTTTTCTCAGGCGCCGGCATGATATCCTCGGCAAGCAGCGGTGATTACGAAAGCGTTGCCATAGCAGGGGCAGGAGTGGGTCCGGGAAGTTTTGGCGCTGCATTTTCAGTAGCCTCCAGCGCTTTATCATCCTGGCAAAGGGTCAGCGAAGGGCATAAAAGATATTTGCAGCAGCAACTCAATCGAGTCGCCGAGATCCAGGCAAGGGAACTCACGCAGTTCTACAACGCCGTTGCTCGCTACCTGAAAGAAATGGAACGCAAAGAGGTATGGGTAATCCGGATAGAAGGCTCCGCCATTGAAGATTTCAATTTTGACGAAGTGCGGTGCAGGCAGGCATGGTTGTTCAGTATGCTTCTCAAAGACGGCTACGACGACTATTTCACGGGAGCGCAGCCGCTGACTTACAATGCTTCTTACGAAGGCGTTTATATGGGAGAATTGGAAGTGAAGATTACATACCACCTCACTGCCTACGATGAGGCTTTCAATCTGAATTCGGAAGAGAAAGTGTTTAGTGCGATGAACAACAGCGATATACGCGGACAGGTACTCTGGATGAAAGCCATGTACGAAAAATACGGCGGCAACTTCCAATACCTGTCCGGAAAGTCAAGCGCAATGGCAAGCCACAGGCTGCCCGTCCTGGTGCATCTGACGGACTACACTTCACGCGTATCATCAAATTCCATCAATGCAGGCATTCAACTCGTGGAACCGAAGGTTTTGAAGAAGACGCCGCCCGGTTTGCCTTCCAAAAAGAGCGACAAGGCGTTTCATACAAACCACAGCGTTTCGTGGGTTTTCAGCAGTGAAGGCATCACTTACGATCTCAAAGCCAAAGAATCGGCTTCCGGTCCCATACACGTAAAGGAAGCCTATCGAAAAACCATCGTTCCGCGCGGTAAAAACGCTATTGAAACCGCATTCTATCTGCTGTTGAAGGGTATAATGGGAGGCGATGCCAATTATAGAGAGTCTTTTGATGTCGGAGAATATCATTTCCTCAAGGAAACTTACCCGCTCGGCAACATCAAGGTTGATTTATCAATGCCGATGGAATTTAAATTTTAAAAATTTTCTCAACTCATCAAGCCTTCTTTGGATTAACCTCCAAAGGAGGCTTTGGTGTTTTTTGAATGCTGAATCCAAAGGATTCAAATATTTATAATTGACAATGGGAAGCCCCACCCCCGACCCCTCCCCTCAAGGGAGGCAGGGCTGTTAAGTTCTGTATTTTCTATTCCCGTAGGGTGGGGTGTAAAAAATGTGCATATCATGAAAATATTCTTCGTTCTTTTATCCCGTAGGGATTGGATATTGGTAGAATACGGATTTTCTCTCCCGCCCGGCGTGCCGTCAGGTACGCAACGGGTTGTTTTTTTTCATATCGCGTACCTAACGGCACGCCCGTTGTGTGTGACATGTTTTCTACCAATATCCTGTCCCTAACGGGACATTGATGTCAACGTTATTCAATTTTTAGAACGCATTTTCAAAT
>JAITMM010000096.1 GCA_031277335.1 Tannerella sp. | reverse complement strand
TAGGTCGACCGGATGGCTTTGATGATATATCCGTTGCCCGTGACATACAGTCCGGCGACCAACAATAGCAGGACAGTCATGAGTATCAATATGATACGAAACAGCAGTTTAAATATTTTCTGCATTATGTGCTTACTTTAAAAGAATTGTAAATTGTGTGCAATAGTAGTAAAAAAAATAGTCATGAGGAAGTATTTTTAGTTATTTTTTAAAAAAAAGCTGTTATGGAAGGTCGTAGCGAGATACTACGACCAACACGGAGCGACAAAAATAACCCATACAAAAATGGCGTAGGCTTGTACGAGTTTCCCGAAACGACGTATATGATGGGCGACAAACCGTATATGGAAATCAGCGCCGGCGTGGAAAACATCTTCAAACTGATTCGCATAGACTATGTCTGGCGCCTCTCCTATCGCGACCACGTCGGCACGCCGAATAGCGGTTTGCGATTCAAGATGGTGTTTGGATTTTAAAAAAAATATATCTTTGCATCAGTTTTTGTACCCGATAAAAAGATTTGAATATGAATGAAAAGCTGAAAAGAACACATTCGTTTTTGCAGACGGCACATACGCCGGATGGCAGGATGTATTTTCATCCGATTTTAATGATGTATGCAGCAGTAAATTACGGTAAGACTTATACCGAATTTATGACGGACTACCGCGTATTGGTCGAAGCCAACATGCACTGCCTTGAAATGCACGGCCACGACGCCATCAGCGTCATCTCCGACCCCTATCGCGAGACGTCGGCCTTCGGTGCCAATATCATTTTCGACGGCAATCAATCGCCCAAGGCCGAAAAGCTAATCCAAAGCCCCGCTGACGTCTTGAAACTGCGTAACCCCGATGTCTATTCCTGCGAACGCACGTCAGACCGGATCAAGGGCGTCGAGTATTATCGCCAACTTCTTGGAAATGAGTTCCCTCTTATCGGATGGGTGGAAGGGACGCTGGCCGAGACGGCAGACCTGGCAGGCGTATCGGAAACGCTGATGAACATGATCATAGAGCCTGATATGGTGATGGATATGCAACGCATTTGCCTCCAAACGGCCAAAGATTTTGCCGCCGCCCAAATCGCGGCCGGAGCCAATATCATGGGCGTCGGCGATGCCGTCTGTTCGCAGATTTCGCGAGACATGTACGACGAATTTACGCTCCCGTTCCATAAGGAACTGTTCGACTTCATTCATTCGCAAGGCGCGCTTGTCAAACTGCATATCTGCGGCAATATCACCCATCTCCTACCGTCGCTTGCCACGGCAGACATTGATATTCTGGATATTGACTGGATGGTGGATATGACTGAGGCACACCGCACGATGGGGCCGGAGGTGATGCTATGCGGAAATATTGACCCTGTGGGCGTCATTATGGAAGGTTCAAAATCATTGATCCGGGAAAAATATCTTGAAACGGAGAGTAAAGTCCCGCGCGAGAACTGGATCATGATGGGCGGATGCGAGATACCGCTTGCGACACCTGTCGACAATATGAACTATCTCAGAGAACTATCCCTCTCCTGTTCTCACGGCTCTCGCTGAATGAATTACGCTGAACAATTACTCGTCATCTGCCCGTTGATATTTGTCAGCGGGTTTATTGACAGTATTGCAGGCGGCGGCGGACTGATCTCGTTGCCGACGTATCATATTGCCGGTTTTCAGCCTCACTTTGCGCTGGGCACGAACAAGTTCGTCAGTAGCATCGGCACCATTTTCAGCACCTTACGCTTCGTCCGAAACAAAAGCTACAATCTGACAAGCGCGATCCCGTCCGTCATCTTTTCGCTGATCGGAGCCGCAATCGGGGCAAAAATAGCTATCTATCTTGATGTCATTGTCTTGCGCTATATTTTGGTGTTCGGAATCCCCGTCATTGCGGTGATTGTTTACAAAAGGAAAAACTTAGAGGTACGGACACGTAAAACTCTGTCCAAGACGAGAATCATCATTTATTCTTCCATCATCGGATTCGTGATCGGGGGCTATGACGGTTTTTTCGGGCCGGGTACAGGCACATTTCTTATTCTGCTATATACCTCTGTATTAGGCTTTGACCTATTGACGAGTATGGGTACAGCCAAGTTAGTAAACCTCGCTTCGAATCTTTCGTCGCTCGTCGTGTTTCTTATCGAAGGCAAAATCATTTTTGCCATCGGCATCCCTGCCGCCTGCTGCGCCATAGCCGGACATTATATCGGCAGCGGCTTCGCCATCAAAAATGGTCAACGCATCGTCCGCCCCATCCTCCTCCTCGTTCTCTTCCTGTTACTCACTAAGTTAGTTGTTGACTTGTTTCAAGGAGCATCTTAATATCATTTATATTTTGCCACGCGCGCATCGTTGATCACGCCTTTCCAATTCAGTCCGAAAGCAAAGTCATAGATATTGCCTTCGCTGTCCTTGTAACATTCCATATCGCGGGGGGTGTCTTCGTATTGTTCCTCCACCGTTTTCATGTTTGCCGGCATTTGGAACGGCAGCAAAGCGGACGGTTCTGCCTTGCCGGAGATCAAATCGAGGACGGCCTGCTGCTGGACGTTGAAATTGATCAGGATGGCATCGGCTGCCTTTTCAAACTCAGACACAATGGTGGGTTTGCTCATTAAGAGCGAGACAATCACCGGTTTATTTCCCATCTTCGATTTCGTTTCAAGGACGGAGGTCATATCGGATTTGTTGTATGTCTTCACGGTTTTGCCTTTGTAGCTCCTGTTGGTGAACTTTTCCAGCGGGTCGCCACCGGCAAGACTTTCGGCACGGGCATACGTGGCAGTGTAATCGTTATATTGCAAACTGACAGGGACATAACCGTTGCCTCCCTTGTTGCGGTCGTCCACATCATAGCCGCCTCCACTATTGGGGCTTTCGATAAAAACAATCGCAAAATCGGCTTCACCGGGATTTTCTACTACATTGTAGTATCTTTTTACCATATCAATATTGACCGGATATTCGGTACGTGCCTCCGTTTTCACTCCGAAGAAATTTGTCACCGACGGATAATAGCGTTTGGGAATGTAAACATTTTTCTTTTCCGCAACAGGTAAGACATTGGCTTTGTTTTTAATCATGACGACCGATTTCAGTTGCGCGTTATAGGCTTCCTGCATAAGTTCTGGATTTCCTGCCGTTTGCTGCGATTCTTCCGGGTCGAGATATGGATTTTCAAACAGTCCGCAACGGAATATATTGAGCAGCAGGCGAATGGCAGAGGTTTCAAACCGTTCTCTCATGGCAGGTTCGCCAAATTCTTTCACGCCCATTTCGTAGGCTTCAAGTACGGGTCCCTTGTCATTGTTTCCTCCAAACTGGTCGCAACCGGCTTTTATGATTTTGTAATGACGTTCAGCAACCGTCAGGAGTTCGTTGCCCCAACACATGCCGCCAAAAGCTTCCACGGCACGGTTATCGTTGGTGACTCCCCAGTCGGTACAAACCACTCCATCGTATTCATACCTTGTACGGAGCTGATCCTTAATCAGATATTCACTGTAGGCATTTCCGACATTATTGCCCGCCGGATCCTGTCCCGTGGAAATCGTATAGTATGGCATTACAGCTGACGCTCTTTGTGTCGCTCCATTCAATTTGAATGCTCCTTCAAGGAATGCCTGCTTATGCAATTCCAGATTATTACCGGGAAATACAGCATATTTACCGTAATTATAATGGGCATCACGTCCGGCCTCGCCGGAGCCGCCACCTGGCCAATGCTTCACCATGGCGTTGACGCTTTCAAAACCCCAGCCGTCTCTGATTTCCCTGTCTTTGGACGAAGTCTGAAAACCGTCGACATAAGCGCGTGCCATATCGGTGGCCAAATCGGGGTCTTCTCCGAACGTTCCGCTGACACGACTCCAACGCGGCTCCGTTGCGATATCGATTTGCGGTGAAAGTGCTGTCGTAATGCCCAATGCACGGTATTCAATCGACGCAATCTGCCCGAACCGTTCCACTATGCCCGGATCAAACGTGGCAGCCATGCCAAGCGAGCCGGGCCACAGGGAAATTTGTCCGCCCGATCCAAAATTATATTCCGCATTTGCCGTCGCTTCGTGACGCGGGTCCGAACTGTTGTTCGCAGGGATTCCATGTCCGATGCCTTCGACCAGCGCTTGCACATTGTTGTTCCATTCAGCCGCGATGGCCGGACTTTCTACGCGCGTGACAAGTACATGCCTTAAATTATCTTCCGTCAGGAATTTTCGCTGGGCATCGGATAAATCGGACGGTTTCGCTCCGCTTTCAGCGAAACTTTTGCCATTGTAAGTCGAAGCCCCGAAGCCGCTCGAAGCGCCCGGAACGGATTGGTGAGCGCTGTAAAGCATCAATCCTGCCATCTCTTCGATTGACAACATAGATGCCAGATTGACAGCTCTTTCCGTCATAGGACGCCGCCAGTCTTCATAGACGTCAAGACTCCCGTTTCTGTTCAAATCTTTAAATGCAAATCCATTTTCGGTCAGCAAGGCAACTCCCGATTGAGGAGAATAACCCAATGTCGGAGCATCTTTCTGCTTGACAATCATATAATTTCCTTTCGATTCTTCACTCCATTTCTGACGCGAGCAGCCGGTTGATAATCCTGCGATTATTCCCAGCACAATAAAAACAGCAGTAAAATTTGTCTTCATATATTTTTATAATAAAATCAATCTCTATTATAAGTAAAAATATGATAAGTAGTTATTTAGTTCATCATATTTTCCTTTGAGGTCTAAAGCCGAAATAAGTAATCAATTTGTTTCAAGAAGCCTCTCAATAGATTCCCTGAGCATGGCATTCACGCTTTTACCACGCTCTTCTGCCAGCATCGCCATGCGACAATGCATGTCTGTCGGTATCCTGACATTGAAAATGCCATTATATCCTTTGCGTGGAGAGATGCCCATTTCTATACAGCCTTCCAGGTAACTGTCAATTCCCGATTCAAAATCTGCTTTCAATTCCTCTATTGATTTTCCTTCGTAGGTAATACTGTCTTTAGTCATTCCCAATACTTTCCCACACAGGCAATTATCATCTTCGCTGTATTCCACACTTCCAATATATCCTTTATACTTCAAATATCCCATATCTATTGCTATTAAATCAAATTGCTATTTATGAGTTTGTTATAAATATCCTTTAAGGCAGTTTCCTTTATCGGATTACCAGTTTTGTGAGGTTTATGAATGTCAATAATAATTCTTTTATCCCTGTTTCCAAATCTGACGCGCGAACCGGATGTTTTGCCTTTATTGTTTATAAAAAATCCTAAACTACCTAATAGTCTTACCAATTCATCAAAAGTAAAATCTTTAGGCTGTTGTTTAAAACGTTCTATCAGTTTATCTTTCGTACTCATATTTTGACGAAACAAAATGCAAAGGTAACTGAATTTAGTTACATTTCTGTTTTTTTTCAAAAAAATCATCAAAATAAACAATTCTGCATATATATAAATTTACATATATACAGAATTGCATATTCTATTCCCCGAAGCAAAACAGTGTTCCCTTGGAAGTTAGGATATAGAAGGCGCCTTTGATGACGGCGGGGGAGGCGGTGATTTGTTCGCCGGTGTCGTATTCCCAGGCGAGTTCGCCGGTTTTGGCGTTGAGGATGGAGACGATGCCGGTTCTAGTGCAGACGATATCAAAAACTGCGGACAGAGGAGAGCGATAGGAAAAGAGACAGTAAGCAATTGAAAAACGCCTTATTGAAAACTTTTTCATCCTTTTCAGGTAGACGAATGAAAAATTCGTATCTTTGCTATCATAAACTTCATGGTATAATGCAAAAGTATTCTGTTAATCAACAACTTATTGAGACCGTACTAGCGTGGGTTAATGGCGGTGAAATTGCTATTCCCGAAATTCAACGCCCTTTTGTATGGGACAGTTCCAAAATACGCGACTTAATGGACAGTTTGTATCAGGGCTATCCCGTTGGCTATTTAATCACCTGGAAAAATCCAAAAGTTCGATTAAAGGATGGTTCATTCAGCGAAGGGAAAAAAATCTTGATTGACGGACAACAGCGAATAACTGCCTTGTCGGCAGCGATACTTGGACAATATGTGATTAACAGCGAATATGAACGTGTAAAAATCAAAATTGCATTCAATCCTGTTGAAGAAAAATTTGAAGTGCAAAATTCGGCCATCTTAAAAGATAAAACCTGGTTGCCAGATATTTCACAAGTTATAAACGGCAGTATCTTGAAGATTGTAAGAGAATATCTAACGCTTAATCCAGATATAGATGAGAACAAAATTGAGCATACCATTTCCGGTTTAATTAATATTCCCAAAAAGCAGATTGGTTTGATAGAACTGTCCTCGGAACTGGATATTGAAACCGTTACGGAAATTTTTATTCGTGTAAATAAAGAAGGCGTTAAATTAAGTCAGGCGGATTTTGCGATGAGTAAAATTGCTTCAAATACAGAGTATAACGGCAATGAAATGCGAAAAGCCATTGACTATTTTTGCCATCTGGCTGTTGCACCAGAATTTTACAAAAATATAATAGACAACGATAATTATTTTGCAAAAACAGACTTTTTCAATTCCATGAAATGGTTAAAAGACGAAAAAGATGATTTGTACGACCCTGATTATACGGATTTAATCCGCGTTGCCTTTACTTCACAATTTAACAGAGGCAGATTGTCAGATTTGGTAAGTTTGCTTTCGGGCAGAAATTTTGAAACTCGCCGTTTTGAAGCCGAAATTGCCGAAAAATCGTTTGCAACTTTACGAAAAGGAGTGTTTAATTTCATTAGTGAAACCAATTTTAAACGTTTTCTAATGATAATAAAATCGGCGGGCTTTATTTCGCCGAAGCTGATTCGTTCTCAAAACGCACTGAATTTTGCTTACATAGTTTATCTGAAATTAAAAGAATTGAGATATCCTGACACAGAGATTGAGCACAATGTTTGCAGATGGTTTGTCTATGCCATTCTTACAGGTCGTTATTCCGGTTCACCTGAAAGTTATTTTGATTATGATATTAAACAGATTTCAGAGCGACCATTCTCCGAAATCATGAGAGAACGGGAAGAAGCTGAATTGTCTGATGCCTACTGGAATGCTTCGTTGGTTCAAAGTCTGGATACTTCAGTTGCAAGCAGTCCATATTTTCTGATTTTCCTTGCTTCACAAGTAAAAGACAATAATAAAGGTTTTCTTTCAAAAGATATTTTGGTGCGTGATTTAATCGAACAGCGTGGCGATATACACCATTTGTTCCCAAAAGATTATCTGAAAAAACAAGAATTAGACCGATGGAAATATAATCAAATTGCCAATTATGTGTATATGCAATCAGAAATAAACATCAAAGTCGGCAATAAACCACCAGAAGAGTATTTTAAATTGATATTTAATCAAATACAGTCAAGCAATACTTTGTTAAGCGGTATTTCGAGCGGAACGGAACTGTTTGATAATTTGAAACAAAATTGTGTTCCACCTGAAATAATCGACATGAAAATAGATGAATATCAGCATTTTTTGTCTTTGAGAAGAAAACTAATGGCTGAGAAAATCAGGCATTATTATTATTCACTGTAACGGTTGTATACTTACGTTTAGGTAATTAGCTAAAAAAATCTCAATAAGCACGTCGAATGAAGAAGCGAGACAAAAATAGTGCTATACATATCCGAAGTAGTACGGCTGAATTTTTGATTTATGAAAACAAATAATATATCAGTCAGAATATGAGCTTGCCAATAAATATTTAAGACTTGGTTCACGGTCATTCCGTTGAATGGGAACGCTTGGAGTTCAAACGAGGATGGAATCCCGAAGAAGTGATTCACACGATGTGCGCTTTTGTCGACGACGTGGGCGACAACTTCACCGAACACTATTTCAGGGGCGCACTGCATCTTCAGTTACGGGATGCCTTGCGTTTTATCAAGACGGATATTATTCATGAACATGTGATTAAAACGCCTAATCGGGCGGAGGCTTTGCGGTTTTATAATTATCCTTACGAAGCGGTTGAAGAAGCCTTGTCGAATGCCGTCTATCACAAGGGATACGACTTGGAAAAGCCCATCGAAGTGCAGATATTTACTGATAGAATCACCGTATTGAGTTATCCCGGAGCGGTTCCGCCTGTCGATACGCAAATACTGCATCATCAGAAGATTGTAGCACGTGACTACCGTAACCGTCGCATTGGTGACTTCCTGAAAGAGCTTGACCTGATCGAAGGGCGTGGCACCGGTTTTCCGAAGATGTACAAGGAAATGGAAAAAAACGGCTCGCCTCAACCCGTTATCGAGACGGATGAACAGGGCGTATATTTTTTGGTCACATTGCCGATCAATCCGGAGTATGTTAAAGCGATGAGTGATATAGTTAGTGATATAGTTAGCGACCAAGTTAATAATTTTACAATTAATTCATTAGATGATTTGATTGCCTATATTAATAACGTTAGCGACCAAGCTGGTGATAAAGTTAGCGATATAGCTGGTGATAAAGTTAAAGCGACTTTAAAAGAACAACTTCACAATATCGTTGTGGAAATTTTGAGTATTACAACAAAATGGATTAAAATAGATGAATTGTTTGAAACGGTTAATTTGAGCAAGCATCCTAAAAACCGTAAAAAATATTTAGACCCGCTTCTGAAAATCGGCTGGATAGAAATGGAATTTCCCGACAAAAAGACAAGTCCGAATCAACGGTATAGAATTACTGATCAGGGAAAGAGACTATTGAAGATTATCAGTAAAAATTATACATGGACAAACCATGCTCAATAAACCCACTGAATTTTGCTCAATAAAGATGCGAACGGGCAGGTAAAAGTGGAAATTTATATTTTGGCGAACTAAATTATTCCCCGAAGCAAAACAGTGTCCCCTTGGAAGTTAGGATATAAAAGGCGCCCTTTATGACGGCGGGGGAGGCGGTTATTTGTTCGCCGGTGTCGTATTCCCAGGCGAGTTCGCCGGTTTTGGCGTTGAGGATGGAGACGATGCCGGTTCGGGTGCAGACGATCAGCTGGTCGCGGCAGACTACCGGCGAGCTTTCGCTCGTTTCGCCTTTTAGCAGGTATTTCCAGTTGACAAGTCCGGTGGTTCGGTCGATGGAATAGACATTGCGGTCGTCGGAAACGAGATAGAGTGTCTTGTTCGTCACGGCCGGGACGGAGATGAATGCGGCGTCTTTGCTTTTCGAGCTGACAATTTTTCGCGTCTGTTCGAACTTGCCGTCTTTCAGGTATATTTCATAGATATTTCCGGCGTAATCAGCTATATAACAATAGTCGCCAATGATGGCTGGCGATGAAGGAATATAGGCTTCCGATTCCATTGAAGATGTTTCGACGCCGCTGAGGCAATCTACCATCCGTATCAGGGCGTCGCATCCGCCGAAAATGACGTGACCCTGCCACAGGGCGACGGCGCCATTGATATAATATCCCGTTTCAATGTTGCTGATTTCCTCACCGGTTTTCAAGTCCAACGTATACAGATAGTTATCATAGCTGCCGCAGACCAGCACCTTCCGTCCGCCGACATCAATGAAATTGGGCGCTGCCAAAATCTGTCCGTCGGTCTCATAATTCCATAACGTGTCTTTTGTTGATAATGATAAAGCGCTGATACGTCCGTCGATACGTCCGATATACAAGACCGAATCATGGATGGCGGGGATGGCTTCAATGGCTGTAGCGAAATCGTAGCTGAAGCATAGATTTCCCTCACGGTCAACGCCTTGAATCCGTCCGCGACGGTCGCTCCAATAGGCTGTCCCGTCAAGAACCAACGGAGAAGAGGCCGTGCGCAGATCGCTCTTGTAAGCCCATTGCAGCACAGGGTTTTTCGGCAATCGGACATCGGTATAGCCGCTCATCGACGCGTCGGCGCGGAAAGACAGCCAGCTGCCTTGTGATTGACCGCTCCGTCCGCCACCAGTCTCGATATTACAGGCTGAGAAAAGCAGGGAAATACATATTATATATAGATTATAAATTTTCATTACATTCGTTATATATTGGATGGATGATTATGATAAATCAACAATGCAATCTGTTTCAGGATGCATTCCGTACGGAATGCAACGAGGGATATCGTGCGTTTTCTACCGAGCGATGTATCCCTGACGGGATTCAAAATAGCCGTTTTATCCCATTCAATACACGAAGATGCAGTCGTTCAGCAAGATAGTCTCCGATACAAAAAAACCGTTTCATTCCCTTAAATTTTCAGCTTTAAAAACCTCAGACATCTTTCAATTTTCAGCTTTTAACACCTCCGAAACCTTCGATTCGCCGGGCTTGGCGCCTTCAGGCAGCGGATACACGTAAATGGCCTGTGCCGGACAGAGGGCTGCATGGGATTCGTCCACATTACCGTAATTTTCTTTGGGAAGGACAACTTCCATTCCGAATCCCCTGTTCTTGAATGTAAATCCGTTGTTGCTGTTATATACGCACAATCCGCAGCGGAAACACTTGGATACGTCAAAATACAGGTTGTCTCTAATATGCTGTATCTCAACTTTTTTGACACCTGAATAGCGCGTATGTCTGTTCCACTTGGCGCGATGTTCGATGCCGACAAGCCGTAGCTTGCATTCTTTCACATTGCAAGGCTCCTTGCATACAGCCATGTGGTCGCTGAACAGCAATTCGAGCGACGCTTTCCGCAAGTCCTTAATGTCGTCGGACGACGCATCTATATCCATGCCATCAGTTGCAAACGTGCTGCAAGATGTCAAAATCTGATGGTTGCCGAGGTTTCTGACCATACATACCATGCAGGAAGACTGATGTTTGAAGCCGGGTGCGTAGCATAAGCTCGGTATATGAATTCCTGCACGGGCGGCTATGTCAATCAGCCTTTCGCCTTCTTCAGCCTCAATTTCCTGTCCGTCTATCTTAATTTTCATCTTTTTAAATATCAAATCCCCGAGCTGCGCTTTGCATGCAAGGGGCTAATTAGTTTTGCCTCCAACGGAAGCGTCTTAAATCTTTGAATCCTTGAATGATTGAATCTTTGAATGATTGGAAATCCCCCTCTTCCAAATGGTAAATTTGTCCCCTCCCCTCTCTTTCGGAGAGGGGCCGGGGGTGAGGTGTCATACCAATTCCTCCACCATAATTCTTTCCTTTACCGGTTTTTTATCAATCGCCCCATAATTGCACTCGTCAAGACACAGCCCGCACATCACACATTTCTCGGTATCAATAAAATGTATTTGATACGGAGTATATGGAATGGCATCGACCGGACATGACTTGGAACATTTGGTGCATCCCGTACAATTCTGATTGACAACAAGTTTGACCATATCCTTGCATACGCCGTTCGGGCAGTGGCCGTTGACATGTGCCTCGTACTCATGACGGAAATACTTGATTGTCGTCAGCACCGGGTTGGGCGCAGTCTTGCCGAGTCCGCACAGCGAGCCTTGTTTCACATTCACAGCCAGTTGCTCCAGCCTGTCTATATCTTCCATTTCGGCTTGGCCGGAGGTGATTTTATCCAGTATATCGAGCATACGGCGGGTGCCCACGCGACAGAACGTGCATTTGCCGCACGACTGGTCGCAGCTGAAAGACAGGAAGTAACGCGCCATGTCGACCATACAGTCGTTTTCGCTCAGGACAACCAGGCCGCCCGAACCCATCATAGCTCCCATGCTGCTCAGCGCATCAAAATCGACCGGCACATCGCACAATGAAGCCGGTATGCAGCCGCCCGAAGGCCCGCCTACCTGAACGGCTTTCAACTTGGAGCCGTCGTCGACGCCGCCGCCGATGACTTCAACGATATGGTTGAGGGTCACGCCCATAGGCACTTCTATCAGCCCGCCATATTTCACTTTTCCGGCCAGTGCAAACACCTTCGTGCCCTTGCTTTTCTCCGTGCCGATGGCGCTGTATTTCTCGGGACCGTTGCGGATGATATACGGTATCTGACTCAATGTCTCGACATTATTGACTAAGGTAGGATAGCCGAACAGTCCCTTGACGGCCGGAAACGGCGGACGCTGCTTGGGGAATCCACGGTTGCCCTCTATCGAGGCAATCAGTGCCGTCTCTTCGCCGCACACAAATGCACCGGCACCTTCGAAGACCTCTATATGAAACGAGAAATCACTGCCAAGTATGTGATCACCAATAAGTTTACATTCCTTGCATATTTCTATGGCCGAACGGATTCGCTCTACAGCCAAAGGATATTCGGCACGGATATAGAATACACCGGACGAAGCGCCTGTGGCAAAACCTGCAATCAACATTCCCTCAATCACTTTGAACGGGAAAGATTCCAGTATCATCCGGTCCATAAATGCGCCGGGATCGCCTTCGTCGCCGTTGCAGATGATGTATTTAATGTCGCTTTCCGACTGTGCCATCAGCGACCATTTGCGTCCTGTCGGAAAACCGCCGCCTCCCCGTCCGCGGATGCCGCTCTTGAAGATGGTGTCAATCACCTGCTGTCTTCTAATTGCAGGCGAAGCGTCAAAGTTGTGATTGCCTGCATATTTGCGCAAATCCAAACCGTCATCCCCACTGACAGGCACCAGCATATTCAACACATTTCTAAACGCATCGAAGCCGCCGCTCGAGAAATAATCCTCTATGCTTAAGGGCATTAGCACGCCGTAGCCTTCGGTGGAAATATGGATTTGATTGGAAAGATAGTTGTTGATGATCTCTGTCCGTTCGGATTCCGTTTTCCAGACCACATTGTCCCACGTCGAATCGGTATGAAACGTATCTATCTGTCCCAATATATTGTTTTTCAGCCGTTTAAAATAACCTGCCGGTTTGAAGTGATAATGCAGAATTTCTTTTATTTCGGCTGCTTTCACCTTGGGATAGCGTACGATGGAGCCATCCTGGTGCACGACATCGATCAAGGGGACTTTATTGCAGACGCCGACACATCCTACGGACTTGACATTCACTTCAATACCCAGCTCGTTTGATGCCGACATCAGTGTCGTGTAGATATCCGACGAGCCGGCTGCCTGGCAGCATGACCCCATGCCGATTCTCACCTCGCCGGTGACTTTCAGCTTTGTGTCGTTGTTCATAGCTTCTTCTTTTATCTGTTTGTCAGCATGCAGAAACGTGTCGATCACGTCATTCACTTTTCCGGGCATGACGTGTCCGTAAATCTGTTCATCTATCTGAACGACAGGCGCTAGCGTGCAGCATCCCAGACAGGCCACTTTTTCGATGGAGAAAAGTTTGTCTTCCGTCGTGATTTGGTCGTCTTCCATCTTCAGTTCGCGCCGGATGGAGTCGTAGACGTTGTCGGAGCCTTTCACATGGCAGGCCGTGCCGTTGCATACCTTTATTAAATGTTTCCCGAAGGGGATATGTCTGAATTGGGAATAGAACGTAGAAACGCTAATCAGCTGTGCACGATCTATTTCCGTCATCTCGTATACGCGTTCGAGCGCTTCCGAGGGCAAGTAATTAAATTCATCCTGAATGGCTTGCAGCAAGGGGATCACCCTTTTGCGTTCTTTTCCGATCCGGTCGATGATGGCATCGGTCTGCGCCTTGTAGTCGATTATATTTTCACATTCACATGATGTACAGCTCATAGTTGATATTTTTTTAAATTTTAAGATTTTGCTTCCACGCAATAAATCGAGTTTGCGGATCGAATCACGATTTTATTGTCCGTGAAAGCGGGGGATGCATAGGTAACTTCGTTGGTGTCGAACGAGTTAATCAAATTAAATTCGGGAGTAGCCGAGAAAATATATACTTTCCCGTTGTCTCCGAACAGATATATTTTTCCTTCGACAATGATCGGGGAAGCGTGAAAATTAGGCCCCAGTTCCATGTCTTTGATCATGGCACCGGTTTGGGGATTAAAGCTGGCAACCACCCCGTAGGACGTGGCCATAAACACAAAATCTTTCGTCGCAACCGGGCTTGAAATCTCCGGCAGGATTTCGGCATTCTGCCAGAGAATCGATCCGTCGGTAGCGTTGATGGCGCTCATCGTGGAATATTCTGTGGCTACGACGATCATGCCGTTGGCGTAGGCGGGGCTTGGCGTCGGTTCGCCGGACATGCACTCGACGCGCCATATTTGTTCGCCGTTGCTTGGATTATAGGCCGTTACGCCCGGATTTCCGACCAGAATCAGTTGTGGCGTGTTGTTGACATTGATCATGATGGGGCTTGACCAGGCGGAATATTTCTCGTTGCGTGTCTTGTTCCACCGCTCGGCGCCGGTCGCCATGTCAAACGCAAACACCTTGCGGGGCTGGTTGTCATACTGGACATACAGCGTGTTGCCATAGGACAGCAGCGACGAGGCAAATCCGTAATGATTGTCCGGTACGCCCAAGTTCTTACCCCAGAGCAATTTACCGTCCATATCGGCGCAGATCAAATCGCCCGTGGCAAAGATGGCGCACACCTGTTTGCCGTTGGTGGCCACCGTAGACGAGGCATAGCCGGCATCGTTCGATACCTGCGGCATGCTTGACGGTGAACCCGATATGCCTTTAGCCGACAGTTTCCAGCGCAGTTTGCCGGAGCTTAACTCATAGCAAAAGAGTTCCCTGTCGTCATTGTCGGCTCCCGACAGAAAGATATTATTTCCGCTGATGACGGGCGAGTTATTGCCTTGTCGCGGGTTGGGCACTTTCCACAGGATGTTGGTTCCGGCAGTTAAATTCCACGATGTCGGGATATTTTGTGCGCTGCTGATGCCATAAGCGCCGTTTCCTCTGAAGTTGTTATGCGTCACTTTCGATACTTCGACTTCCGGCGCGGCTCCGTCTTCGCCTGCTACTGAATCAGTTGCGGCATCAAGCGGATTTTCTCCTTCAAGGTCTGTTCCTGCTTCGCCTGTTGCACCGTCTCCCGGGTCGGCCGACTGTTCCGCGCCGTTGCTGTCGGACGCGTTTTGGCTGTCAGCCAGAGCAGGTTGCCCTGTTTTTTCCGCACTGAAGGACTTCAACATGGGCGATGTCAGGAATGCAAAAACCAGCGTGACGGCAATCAACCCTCCGCCAATCCAGTGTACGTACTTTCGCGCCGAGGTCTTGATCGTCCAGTCGTCGATGGGGTCAATTTCCTTGTCCGGTATATTCTTTACTTCTGCATAAAACACACGTAACGACAGCATTAAGACGAGCGACATGCCGATCAGAATGTATACGCCGGCCTTAAACCGTCCGAAACTGACAAAATAGGCCTTGCGCGCCAGCAGGTCGAGCTTGCGTATCTGCTCTTTCAGCTCCGGATTGTCCGAATTTTCATCGTTGAGCAACTTCAGCGATTCGAACACTTCCGTCTTGAGCAGATCCGAACTCTTCACCGAGAAGTAGTTGGTAATCAGCATAATCGAGAACACCAACACAAACACAGCCGATACAAAAGCAATATTTCTTGCTAAAGTCTTCTTCATAAATCTCTATATGTCAAGGGGGCAAAAGTAATATTATTTAATCATTCATGCAACTTTGTCGCTTCAAAACGAAAAAAAAGGGACTCAAACGGAAAAACAAACGGATTCGGCCTTCTTTGCGCGCTGAAAGATTGTTCGAATATGGCTTGCTTCATAAAATCAGGGCGAACAAAATATACGTACCGTTGAAAGAAATCAATACTATTTACAAAGCGCTGAGTTTCAGTATTTTTGGCGGAAGGAGGGGGATTCGAACCCCCGGTACAGTTACCCGTACGACAGTTTAGCAAACTGTTGGTTTCAGCCACTCACCCATCCTTCCAAAGCGGGCATTTGTTGAAAAACAGCCGCAAAGATAGGGTGTTCATTTTAAATTGACAACTTTTTTGACAGGTAAAGTTTTAAGTAAAGCATATAAAGTTTAAACGTAAAATTATATTTAGCTAATAATAAGCTATTTAGTTTCGTTGTTAGTCACTCGGTTATTCCATTGCGTTCAAGGTTCAAAGTTCAACAATTGCCGGTTTTCTGTAGAGACGTTGCGCGCAACGTCTCTGCTACCGAATAAATCAGTTACTCCGTTATTCATTTATTGTCCCCCATCCCTTCTTCCTCAAACATCCACCGATATACCGCCGCCTTTTCGGTCAGTGGCTTGGGATAAGCACGTGAGGACGAAGGCATTCGGTAAATCCGTAAACGGCGTTCCCCGTACACCGTTTCCTCAAAACTCCCCACCGCAGGCTCCTGAATATTAACGATAGACGCCAATGTATCCATCGCTTTCTGTCCCGTGACGGCAATGGCATGGCAATCGGGAATCTGCGCCAGGACGGCGCTCAAGTCGATGGGACGGATGATTTCCAGAAACTTGTCCGAAGCATTTCCCTTTTGGCGCCGCACTTCCATCGCCGTGTCCCATAAGGCAATTCCCTTCTCTGTCAGAAAGCTACGAATCTCGGCCTCACGAAACGACTTCCTGTCGTCTGTCAGGAAGTGATCGCTGTCACCAAAAAATGCCACCCCGAATATCCGCCACATATCGTTTTGAAAATTCGGATAAAAGAACGGCATCTTCCAACGTGCCATGGGCGGCGGGAAACTCCCAAGCATCAACAGCTTAGCCTTTTCCGGCAAAAATGGCGGAAGCGGATGTATTTCAGTATCTGCGGATTGCATGATTTTGATAAAAGAAATATATTTTGATAGAGAGCATATAAAAATTAATCAATTTTAGTCTTTTCCGAATTGAATTTCACAAGTTTTTCCCAGTCAATTTCGCCATTATCGTTACAGTAGGTGTTGGAAAATTCTTTGGTAAACTTGTTAATCATTTGTGCGTATGACTTTTGAAATTCCCCGTTTCGTTCTCTTGCTTTGTTGCCCAATGGCTCGATAATGTCAATGTACAGATTTTCGATGCCCGAAATGAACGACCAAAATTCCTGTCCGCAATATTTGAAATAATCGCCTTTGTCGGGATTGTTGTCTATTCCGTAACAACAGCCGTTTACGGCCGTAATGATGAGTTGCGAGTTGCCTGTTCTCAGCGTTTTTTTGGCAGTCTTGAAGTCTGTTCTCATTTTTGAAACCTGACTGCTGTTTCCCCAGTTCGGACCAGATTTTATCGTTATAATGTATCTAACTCCTTCATTGTCAAATTCAAGGTCAATATTGGGAATACCCGATTTTCGTCCGTCATACACTTTTTCGTTTATGAAAATTGCCAACCCTTCGAGCCAGTCGCCGAAAATTGTTTCTTCGTTTGAGGAAATGTGAGCATCAAC
>JAITMM010000188.1 GCA_031277335.1 Tannerella sp. | reverse complement strand
CCTGTACGTGATTTGCACGAAATTTCCGGGTAAATCCATCACGATTCCATCGGTCGGCAAGAAACCCGGAAGCGTGACGCTATTGGGCAGCAAGACGCCGGTAAATTATTCCTATTCCGGTAAGAGCGTGCGCATTACGCCGCCTTCGATTTCCCCTGCAAACAGTCCGTGCGACTATGCGTGGGTATTTAAAATAGCAGGTTGCTTGTAAGCTATTTCAATAATTTAAGGTAAATCCGTATCTTTGTCATCAAAAAAAACCGGATAAGAAATGAATTGGTTCCTAAACGTTTTAAAACATTACGCCGATTTTAGCGGGCGGGCACGAAGGAAGGAATATTGGATGTTCTTGCTGTTCAGTGTGATTTTCAGCGTGGTATGGTATTTTGTGCTGTCGCTGCTCTTTATCGTTGTCAACGTAGGGGCGTCAATTGACGACCTGTTGATCGGCGGATATATGATGTCGCATGTAGATATTTTTGGAGATGGCGGTGCGGCATCATCGTTTTTAGGTGCAAACTACACGATTCAAGCAAGTTATCTTACGATTATGTTGCTGCCCGGACTGGCGGTTGCCGTCCGTCGTCTTCACGATACAGGGAAAAGCGGCCTGATGCTGCTCGTGGGATTGATCCCGCTGGCAGGTGCTATCTGGCTGCTGGTGTTGATGTTGGCTGAAGGACAGCCTGACGCGAATAAATACGGAGCAAATCCGAAAACATCTCCCCCTGAGCCGTTTAGCGACAAGAAAAAGCTGCAAAGCGCAGGCGTAACGCTTATGACAGCCTCCATCCTGACATTTTTATTAAACATATTGATTTCCATCCTATTAAGCATCAAATACAACATATCTTTTGGATTTAATACGGCATTTATTGTTCTCTTCAGTATTATGTTGCTGACAGTCGGCATTTTACTGCTCAATGAAAAGACTGTCTATCCCGTTCACGGAAAAGTGAAATACGCATTTATCATCCTGCCGGTCGCATTTTTCGTGTCTTTGTTGGGAAATATAGCCGGTTTGGTATACAACCTGTCGAATGTGGCTGCAATCGGATGGAAACCTGCTATCGGACAGGCAATTACACTTCCTGGCAATTTTATGTTGATCCTATTTTCCGCAATCGTCTTGTTTTCAGGGAGTAACAAAAAATTAATCCGCCAAATCGCTGTCTGGACGGTAGTCTTCACTGTTTTAAGGATAATGTGGCAAATTTATTACGCAATGGGTTCGACTGTTTCCGGCAATGTAATGACCATGCTTTGGATATATCAAATTATTCTGCCTGTGGCATTTATCGTCTTGATTGCTACATTTTATCCTTCAAAATCTCAAATTGAAAAAGATGTGGAACATTAGTTTTAGAATGGCGAATATAAAAACGTTGACTTTCAATCGAAAGTCAATGGATATTCTATTGAAAATGAGGAAAATATGCTTTTCTATTGCAGTGTTATTATTTGTCCTACCGGTTTTCGGGCAGGCTGATTTTTTCACGCAGTTAGCCGATTCAGCCTTCACATTGACACGGCAGCGCGTTACCTACGACCCTGCATACGTGCAACTTAGCTATCCCAACGGCGATGTGCCTGCCAATAAGGGCGTCTGCAGTGATGTCGTGATTCGAGCCTACAGGAAGCTGGGGATTGATTTGCAGAAGGAAGTGCACGAAGACATGAAGGCCCATTTCGACAAGTACCCCAAAAGCTGGGGACTTTCCCGACCCGATAAAAACATAGACCACAGGCGCGTACCGAATCTGATGAAATTTTTCTCGCGTCACGGGACGGTCAAGAAAATGTCGCTGGAAGCTACTGATTATCAGCCAGGTGATATCGTCTGCTGGAACTTGGGAGGAGGTATCACGCATATCGGAATCGTGTCCGCAAAGAAGTCGCCGGACGGGAAAAGAAATCTGATCATCCACAATATCGGAGCTGGGCAGGTGCTGGAAGACAGCCTGTTTGCGTTTAAAATCATCGGACATTACGCGTATTCAGGTAAAGCAATGTAAATCAGGACTATAACGTCTCACTAAAAAATCTACTTATTGCAACACTCACGTCATTGCGGGCCTGACTCGCAATCTCCTAAACAACACCTCTTTATGCGGAGGAGATTCCGCTTCAAGCACGGAATGACGGACTATCTTCCGGTTTTTTATCCAAAATTTTAAAAAAAATCTCAGATGTATGCCCGTAGATTGTAATTTTTTCCCTAAGATTGCGACTTATATGTAAAGAAATCGGTTAAAAAAAATGAGTCGGTCGCACAAGGATCTGGAAGATGAATTTATTGAGGTAATGCGTGTAAATGAGCGTATTATATATAAAGTATGCTCGTTTTACGTTTCCGAACATTCTCCGATGGAAGATTTGTATCAGGAGGTGGTGCTGAATCTTTGGAAAAGCTTTCCGAAGTTTCGCCATGAAAGTCAGATTTCCACCTGGATTTACCGCGTGGCGCTCAACACGTGCATCACGGATTTGCGGCAAAACATGAAATTCAAACG
>JAITMM010000178.1 GCA_031277335.1 Tannerella sp. | reverse complement strand
GGATGAACTACCTTATCTTAGATATAGATAAAGCTACGGGTTACGGCGTGGAAATATCAAGTAAAGTAATGATAAATAACTATATAGATATATTTGGGAATTATAATTATATCTATTCGACTTTCGACGATAAAGATCGCAACGGCAATCCGCAAGGTAATGCAGGAAATAGTTTTCGCCTTACGCCGCGACACAGTTTTCTTCTCGGTTTAAATGTTGGTTTTGATATTACGCAAAATATGCGTTTCTCGCTCACTCCCACTTATTCGTGGAAAAGTCATTTTTGGTTTGAAGATGCCAACGACGACGGCATTGAGCAAGATGCTTTCGGTTTGTTAAATGCAAATATGGCGTTACTCTTGAAAAAACAACGACTAACAATCTCGGCATTTGGCACAAACCTTATAAATGAAAATTATCTCATAGGCGCAGGCAATATGGGAGCTATGTTTGGCGTTCCATCATTTGTGCCCGGCGCTCCGCGAATGTTTGGCGGAAAAGTAACGTGGCGTTTTTAATAAGTATTTTTTATTTAGTTATATAATTTTTCCATTAATTTAAATTTTTACAAAATGAACGTGATTAAAAAAGTTTTAGTAATGTTATTTGCTGCCATAATGGCAGTTGTAGTTGTATCTTGTAAAGATGAGGACAAAGTAGACTTCACAGCAGAAGGTGAAAAAGCAGGGACGGAAATGTGTGATTGTGTGGCAAGTTTTACTGCCCCTAACCCCGCAGATTTTCAAGATCAGGAAAGTTTTCAAGCTGCTTTTACGGAATATGCTACAAATTTAGGAACTTGCCCGGGACTTCTATCGAAGTATCAGGACTATGTGCTTTTCGTATATGAAAATTACAACCCCGAAGCAGAAAATCCGCTATACAGCGTTTTTACTTTTAAAAACCCTGAATTTGAGGCAGGTTTTAAAGCGGGAACGGGAGATTGCATGACAACTTTTGCAACATTATTTGCATTGATGGGCGGACAGTAATATCAGAATTTATATTGTAGCCGCACGGTGAGGACATTCTCTTTGCGCTGACCCTCATAGCCATACGTAGTGATTCGTCCTGTATCATCTTTGAGGTTTTTCAGTTCGGTTGTAGTTTCGTTTGAGATATTTTCATAGAAACACATAAATCGAATGTCAGGATTAATATCCCAAAGAATGCCTAGACCGATGGTCGATCTCGCAATATCGCCGGCGCCTGTCTGTGAATCTGTTACGCCTATGTCATCGTTGGAAATATCAGTATTTGGATCGTAAATGTCATATTTGACAACTGCCGTAAATGGCGTCCTGCCAATAGCTTGCGTTAGGATGACGAAACCTCCGGACAGTCTCCGCATAAAAACAGGGCCGCTTGGCAATTTAGTCATCTTGAAGTAGTAAGCGCCGTCTGAATTGCCGGGCTGTTTGCCTATTACATATTCGCCACGCAACTGAGTTAGGCCAATGTCAGTTGTGATGCTGAACTGAGCATCAGCACCAAAATATTGTCGTGGGGCATAACGACCAATATTTTTAGGTGTATTGCTTTCAAGCACAAATTGTTTGTCGTTCATTGCAAAGACTTGTGCATCTGTTTGTTGCACACCGCCCAAATATGTAGATACACCTAATCCGAACCGAGCATTATTTTCAATCGTTTTAGTAATGGACAGGCGTCCGAGAAAGTCCATTCTCGTACTGATTTGCGGACTAACGCCTGTTCCGGATAACATTCCTGCTGTGAGTTTTAAAATATTCCATCTTGACGTAGTTGGCGGTTGTAATGTCAACATAAAGCCTAACTCGTGACTGTCAGGGAAAATAGACTGATTGACTCGGGATCGTTCCGGTGATTCGCGCGAAATCGTACCATAAATGTTTTCATGTCCGAAAGGGTTGAGAAAGATGCCTGTTGTGAGTAAATTGGTGCCCAGCCAAGGGTCTTTAAGAACTATATTGGCGTCTTTGAAACTTATGCCTTTTTCTGTGATGTCAGGTTGAAACACCAACTGACTTATACCGCTTTGGTAGATTAATTTGATGCGTCCACGCCGTATGCCGAAACGTCCAAAGTTTGCTGACCTATCCTTATCTATCGCATTAGCGCGGTTTGCAAGTTTGAAATTTATATCGTCGGCATCGACCTCCGCGTATTGATATTGAGCCTGAATATATCCAGAAATCTTCAGTTTTTGTATAGTTTTCACTATATCATCCAATCTGTCAATTGACTGCTCTAAAGTGTCAATCGTGCCATTATCAGTATTTTGTTGAGAAAATCCGACGATGCATATAAACAAACTGCACGTCAGCATTAAAATCCGATTCATATTGACTGGTTAAATCGGC
This sequence comes from Tannerella sp., assembly GCA_031277335.1. Taxonomy (GTDB): domain Bacteria; phylum Bacteroidota; class Bacteroidia; order Bacteroidales; family Tannerellaceae; genus Tannerella. Next base: position 16,501 of record JAITMM010000178.1, on the reverse strand, counting down.
GACAAAAGTAAGAAAAAGTTTTTGCTTGGCAGTCCAAAATAATGATGTTTTCAGTAATAAAATCAAGCTTCATTTTCCGATGCAAAATTTTGAAAAAATATTGCCGAGCATTTCGTCGGTGGTGATTTCACCGGTGATTTCGCCGAGGTAGTGGATACATTCGCGGATGTCTTGGCTCAGAAAATCACTTGAAATGCCTGATTTCAAGCCTTCTATAACTTTATGGATTGCCGACAGTGCATTTTTTAATGCTTCGTAATGACGCACATTACTTATAATAACATCATTCTCTGATAATTGAGGTATTCCGGCAGATTGCAGTAATGCGTTCTGTAAAGTTTCGATGTTGAGGCGATGTTTGGCTGAAATTTGTATCGTCTCGCAATTGAAAGGTTCAAAAAGTGACTTTAAAATATCTATTTCTTCTTCAGAAAGTTTGTCTATCTTATTGAATATCAATATAATCTTTTTGCCGGAAGCACGTTTGAGGATTTTTTCAGTCAGCCACTCAATATGGGCTGAAACTTTAGTTCCGTCTACCAACCAAAGTACGATAGAAGCCTTCTCAATTTGACGATATGTACGTTCGATACCAAGATTTTCAATCGTATCGGTTGTATGACGAATACCTGCCGTATCTATAAATCTAAATGTAATACCCTGAATATTAACAATATCCTCAATAGAATCGCGTGTCGTACCGTGTATTTCCGATACTATCGATTTTTCTTCATTTAAAAGTAAGTTCAAAAGTGTTGATTTACCGACATTTGTCTCACCTACCAATGCCACCGGTATGCCGTTTTTCAGCACGTTTCCGACACTGAACGAGTCCGTTAGCCCCGCGATCTTCAGATAAATTTTTTCGGCCAGGGATAGCATTTGCGTTCGGTCAGCGAAGGAGACATCTTCTTCAGAAAAGTCGAGTTCCAACTCGATTAATGATGTAAAATCAAGTAGTTGAGTGCGCAGTTGAGATAGTTCGGCAGAAAAGCCTCCGCGCATCTGATTTATAGCCATCCGGTGCATCGATGCCGACTGTGACGCAATCACTTCGGCCACAGCTTCAGCTTGCGACAAATCCATTTTGCCGTTCAGAAAAGCGCGTTGCGTAAATTCTCCTGCATGAGCCTGACGTGCTCCATTGAGGATAAGTAGCTGTAAGAGTTGCTGTTGTACATATATTGACCCATGACAAGACAACTCCACCGTCTCTTCGCCCGTGAAAGAGTGAGGCGCTCTGAAAACTGTTGCCAACACATCGTCCAGTACCTCGTGATTTTGATAGATATACCCGTAAACAACCGTTCGGGCAGGTTGACTATTCAGTATTTTCCCTTTTTCATGGGGTACAAAAATCTTGTCTACAATTGAGATTGAATCCTGCCCTGATACACGCACGACAGCAATGCCCCCGACTCCGGCCGGTGTAGATAGAGCACAAATAGTGTCTTTATAATCAGAATAATACATTTATCAGGAAATTAGTTTGGCGTTGGTATCAATTATTTTTTTAACCGATTTCATACAATTTTCATTTTAATTTGAGCGTAAAGATAATACATTTCATGGCAATCAACGCACCTTTCTAATGTAAAAAAATGTTAAACAATGGATTTTTTATACACTACCTACAAAATAATGTTTTATATTTGTACAATTAAAATAACCATAAAAAAATTATCACTTATGACAAAGAAATTTTTTGTAATGCTATTTGCGGCAGTGTTTATGACCTGCTTTTTATCAGATCTGAAAGCCCAAGTTAATGACGGGCAGGTTCAGGAGTGGCGGATTTACGATTTCAAGATGGGCGGAAATACGACTAAATTCGACAAATTGATGACAGACATACTGTTACCTCTCTACAAAGAGATGGGTGTTCAGGTAGGATGCTTCAAGGAAAATAACGTCAACGCCCCTGTTTCTTATTATTTTCTATTCGTTTATCCTTCGTTTGATTCTTATTTGAAGGCCAACGATATATTATTGAAAAACAGCGCTTTTGTAGAGGCGATGAAAGAAGACGGAGCCGCTGCACGTCCGATGTTCTATCGATATGACAGTTATCTGTGCCGTCCTTTCGAGGCCTGGAAACAGGTGACGCCTATTGCCGGTAAGAAAATTTACGAGTGGCGTAAGTACGAAAGTGCTAATATTGAGGCAGGAACACGTAAAGTCAACATGTTCAACAAGGAGGAAATCGCTGTCTTTAAACAATGCGGCGTGAATCCGATGTGCTTCGGTCAAATAATTGCAGGCAAGGATCTGCCGGGTTTGATTTATGTTACTCAATATGATGACATTGCCGATCGTGAAGCAAGCTGGGCTAAGTTCGGCGTTCACCCTGACTGGCAACGTATGAGATCGGCACCAGAATGGGCAAACGCAACCATCGCCAACAACACAATCGTTTTATTGACACCGCTACCTTATAGTCCTATCAAATAAACGTATTTGTGTCCGGCGTTTTTTTAACGCAATTTATGCCAAATTGTCAGTAATGCAGTTTGGCATTTTTTTTGTTCTTTTTGAGGCAAAAAAAGTATTATATAAATGAATTTAAACAATTTTACCATCAAATCGCAGGAAGCCGTCGAACAAGCCATTCAAATGGTTTCCCAACATAATCAGCAAAGTATAGAAGCAACGCATCTGTTGAAAGCTGTTTTGACGACTGGTGAGAACGTAGTCAAGTTTCTTTTTCAGAAACTGGGAGTGAATACATCCGTAATAGACAGGGAGTTAGACAATAAAATCAATAGTTATCCAAAGGTATCCGGCGGAGAACCTTATCTGAGCCGTGAGGCGAATGCCGTGATTCAGAAAGCAATAGACTGTTGCGGAAAGATGGGTGACCAGTATGTCTCACTCGAACATTTAATAATGGCTCTATTGACGGAAAAAAGCGATGCCTCTCAGATACTTAAAGATGCGGGAATGAATGAAAAAGACCTTCGTACAGCCATTGATGAACTGCGCAAAGGAAGCAAGGTGACAAGCCAATCGGCCGAAGATACTTATGATTCGCTAAGCAAATATGCTGTGAATCTGAACGAAAGCGCTCGTTCCGGCAAATTGGATCCTGTGATTGGACGCGATGATGAAATCCGACGCGTCTTGCAGATTCTGAGTCGGCGCACAAAAAATAACCCTATCCTTATCGGCGAACCCGGTGTAGGTAAGACGGCTATCGCCGAAGGTCTCGCACACCGGATAGTGCGTGGTGATGTGCCTGAAAATCTGAAAAGTAAGCAACTGTTTTCACTTGATATGGGAGCTCTGATTGCCGGAGCCAAGTATAAAGGCGAATTTGAAGAACGACTGAAAGCCGTTGTAAACGAAGTGATTCAGTCCGACGGACAAATCATTCTTTTCATTGACGAGATTCATACGCTGGTCGGCGCAGGCAAAAGCGAAGGCGCCATGGATGCGGCCAATATCCTGAAACCGGCTTTGGCACGTGGCGAACTGCGCGCTATCGGCGCAACGACACTTGACGAATATCAAAAATATTTTGAAAAAGACAAGGCGCTTGAACGTCGTTTTCAGACTGTTATCGTTGACGAACCCGATGAGGCCGATACTATTTCCATCTTGCGAGGCCTGAAAGAAAAATACGAAAATCATCATAAGATACGTATCAAGGACGATGCCATCATTTCGGCTGTTCAATTGTCTATCAGATATATAACCGACCGTTTTTTGCCGGACAAGGCAATAGACCTGATGGACGAGGCTGCGGCGCGACTGCGTATCCAGGTAGATTCGCTGCCGGAAGCTCTCGATGAGGTTTCGCGTCGTATCAAGCAATTGGAGATTGAACGCGAAGCTATTAAACGCGAAAATGATGTCCCGAAATTGGAAATGTTAAGCAAAGAAATTGCCGACCTCAAGGAAGACGAACAGAAACAAAAAGCCAAATGGCAAAGCGAAAAAGAGTTAATCAATCAGATTCAACAACATAAGATTGAAATTGAGAATCTGAAGTTTGAAGCCGAACGCGCCGAACGTGAAGGCGACTATGGCAAGGTGGCTGAGATTAGATACGGCAAATTGCAGGAGAAAGACAAACAGATCGCCGGAATCGAGGATAAGCTGCATGAGATGCAGGGTGGCGCTGCTATGATTAAGGAAGAAGTTGACAGTGAGGATATTGCCGATGTTGTCTCGCGTTGGACAGGTATTCCCGTCAATAAGATGATGCAAAGCGAACGAGAAAAACTGTTGCACCTCGAAGATGAACTCCATAGGCGGGTAATCGGTCAGGATGAGGCTATTACGGCTATTGCCGATGCCGTTCGCCGTAGTCGTGCCGGTCTGCAAGACCCGAAACGGCCCATCGGATCGTTTATCTTTCTCGGTACAACAGGCGTCGGTAAGACGGAGTTAGCCAAAGCATTAGCCGAATATCTGTTCGACGACGAAAATATGATGACCCGCATCGACATGAGCGAATATCAGGAGAAGTTCAGTGCCAGCCGGTTAGTTGGAGCACCTCCCGGATATGTGGGCTATGATGAAGGAGGGCAGTTGACCGAAGCTATACGTCATAAACCATATTCCGTCGTGCTGTTTGACGAGATAGAAAAAGCTCATCCTGACGTATTTAATATACTTTTGCAAGTGCTCGACGACGGTCGGTTGACTGATAATAAAGGACGAACGGTGAATTTCAAAAACACGATCATCATTATGACAAGCAATATGGGTTCGTCGTTGATTCGCGAGAATTTCGAGAAAATAACGGCTGCAAACCGCGAACGTGTGATTGAAGATACGAAAGAACAAGTGCTTGAATTGCTAAAAAAGACCATACGGCCTGAATTTCTCAACCGTATCGACGAAATAATCATGTTTACCCCGTTGGATGAACATGAAATCCTGCAAATCGTTGACCTGCAACTGCAATCCATTCGGCAGATGCTTGAGAAAAACGGTCTTCAAATCCAATTTACCGATTCAGCCAAAGCGCTGATTGCCGAAAAAGGATTTGATCCTCAATTCGGTGCCCGTCCCGTCAAGCGTGTCATCCAGATGCTGGTGCTGAATGAATTATCCAAGCAAATACTCGGTGCAACCATCGACCGCAATCGCCCGGTCATAATCGATACAGGCGAAAATGGATTGACGTTTGAGAACTGAAATATTTAATTGGTTAGAGAGGAATCGGTTTTTAATAAACTTGACTTTTTATTTTATCCCGAAGCCGATTTTCATTCCGGCAAGAAAAGAGAAGCCTGTCCATCCGTAAGTTAAGAAGTTATCGTCATACTGCGGCTTGTCTCTTTCGGAGAATGAGTGCCGGTAGCCTAACCCCCAAAACATATCGAGGACAAATGCGTTGCGTGTCGGTATGCGAAAACCGAAATACCAATTGGCACCTAACCTGTTGATGGACTGGGTTTGGTTGCCAAGTTTGTAACCGTAGTAGGGGAGACCGTCTTCGATAAATTCATACCCGTCAAAGCCCCAATATTTGATATTATAATGGGCATACGTTAGGCCTGCAGCAGTGTAAAAATCACGTCTGACATTTATAAACCGCTTATAATTAACGTCCAAGCCGGCACCTCGAAGTTTTGAAAACGGTTCATGTATCCAATACGGATGCCAATCGGTGTAGTGCAACGTCTGTCCGTAATAAATATATTCGTTATTATTCATATTACCATCACGGTAATACACTGACGGACTGAACTGTAGCCAGCCGGGGCCATTGCCCAGCCGCATCTCGAAATCGAATTTCAATCCCCCGCTCAACAGATACAATGGTTGCACGGTGAATGTATATTTCTTTTGCGACCCGGCATAACGCGAGTAATTTGTGTCGCCGGAAGATTGCTGGGCATGGATAAGCATCGTCATCATACTAAATACCAAGCACATTGTAAGGAAAAAAAGTCGGCGGATATTGAAAAATCCGATTAGTTTATTGATTTTCATGGCTCACGTTGTATTTCTATTTTACTGACAAACTTGAGCGTTGGCCCTGTGTAATCAAATTGAAACAGGCCTTCTTCGGCGACGAGAAGCAATAATCCACTCACCGGAATCACATCGTAGGATGCACGGATATCTACTTCCCCAATGTCGACAAGATCATCTATCTGTCTGATATTTAACGGATCGGAAATATTGAATACTTTCAATCCGTTATCGCACACAAAAAGTTTGTCGCCGTCGATGCCAAGTCCTTTCGGGCCATTAAGTTGAACGGTACGTTTTAATTCCGGATTTAATGGATCGCTTATATCGTAGATATCCAGCACGTTATTGGAACCGATACCGCAAGAATTGACGTTGGTGTTCAGCGTCACATAGGCGTAGTTGTCTTGCGCCACGACAGGATCGCAACTGCGGATATGGAATACTTCCGATAGTTTGACAGGAAACCTCGGATCCGAAATATCATAGACATACATCCCGCTCCGCGAGCCTATAAATAGCAGTGTATCAAGTGGAAATACGGTTTCGATATCGAAACCGGCTTGTACGTCCCGCTGATCCGAGTAGCCTGGATTTGCCGCATCTTCGATATTGAAGAGTTTCAGCGTATTGGTGGAGACCGTGTAGAGGACGTCTCCGCTGATGGCAAACCGCGCCATGGATCCGCCTTTGCCCCGGGATATATCGCTGTCAGATGATGTATTGCTGCCATCTTTCGAGCATGAAAGGGCAAACGTCACAACCATTATAAAAAGTAATATCTTCTTCATTTTCACTGTTCTTTTTTCCATTCCACCAAAATATATCCTTCCGGGCGGCCCGGAAGGTTGTAATAACCGAAATTGAGTTCGTCCGGCGGCAACGGCTCCGGAAATACATCCTTGATACGTTTCGTTACCTGCCTGCTGTCCAGGTCAAAACTCACCAGATCGACGGCATTGTCGAGATACAGAATATTCTCCTTCACCGCCATATCCATGCAACCGGGTGCCAAGATAAAGCCTTCGTTGACAGGGCTTGCAGGATTGGAATTGTTGATGACATGCACTCCTTTATAGCGCTCATTAACAAAAATATATGGCGCCAGATAATAAATTTTACCGGTTTGTTTCATCTCGCGTGCGCCCGGAATATACTTGACTGAATTTTCCAACGTCTCGCGGCTCATATATACAGGCGAATAGATGTTGACTACCTCAGAAGCAGACAAGCCTAAGAAAGCCAGCATTACCAAGCCTGAAAAAATAATTACATTTCTCATAAATTTATTACTATTTGATTAATCCCTATTAACATGACGAAAGAATTTGATAAAAAGTTGCATCTATTTTTTTTAAAGATATATAGGCAAATAAAATTGCTGTTTAGCAGTTTTATTTCTGAACTATGCTACTTGCACACAACGGGATAAATTCCTGTTTGGGAGAGGACACGCTGATCTTTGCCGTCCACCGTCATTATACAGATACCCGGATTGACACCGCCGGCCATCCCTTCTCTTACTGAAGTAAATAGAATGTTTTTACCGTCAGGTGTTATTTCAGGGTATTCATCCCGGATAGTGGCTATTGTCAGACGTGTTTGTTCGCTTCCATCGACCTTCATGATAAATATTTCGAATCTGTCATTTTCTTCCGAGACATATACGATGCTGTTCCCATCGGGCGTCCATTGCGGATCGCCGTTTCCACCCCGCGGATATCCGGTATCACGCCAAACAGATGATACGGAAGATGTTAGCTGTTTTTGATTCTTTCCATCTGCATCGGCTACAGAGATTTGCGAGCTTCTATCTTTTCCGGTCGTGATATACGCTATTTTGTCGCCTCGGGGCGACCATTTCGGATAGTTGGCATTACTGATTAGCAGCCTTTTATTGCCTCCGTTTGCGTTCATGGTGTTTATATGTTGATTAATTCCGTCGCTCACACCATAGATTAGTTGCGTTCCGTTTGGTGAAAATGCAGGATTGCTGATATAGCCATCATCGGTAGAGAGGACCGACTGCGTTTTGTCGGCAATACGATACCGGATCAGACTTGATTCGTTCCAATAGTTATCATAAGAACGGACATACAGAACGTGCTGATCATCAGGTGCCCATGCGAAATTTCCTATTCCCCCGTCATCTGTATGACCAACCCTGTCTATCAGTGCAAGACCCGTTCCATCTGTGTTGACCATATACAAATCGCTTTGCATCGAAGCATGAAAACTGCCGTCCGGATCATTCCACTGCATGTTATCTACGGCGATAAACAAGAGTTTAGTCCCTGAACGGGAAAGCACCGGTTTTTGGAAGCCTATCTTCAAGTCGACGATTTTGCGCATATTCGCTCCGGATGTATCCATGGCACACAGGCTCCAGGCACCGCTGTCCTGAGCGAACCGTGCCATAAATGCAATCGTAGAAAAGGTGGTAAACTGCGGAAAAGGATCGACCGAAACGTCGCCGTCCGGAGTGATTATATAAGTAAGCGGCTGATCATCAAGATGCTGGACATGGCAACGGTCAGCCCCGACAAGCAAATTCTTTTCAATTACGGTTTTGCCGTTCAGGTAACCGGTAAAATAAATCGATTCCTGCCTGCCTTCGAGTTCTTCCCTCATATTATCGTTGACAAGCAAATAATGTCCAAACAAGCGCAATCCGTTCCATGAAACGGAATCGATCTCTTCATAACGATTTTCGCTGACCCAAAGCACTTTACTGCTATCCAGCAAGACCGGCTGTCCGTCAGGGTACTTTAATTCGATCGAAATGCTCACAAAAACTTCTGTGCAGGCTATAGGCTCATCTCCTATATTCTCGTCTCCTTTATTCTCGTCGCAACCAGCTACAAGACAAAATATTACAGCCAATAGCAATACATTACTTTTCATTACTTTCATCATTTTCAAAAAACTGTCATATAAATTTCTATCTATATGACGGAAGAACTTGATTAAACGTTGCATCGATACCTTTTAAAATTTTTTTTATCAATTGTTTTATTTATTTCGACAAATATACTACTTTTACCCCCATAAAACGAATTAAGCAGATTAAAAATGATGAAAAAGATACGGATATTCATTTTATTGTTTTGTGTGATTGTATTAAATGCTCATTTTCAGCTAATTTCACAGGAAACAAACAAGATTCAACTTCCCGATATAGGAGAAAAAACTCTGTTGAGCAGTGGCTGGTTTGCACGCCGCGCCAATGAAGTACGTGTCGATGGCAACCGTCTGACAGCGGGCACATTCAATCCCGATGGATGGATGAAAGCCAAAGTGCCCGGCACTGTATTGACTACCATGTTGGAGAACAACATGTTTCCGGCACCTGAAGTCAGCTTGAACAATAATCTGATACCTGATATCTATGTTGTTGGTAAAGAATTCTATACCTTTTGGTTTGTATGTCCTTTTGAAGTCGGGACATTGGACAGCAACCGGCAGATATGGTTGAATTTCAGAGGTATAAATTATAAGGCCGATATTTTTCTGAACGGCAAGCGCATCAATAACGACACTCAGGAAGGTATGTTTCTGCGGCATAACTATTGCATAAACGACCGGTTGAAGGAAAACGAAGTCAATCTGCTGGCTGTCATTGTATATCCGCCCGACTATCCGGGAAATGCAAATGGCGGTCAAGGCGGCGACGGGCAGATTGGACGCAATGTGACTATGCAGTTCACGCCGGGCTGGGACTGGATCCAGCCCGTACGCGACAGAAATACAGGGATTTGGGATGAAGTCTCTTTGACGGCGACAGAATCTGTCATATTACGGAATCCTTATGTGGTGACTAAAGTGCCCGGCATACGTCAACCGGAAGGTAATCAGTCTGATGCTTTTGTGCGTACTTCTGTAGAAGTTGAAAATACATCAGCCATCGCACGCACAGGCACACTTGTATGCGAGACAAATGCAGGTGTCATGCGTCAAAATCTTACGCTGTCACCCTACGAAAAACGGCAAGTGGCTTTTAAAGAGCTTACAGTCAAGAATCCACGTCTCTGGTGGCCTAATGGTATCGGCGAACAGAATCTATACGATATGCGCATTTATTTCGAAGAGGGAGGGGTGGTTAGTGACAGTCATCGTCTGCGTTTCGGGATACGCGAGATTACGTCTGAAAAGGACGCGGTCACGGGAGGCCGTAAGTTCCATGTGAATGGTCAGCCGATTTATATGACCGGCGGCAATTATATAGCATCAGACTGGTTGCTACGCCTTTCGCCTGAACGGTATCGTGCCGAAGTGCGTTTTCATGCCGAAATGAATGTGCGTATGATTCGCGTCTGGGGAGGTGCTCTGCTGGAACGCCCTGAGTTTTACGATGCCTGCGACGAGTACGGCATACTTGTCTTCCAAGACCTCTGGGGGACAGGCGATTGCAATGGTGCATGGGAAGACCAGACCAAGCTTGACTCGCGTGCTCGCAGGTGGGAATATCCTGACAATCACTCGCTTTTCTTGACAACCGTCGAAGATCAGGTCAAGATGATTCGCAATCATCCCAGCCTATGCCTTTGGTGTGGCGGCAACGAATGGCCATTGGCTGATGACATCGACGAAGCATTGAAATGTGAAATGATGCCGCGTCTCGATCCTGAACGCCTGTTTATCAGCTATTCTACCGATACTCTTTTTACACGTAATACGATTGGAGGTGTCGGTGATGGCCCCTATGGCATTCAGGAGCCGGAATGGTTTTTTACGTTTCGCTCCACTCCTTTCAATCCTGAAGCCGGTTCGGTCGGAACGCCCGAAATAGAGAGTCTGCGCGCTATGATGACGGAGAGCGAATTGAATGCCTTTCCGCGAAGCGGGAGTCGGACCATTAATGCTACTTGGCAGTATCATAAGGACCTTGGATATGGAAATCATCTTGAACGATACGGAGAAGTGACTGATATCGAGACTTATGTCAAATATGCACAGGTAGTGAACTACGACCAGTATCGCTCTTTCATGGAAGGCAGAGCTTCGCGTATGTGGGAATGGTATACCGGTATATTGATTTGGAAAACGCAGAACCCGTGGACGGCGCTGCGCGGACAGATGTATGACTGGTATCTCGACGTAAATGCCACACTGTATGGCACTCGCAAAGGTTGCGAACCCTTTCATCCGCAGTATAATATTGTCAGCAAGCAGGTGGAACTCGTCAACACGGCGTTGGGAAAACATGATGTCACAGTCAAAGCGCAACTGTATCTGCTCTCCGGAAATGTAGTCTGGGAGAAAGATACGGCGGTGATGATGCTGCCTAACAGGGTGGAACGATTGTTCGAGGTTCCGGCGCCTGTCGGAATAGATGGCGTATATTTCCTTAAACTGACTCTGATGGATGGAGGCAAGACATTGACAGATAATGTCTATTGGCTGACAAACAAAGAAAAAGACTATTCCTCGTTGAACCGATTACCCAAGTCTACTCCGGACATAAGCATTACGCTTAATCAACAGCAAACGAACTATATCGGAACAGTCAGCCTGACGGCCAAAGATCAAATATCATTCTTCAATCGTATTAAAGTGTTTGATAAACAGACAGGTGAACGAATATTGCCGGTGCATTATTCGGATAACTATATAACGTTGATGCCAGGTGACCGGAAGACTGTCACACTGGAGTTTACCTCACCTATACCAAAAGAAAGGATCGATATTAAGATTACAGAATGGTAGTTAAGAATAGGTTACGAACAATCAAAAATAATTATTGCCCGAAATAACGCTTATACAGTCCTTCAAATCCTCTGCCATGACGTGCTTCGTCTTTGGCCATTTCGTGGACGGTATCATGTATTTCTTCCATATTCAATTCTTTGGCACGTTTTGCAATGTTATTTTTGTCAATATTTTCTCTGCTTTCGGCATACATACGTTTTTGCAGGTTGGTTTTTGTATCCCAAACTATATCTCCCAGTAGTTCAGCAAATTTGGCTGCATGTTCAGCTTCTTCCATGGCATAGCGTTTGAATGTTTCCGCAATTTCGGGATATCCTTCACGGTCGGCTTGACGGCTCATTGCCAGATACATGCCAACTTCCTTACATTCATCTAAAAAATGGGTGGTTAAGTCTTTAATTATCTCTTTGTCAGAACCTTTTGCGACGCCTATTTTGTGTTCCGTTACAAAAGCCAATATCTCTTTGCTTTCAACAAGTTCTTTGAATTTGTCGGAAGGAACGCTGCATTGGGGACATTTATCAGGCACTGAATCGCCTTCGTGGACGTAGCCGCAAACAGTACATATATATCTCTTTCTCATCGCTTTTCGTATTTTTTTAAAAAAGTATTATGTTCCAAATTTATAATCACTACAAAAGTAGATAATCGAATTAGAATCTACAAACAGGATAATAATTTTTAACTAAAAAACGATATAAAAAAGTGGATAATTCGTGATTTTTACAATTATTATGGTTTTTCAGTGTTCTTAAACATAAAAAAGATGTACTTTTGTCTCGTTTAGAAAAAAAATGTTGCGCCGACGGGCGCGCTAAATAACTTATTTTATGTTTGATTTTATTGATAGTTATCCCTGGTTACTGCCGATCATCATCTTTTTCGGGCGTATTTGTGATGTGACTTTGGGCACATTACGAATCATTTTTGTTTCCAAAGGCGAAAAAATGAAAGCGCCCATCGTAGGTTTTTTTGAAGTATTCATTTGGATCGTGGTCATCTCCCAAATTTTTTCGCACGCCACGCATATCATCTCCTATCTTGCTTATGCATTAGGCTATGCGTCAGGTAATTTTGTAGGGATAATGATTGAAAACAAAATTGGATACGGATATCAGTTATTTCGCATCTATACAAAGAAAAATGGTGCTGAACTGACTAAGATATTGAATCAGATGGGATTCGGGTCGACGCTGATCCGGGGTGAAGGCGCTATCTCCGAAATAGACATTATCGAATCGGTGGTGCGAAGAAAAGCCGAAAAGAGGATGAGTGAAATAATCACATCGTTTGATCCCGACGCTTTCTACGTGATCGAAGATATCCGTTCTAAACAGAAAGGCATCTTTGCCTATTCGACGGCCGCAGGATTGCCGAGACTGGGGAAATGATTGATGTTTAACGCTTAAAAATATTTATATGAATTGGAATGTACATGAATTTGTATGGCTCGACTGGATGATCATCGTAGTCGGCATTATAGTCGTTGCCTGGGCTATCTGGCGGGCGATTCAAAAAGACAAACGTGCGCAGCAAGGCGCTGACAGTGAGGATTATCTGTTTGGCAAAGGCGAGCCGTGGTATATCATCGGAGCGGCCATTTTTGCTGCCAATATAGGCTCCGAACACTTGGTCGGACTGGCAGGGACGGGCGCAAAAGACGGCGTGGGGATGGCGCACTGGGAGATGCAGGGCTGGATGATTCTTGTCCTCGGCTGGCTCTTCGTGCCGTTTTATCAGCTGATGAGCAACAAGATGGGTAAAATCATCACCATGCCGGACTTTCTCAAATACCGCTATACGCCGGCGACGGGTTCGTGGCTGTCTATCATCACGTTGATCACCTACGTGTTGACGAAAGTCAGTGTGACGGCTTTTACGGGAGGTATCTTTATGGAGAGCCTGCTCGGGGTGCCTTTTTGGTACGGCGCCATCGGTCTGATTGTCTTGACGGGTATATTTACGGTGCTGGGCGGCATGAAAGGTGTGATGACGCTGTCGGCCATCCAGACGCCTATCCTGATACTCGGCTCATTCTTAGTGCTTTTCCTAGGGTTGGCGGCGCTTGGCGGAGGTAATATTGCCACAGGCTGGACGGCCATGATCGACTTTACCAAAACGCTGAACACGGGAGCCGACGGCGTGGCCTACGGTACCAATCACATGTTTCATTTCCATACGGGTGATCCGTTATACGACACCTATCCCGGCTTTTGGGTGGTGATCGGCGCCACTATTATCGGCTTTTGGTACTGGTGCACCGACCAGCATATCGTACAACGTGTGCTCGGACAGCGCAAAGGCGAATCCAACGCTGAGGTGATGCAACGTGCACGCAGAGGCTCGATAGCTGCCGGATATTTCAAACTGCTGCCTGTCTTTATGTTCCTGATTCCGGGCATGGTGGCTGCTGCGCTGGCGGCACGTCCCGAAAGCGGCTTCGCGCTGGACAATCCTGACACGGCGTTCGGGTCGATGGTCAAGTTTGTGTTGCCGGCCGGTGTGAAAGGGCTTGTAACCGTGGGCTTTATATCGGCATTGGTGGCTTCGCTGGCAGCCTTCTTCAACTCGTGCGCCACGCTGTTTACCGAAGATTTCTACAAGCCGAATTTCAAAAACCGCTCGGAAAGCAATTATATCTTTGTCGGACGAATGGCAACAGTAGTTGTTGTGGTGCTCGGCATCGTCTGGATACCGGTCATGATGAGTCTTGGCAGTCTTTATTCGTATCTGCAAGGTATTCAGTCACTTTTGGCGCCGGCCATGGTTGCCGTTTTTGCGCTGGGGATTTTCTCTAAGAAGATTAGTCCGAAGGCCGGAGAGGTGGGTATGATCGGCGGCTTCCTGATCGGTATGCTACGTCTATTGACTAATGTGCTGACAGACACAGGACAAACGGAGATGAGCGGCTGGCTATGGGAACATACCACCTGGTTTTGGCAGACTAACTGGCTGATATTCGAGGTATGGCTGCTCGTTTTCATTATCGCGATGATGGTGGTCGTATCGTTTTTCACCCCCAAACCAACGGCTCAACAAATTGAAGCCATCACTTTCTCAGGTGACTTCAGAAAACAGATCGCCTCAAGCTGGAATAAATGGGACATTGTCGCATCGCTCGGCATCGTTGTTTTCTGCGTGTTGTTCTATTTGTATTTTTGGTAAGAAAAAATAACTGTATACAGACTGTATTGATTGCATATTTCACTTAAATGTATGTTTTAGTAGAATGACAAAGCGTTTGATTTTTTCGTCAATCTTTGTCATTCTTTTTAACATATAGACATATTTTATTTGAATTTTACAATCATCAAAACCGGATTATCCTCTTCATTGAGAGTAGCTACCATTTTTTTCAATTCGCCTTTTAGTTTATTTTCTTTCGAAACTTTTTTTAGATGATACGTTGGTATCAGTGAAGCAGTCACATTATGAGGTGTTTCCGGAAATTGAATAACGGCTCCCCACCATGGCAGTGAGGGATAATCGTCATTTACAAATGAAACTTCGCTTATCTCTCTATTTGCAAATTCATATATCAACTCTTTATTGGTGATACTTCGACCATTTTGTGCTGCATCAAAATCCAATATGATTTTATACAAAAATATAAACTTATCCGTTGAAAACTGGTGCGTCAACACTGTTCTTGGTTCAGCCGAATGAACTGATGGTTTGCGCACAATCAACGGTGTTAATTCTTTGTTTTTGGAGAGCAGGTAGATTGTGTCTGATGAAATGTCGGCAAGTAAAAGATTCTTTCCATAATATCTATTGTTGGAAGCATCGATATATAAGGACATAGTCATATTCTGTCCGTTTGCTTCAACTTCATAATATGATCCGTTATAATATCTTACGGGCAAAAAAATATCCAATGTGGAAACAATACTACCATCTTTTTTAGACATAATCATATAAGGTTTTTTGTTATAGGTAGAAAAAAACATATTTGAGTTATCGTAAATAAGAAAAGAATCATTATCAAAATTATATGCATCAATTCGGGAAAAATCATTAGAATATTTTAAGGTACGTTTGTATTCGCCATTTAAGTTATAAACCAATATACTGTTGACATTAAAAACAAATATTTCTTCGTTTTGTTCGTCAAAAATAACATTTCTCATTATTGTATATTCTTTATCTCCCTGTCCTTTATGGTTGAAATGTGAACGGATCCTGCCGTTCCTGTCAAAAATGAATACTTCAAACAACTTTGGTTCCCATACAACAATGTATTTTTCAGAAAGATAAGCCAATTGGCATAATCCACTTAACAGAATTTCATCGGTGGTTTCCAATGGAATATACTCTATTTCGGCAACGTTTTGAAGGATAATTTCTTTTTTGGGATGAATTTTAGAAATATCAATTACATGTAAATTCCCTGATTTCATCGTTTTTTCTCCGAACTGACATGAAAGCAAGATTACATTAAAAAAAATGATAAAAAATGTTTTAAGTTTCATTGAAATATTAAGTTAGATATAAAGTGTTTTGTTATATAATATTTTTTTGTACCGGTTTATAATTTAAAAAATCTTGGATGTATGCGAAAATGTTATGTGTCAAGTCAAGGTGCGAAAGGCTGCCGGTCTCAGCAGCCAAAAATATTGACCGTTTTTCCGCTGATATTTTCCGGCTGCAGGAAGATTTTTTCGTCCCACGATTTTGACGGGTCACGGTCGAAAGCCACAAGCCAGCCTTCGGTGCAGCCGAGCGTATCCATGTATCGCAGCGTTTGCCCGATGCCTTCCACGATGGAATGTTTGCCGCGGTTGATTTTGATTTCTATCGGGTATTTTTTGTCTTGGTAGCTGATGCACAGGTCAAGACGGTCTGTGCCGGTTGCCATCTCGCG
>JAITMM010000060.1 GCA_031277335.1 Tannerella sp. | reverse complement strand
GCAAGGGACGGTGGTGATTCAGACCTCCCGCCCTGAACATCCTTTGATTCAGGCCGTTAAGACATTTGATTATAAACGGATGGCCATCGACCAGCTACAGGAACGGAATCTATTCCGTTATCCGCCTTATTACAGGCTGATTGTGATCGTGTTACGTTGCGGTAACGAGCAGTTGCTCGAAGAATTATCCGTCCGCTACGCCGCCGCCCTGCATGAAGATTTGGGCGAACGTGTCACCCCGCCCTTCACGCCTCCGGTCAACAGGATGCAGGCATTGTATGTCCGCCATATCGCCCTTAAAATCGAGACTTCCATGCCTATCGCAACCGTGCACGCCGCCATCGAAAATACCACCGGCCAACTCCGCCACTCAACAGGCTGGAGTAAGATTATGTTGCATTTCGAGGTGGATAATTAAATTTACGCAATATATTTTTAACATCCCAGCACATTAATATCCTCGTCATATTCCCACGATATACGTTCGTTCCACGGTTTACGGTCTTCTTTGTTGCGTCTGTCGAAAATGACAAGGTAGGCGGGTGTGTCGGGATCGAATTTTTCGCGGTAGCGCCTGATTTGTTCAAGTCCCTTTTCCCGAACCGCCTCCTCAGTCTGATACCAGTGAATCAGCTTTATTTCAATGATATAATGGAAATCGTTGTATTTGATATGCAAGTCCATCCTACCGCGTCCGGCAGCATATTCGCGGTCGACTGTACCGCCGCCGTTGAGTATACGTTGCAGGAAAGCCATCAACAGCAGGTGCGGAAAGGCTTCGGTATAGCCTGATTTGGATACGCCCTCCCATAAATCGGCATGTTGCTTCCAGAATGCTTGAAATTCCTTCATAATCCGGTCCATATCCAGCGAACCGTCTTTTTTCTCCCATTTCCATTCCGGTTCGGGGATGGCCATTTGTTGACCGGAAGTCAGGTGACGGGCGATCACTTCGCGATAGATCGGATTGGCAATCACCGGCGTACCTCTTTCTATGGCAACAAGACCCAAGTCCATGCAGAGCCTGAACGCATCGCTTACGGTTAAGTTGGGGTCGGGTTCGCCGGTAAGGATTGGCTCGATGACGCTTCTGACGCCCGGTTCTTCCAGTCGGTAGGCTAATGCATCAAGGTGAGTTTCGCGTGCAAGCACCATCTGCTCGCGCGCCTCTTCGACATGGGCTAAAGTGACTGTTTCCGTACTGTCTCTATCGAGTATGCGCATCGTGGCACGCATAAACAGGTTGTTGACAATCCATGGCTGTCCTTTGGTCTGTTCGTATACATAATCCAATGCTTCGCCGGTAATTTGCTGTTCGTTTTCGACCGTCCGCAGGGCAAAGAGGTGAGCAATATCGTCTTTATGGAAATTAGACAGTATGGCAGAGTCCGCTTTGATGTTAAAAGGCGATCCGGGGTTGGGCGCAACACCGTCTTTGGAAGCAGTGATATAATCTTTGAGATCGCGCATGCCTACCAGCGCTATGGAAACGGGAAAACGTCCGATTCCGCGCGATGCAAACCCGCCGCGAAGTTGCCGGAGAAAGCTGATCATGGTTTCACCCTGCAATACATCCACTTCGTCAAAGAGAACTATCAACGGCTTAGGAGCCACCAAGTTTGCCCAATTACTCAAGGTGTTGCTCAACATGCTCGGCGGCGTTTCATCATCAGTTCGAGGGACAGGCAATCCGAAATCCAATGCGTATTTTTTTATGACATTGCATATTACAGGCATTGAGTCATTGACATCTGTTATCCCCTGGCATGTTTCGACGCTGACATAACAGGCAATGGCTTCGCTGCCCGAATTGATTTCACGCATCCAGCTTTGCAGAAAAGTCGTTTTACCGGTTTGACGCGGGGCGTGCAGCACCCAATAAAGTTCATCGCTGATATAACGGTGCAGTTGCGCGCCGACAAGCCTGTCTTCCGGCGGAAGCATATAATGCCTGTCAGGGTCGCAAGGCCCGGTGGTATTAAAAAATCGAAGCGAACGTTTTGCAATCATTGTATTTGGATTAAAAACAGCTACAAATATACGAAGAATCTTTGACAAAGCAATTGTTTTAATTATAATTGCTATGAAAAAGAAAATTTGTTTTTGTGTGAAGTCAATTCTATGTTGACGTCATTTGCGAGAAACGAAGCAATCCGGGTTATGAGTCACAACACTATATTTTTTATCCTCCTGACGATACTGTTGTCACTGCCGTCTGTCTGCCGCCGCTTAATTCCATTACATGCGAGATGCAGGCAGGCGATTCGTTGGCATAATGACTGATATAGACAAGCGTAGTGTCTGTTTGCAGGCAAACGGCGTCTACGAGTTTGACAAACGCTGCCGTTTGAGATTCATCCAAGCCTTGCGAAGGCTCGTCTAAAATCAGGAGCGGCGGATTTTTGATAATGGCTCGTGCCAATAGCAATAATTTCAGTTTCCCCGATGAAATATCCGTCAGCCGTTTATATGCTAAATCTTTTAATTCCAATGCTTCCAATAAATTCCATACTTGAGCGGTCTGCCCGTCTGACAATTTTCGATACAGTCCCACCGTATCAAAATACCCTGAAGCGACCGTGTCGAAACAGGAAATGTTCCGGTCGAAAAAAGCCGTCATCTCAGGCGACACAAAACCTATGTTTCGCTTGATGTCCCAGATGCTTTCGCCCGACCCGCGCCGACGGTCGAACAGGTATATCTCCTGTGAATAGGCCTGCGGATTATCGGCCGTGACTAAACTCATCAACGTCGATTTGCCTGCACCGTTCGGACCTTTCAATAACCATCGCTCGCCCCTCTTTACCTGCCAGTTAATGTTATCAAGGATAATGTTTTCGCCGTATTTCACCGTAACATTTTTCATCAGGATGGCGTTTTCAAAGTTGATATTTCCCTGTTGGGTTCGGGAGGGTAGCATGTTACGCAAGTCGGTCATTGGGTTTTGAACAGACTGATTTAGAAGGTAATGCCGTGCAGGCTTTTCGGCGTCGTCGGTGCGATGCGATAATAGGTTTTCGGCGGTTATAAATGCTTCTTTTTTGCTAAATAACTGTTGCCTGCCGCCGTCCAGTTCCAGCACGTGGGTGGCACAGTCGGGAAAATGATGGCGCGCACCGGCCGTGACAATCAGTTTTGTACCTCCGGCAGCCGTTTCGGACAAGAGTGTGTTCAGTTTTTCGCGGCTCGCCATATCCAGCCCGACGAAAGGCTCGTCCAGCACCAGCATCTGCGTCGGCACGAGCAGCGCCTTGACGATTTGAAACCGTTTGTGTTCTCCGCTCGACAGTTGCAGCAACGGCTTATTTTTCAGATAAGTAATATGAAGTTCTTTCAATAGGAAATCGATTCTTTCTTCATCGCCTGAAATAAACCCCAACTCTTCCGCCACCGTGTAGGAATCCTCATTATCAGCGCAATTGTAACGTTGCTGATAATATCCATCAAATGTGTTGCTGCGGTTCTTGATGGCGTAACGCTGCTCCACAAATACTGCTTTCGGCAACAGATCGCTGCCGACCGAATATTCCCGGTTCAATTCTCCCGTCAAGAACATCCGACTGCATAAAGCCTTTGCCAGCAATGTCTTCCCGCTGCCCGAAGCGCCGGTAATCACGAGGTTTTCCTGTTCACCCAGCGAAAAGGAAATATCGGGCAGTTCAAAACCGCCTTGTTTGATAACAATATGATTGGCTGTAAGTTTCAATTTATTTTTGTTTGCTATTCACCGCAAAATTAACAATTATTGTTGAATCGACAAAAAAATCTCAAGATCAAAACCGCCCATTGTTAAATTTCAGTTTTTATTTGTTTTTTTCAACCAAAGCCTGTACTTTTACGCCGTTATATTTTGTCCGGCAAGCAGGGATATTTTTAACAAAATAATTTGCAAAACTCTTTAAAAGTATGATAAAATGAAACAGATTTTCGGACTTCTTTTTGTATTGATTTGCTTATCAGCTTGTTCAGGCGACAAAGATTTCACCGGGGAAATTCCGGTGATTGATGTAGTCAATTCAATAGGCAATTATCAAAAGGTGTATTGCTCCGATTTATTTTCTTCGATGGAACTGATTCCGTTGGAAACAAGAGAGGATTGTCTAATCGGCATGTATGGTACCATAAAATATCATGATGGTCTGTTTTTTGTACGCAATCCTGCCGGAGGAGGTATAGTCTCCGGTGTATTAGGAGGCGGTATATCTAATCTTATGGTCTTCGATCGCTCGGGGAAATTCTTAAATTCAATAGGAAGAAAAGGACAAGGCCCCGAGGAATATATTGCTATTGGCGACCCATTTTTCAATCCGGATCAATCGACGCTTTTTGTGGATGATATTCGAAAAGTTATTGAATATGATTATGAAGGAAATTTTATCAGATCTTTCGGGAAATTGCGGGTAGACAGTTTTCCATTACAGGACTATGAATGTGTAAAAAACGGGGTTTTTATTGCAAGTACATATTATAATGGACAAAATGCCTTTAAATATTGTTTATTGGACAGTAACGGAATTATTATCAAGACTTTTCCTAATTATTTCTTTTATAATAAAGAAAATGATTACAGGTCGGCAATGAAACATGCCTTAGCGCCTATACATGTAGATAACCATCTGTTTTTAAAAGACTTTATCAATGACACCATTTATTCGATTTCAAATTTGGATTTTAAACCGGCTTTCGTATTTGGATTCGGTCAATATACCTATCCTAAGGATCATACATTCAATTATTCGAATCCTACGCTTCCTGGAAATGCGTTTTTCTTTACACAAAGATTTGGAGATTTAGTGGGAGCACCCAATTATTTTTTCTATCGCATACGCATTCCCAACAATTTTTCCGGTCCAAAATCCAAACCGGTATATAACAGTATTCTTGGAGCAGACGCTGCTGACGACGGCTCTGTCCATGGTGTTTATGATATTGCACAACATATCAATATTTTACTTGACACCGAGCCTTTCCATTTTCAGAAAGGCTTCATCAACGACCTGAATGGCGGATTATCATTTATCCCCAAGTACTATGCCGGAAACGGTGTTGTCCTCGATATCTGGAACGTTGCAGACATGAAAGAAATGCTTACAGAAGAATACTTTGCATCGCTGAAAATCAAAGACCCGCAGGCGCATCAACAACTGAAAGAACTGTTGAAAACGCTAAGGGATGATGACAATCCGGTGGTGGTCGTGGCAAAATTGAAATAAAACGCACTAAAGAATGATAAAATGAAACATATTTTCGGCTTTCTTATTATATTAATATGTTTATCAGCTTGTTCCGGAGATAAAAAGTCAGTAGGAGAAGTTCCGGTGATTGATGTTATTAGTTCTGTTGAACACTATCAACGGGTGTATTGTTCAGATTTATTTTCCTCGATGGAGCTGATTCCGTTGGAGACAAAGCAGGAATGTTTAATGGGTACCAACTATACACTTAAACTGAAAGATAGTATGATTATAGTACGCAGTATTCCCGGCATGGGCGGAATGATAGGTCCTGTCAATATCAGTCTTTACGCTTTTGATCGTTCCGGGAATTTCATAAATCCGATCGGAAGAAAAGGTCAAGGGCCAGAGGAATATATAAGTATCGGAGATCCTTTTTTTAATATGGATCAACCGACATTGTTTGTTGAGGATATGAAAAAAGTAATTGAATATGACTTACAAGGGAATTTTATCCGATCTTTCAAAATTATAGAAATTGACAGTGGTGTGAAATTGTCAAATTATGGCTATGTAGGAGGTGGTTTGTTTATTGCAAAAATGCCAAACAATGGGAAAAATGAATACAACTATTGTATAATGGACGAACAGGGTAATTTTTTGAAAGGTTTTCCAAATTACATATTCTTTCAAAAGGAACGAGAATATGCTTCGACCATGGAGATCGCAATAGATCCAATTCGAGTTGACGATCAATTGTATTTAAAAGATATGCTAAATGACACTATTTATTCGCTTTCAAACATGGAGTTGAAACCTGAATTTGTATTTGGATTCGGACAATATTCATATCCTATTGAATATATGTCAGGAGCCGGAGATGCCTTGCAACGTTTGTTACCTGATAATGCTTTTTTATTATCAAGAGGGTTCGGATATTTAGTCGGAACACCCAACTTTTTTTTCTATCGCGTACGCATTCCAAAAGTGTATAAAGGCCCGAAATCAAAACAGGTATATATCGATTTTCTCGGAGAATACAAGTCTACAGATGATTTTGTCCATGGAATCTATAATATCGCTCAACATACCAATATTTTACTTGACACCGAACCTTTTTATCTCCAAAAAGGAATTATCAATGATTTGAACGGCGGACTGTCTTTTATCCCAAAGTATTACGCTGGCAACGGAGAAGTCATAGACATTTGGAATCCGGCCGATATGAAAGAAATGCTTACTGACGAATACTTTGCATCACTGAAAATCAAAGACCCACAGGCGCATCAGAAACTGAAAGAGCTGTTGAAAACGTTAAAGGAGGATGACAATCCGGTTGTAGTAGTGGCAAAATTGAAATAAAACATTATTGACGAATCTACCATTCTGTTAAATTTCTATATTTACTTGTTTTTTTCAATCAAAGACTGTATTTTTACGCCGTTATATTTTGTCCGGCAAGCAGGGACACTTTTGACAAATTTGATTACAAAACTCTTTAAAGTATGATAAAATGAAACAGATTTTCGGCCTTTTTTTTATATTGATATGTTTATCAGGTTGTTCCAAAGGGCAGGAGACTAATGGAGAGGTTCCGGTAATAGATATTGTCAATTCTATTGGTAATTATCAACGTGTGTATTGCTCCGATTTGTTTTCGTCGATGGAATTGATTCCGTTGGAGACAAGAGAAGAATGTTTGTTGAATAAAATTCCTTTTCCGCATATTATATTTGACGATAACCATATTTTTATTAACAGTAACCAGTTTGGGAATCAAGAGCTTTATGCTTTCGGGAGATCAGGTGTTTTTTTGAATCAAATCGGAAAAAAAGGCCAAGGGCCTGGTGAATACATTTATTCAAGTAGTTTTTTTCTGAATTCGGATAGACAAACCATCTTTGTTGAAGATTTATCTCAAATTTTAGAATATGATTATCGTGGAAATTTTATCAGAGGATTCAAGAGCATATTGGAATCGGGAGAAGGTCTTTTTTTTAATAATTACACCTATGTAGAAGATCATGTTTTTGTTGCAAATGCCCGATATAAAGGATACAATCCTTTTGATTACTGTTTGATAAACAGTAAAGGAGAAGTAATAAAAACTTTTCCTAATCATGCTGTTGAGAATAAAAACAGTACTATAAACTCATATAGTCAGGGAGCATTGAGACCGGTACGTGTCAAAGATCGCGTATATTTAAAAGAGATTACAAACGACACGATATATGTACTCAAAAACAGAGAATTACAACCTGCCTATGTGTTTGGACTAGGAAAATATGAATATCCGTTTGAATCCATCGAACGTTTCGGGCCCCAACAATCTTTTTTTCTGAATGCCATCAGATTTATTCCTGCAAGTCAGTTTGTGGTAACAGAAAATTTTATTTTTTATCATGTAACATTACCTGAATCGGTTCCCAAGCCGAAAGCCAAACCAAGATACAGACCTCTTACGAATGAGAAAGCGTCGGACGATCTTGCTGTTTATGGTATTTATAATATTGAACAGCATAAAAATATGTTGCTCGATACAGACGACTACTTTCAAAAAGGGATCGTTAACGACTTGAATGGTGGATTGCCGTTTATACCAATCTATTATGCAGGCAATAACGTACTGGTCGGTATCTGGTGGGCGGACGACATGAAAGAAACGCTTACTGATGAATACTTTACCCGTCAAACTATCAAAGATCCGCAGGCGCATCAAAAATTGAAAGAACTGTTGAAAAAGTTAAAGGATGATGATAATCCGGTGGTGGTAGTGGCAAAATTGAAATAATTTCTTGCCAAATACAATTGTAATTCAAAAATCGAAATAGTAATTCTTATTTTTTTTAACAAATGAAAAAGAAAATTTTCCTTTACGTGTGCCTATTCCTGGTTTATTCATGCAAGGAATATACGGCGAGGCCGGTTGACAAAAACACCGAAATTGAGTTAGATACAACAGAATTTTCACAGCAGGCGGATGTGCCTGGAGAAATCGAAACAATCCCGATTTTCTCCAATTGTACCAACTATAACAACAATCTGTCTGCAATCGCGGCTGATATTTCTTTTATTCAAATGGATTTTGATCTCCCGTTTAATGACAATCAAATTTACAATATCGCATTAAGCGAAAACAATATCTTTTTATCTGAATTATATCAAGTAATGCTATACGATCGCAACGGTAAATTTTTAAGGAAAATAGGAAGCAGGGGGCCGGGGCCGAAGGAATACGTTCAAATTACCGCATTGCAAATAGACCCTGCCAGCAAGTTAATCTATATACAGGATGTCACAAAAAAAGCGCTTGTATTTCGATTTGACGGCACGTTTGTGAAAAATATTCCAATAAAAGCCGGCATTATTGCCTTTATCGATTCATCCATGATTGCGTTAAGTTCCAGATTGGAAGATAGAAGAATGAAACCGGCGCCGTTAATCAAATTTATTAATAGAGATGGGGGCGACATTCAAACTCACTGGAGTAAAAATTATCCGATACCAAGACAGCCAAGAGAATTAATGTCAAATCAAAATTTCCTGTGGAATGGTAATAATGACTATTATTATTTGGAATTTGGAGCAGATACAATCTTCCGCATAGCAGGCGATACACTGATTCCTTCTCGCGTATTGACCGGAAACTTGAAATTGAGTTTGACCGAAAATAACAGCGGCGTAGAAAGCGGCAATAAATTACGATTATATTCTCTTCTGTTTTTCGCACATTCAGGCATATTTGAATCAAACCGTTTTATGATTTGCAGGTTATATGATGATTATGAATATTTTATAACAGTCTATGATAAAAAAGAAAAACGGTTTCACCGCACCCATTATGAAAATGCTGCCGAAGATCAGTTTGACCACAGGAAACTAATGGGTTATTTTTACGATGATATGGTTTCAGGATTAGATTTCAATCCTAAATTCCAAAGCATGGGCAAGGCGCTTGGCCTTATACCGGCTGTAGAGATTTGTGAGAAAAGACAGGAAATACTGGATTTTATAGAAAAACATCCTAACGAAAGCTCAAAACAGTTCAAAAAAATCGTTCAGGAAATAACGGAGGACGACAATGCTGTACTGATGATAGTAACATTCAAATAGAGAGTGGAAGTAACTGTTCTTTCTGTTAATATTTGTTATTTGAAAGTAAAAAGATAAACTATAACGAAATATTTTTTGTTATTTTGTAAGAGAATTAGTTGATAATCCTTGTCGAGATGAGATATTTGAAGTATTTGGCAGTTTTTGCGTGGATGGTT
>JAITMM010000025.1 GCA_031277335.1 Tannerella sp. | reverse complement strand
AAAAAAATCACTTAATTTAGTGGCGTCAAACATCAAACAAGTGACAGCTAATTTCAAACTGATATGACAAAGATACAAAAGATTTTCAAACCAACCACTCCTTTTGCAGGAGTTTTTTTTAGTGCATGACGAATTTGTCCGCTGCGGATGTAAAGTTAAAAACCAAAACTACAATTGACCTTCGTCAAAAGAAAAAGCAGCATATCTCATAAGAGATGTGCAATCACATGATTGTTACTTATATATTGTACTAAATAAACCGTTTCCCCTTCGCTTTCACCTATATTGAAAAAGACATACCATTTTGTCCGCGGGTTCTTTTTAAACACGCAATAATACATACCTTTTCCGTATCTATCAAATGATTGAGGCGCCGGTTTGCGCAATCTCACCGGTAAAGTTTCCTCTATATCGTCGAATAAATCATCTACGTATCTCATGGCAGATTCTTCGTAACCGAAATATTCCTTTTCGTACAGAATGCGAGCCAATTCCATAAAGTATTCCCGTACTTCTTCCTGAAAATATACGTTCATCTTTTACCGTTTGCAAACATCTGTTTTATATCGGATTTAATCCTCTTTACGATTTCATCTTTTGTCAATGCGTTAGACAGGTCAAGCTTCGGTAATTGATCCTGCCTTGTCAACACAAATGTCTCTGTTCTGCCTCTCTGAATGATTACCGGCTCTTCAATCGTTAAATCCAGATACTTCTTCATATTGTTGCGTAATTCCGCCGAACTGATTATGACCATTTTATATTTATTTTGATGTACATTATAGCGTACAAAGATAATCCTTTTTCCTCACATTACTATCCAGTCCGCCACTTTTTTTCATACTTAATGTCTGCGCAGCGTTGCAATCCCTCAAACCTTTATTAGATTAGTAGATTCCGCATCGAGTGCTATATCCGCGAATCATTGAATCTTTGAATCATCGAATCCTTGAATCTTTGAATTTTGTTATTCGTCTAATTCGTCTCAATTCGCGCAATTCGTAGCCCCAATATACGCTTTTCACGTTTTTCGCGTTTATACACTGATAAATGTATAATTGACGATGAAGGTTCGTACCCTATATACCCTCCTGTTGCTCGCCATCTCTTACGGACTGTTTGCGCAGGGCGGACATATCAAAATATTTGGTAATGTGCGCGATGCTGACGATCAGCCGATGGATTTTGTGACGGTTCACATCAAAGGCACAGTCAACGGCGCCTGGACGGACGAAAAAGGATACTATTCGCTTTCCGTGGCGCCGGGCGATTCCATTACGGTGGTTTTCTCGTGTTTAGGATATACGAAGACGGAGCGCGTCATCCCTCGGGCCACGCAGGATATGCGTATAAACGTACAAATGAGCTATTCGACCGTCGACCTGGCCGCCGTCACCGTAACCGCCGACCGCCGCAACACGACGCAGATGGAAACAATCGATGCCAACCGCGTCAAAATCCTGCCCGACCCTTCGGGCGGAAGCATTGAAAGCATCGTCGTGACGTATGCAGGCGTCTCCTCCAACAACGAATTGAGTTCCCAGTATTCCGTGCGCGGCGGCAGCTTCGACGAAAACATCGTGTATGTCAATGGCTTGGAAGTATATAGACCGTTATTGATTCGCTCCGGCGAACAGGAAGGGCTGAGCTTTATCAACCCGAGCATGACGCAAAACGTGCAGTTCTCGGCCGGCGGATTCGAGGCGCGCTATGGCGACAAGATGAGTTCGGTGCTTGATATAACCTACAAGCAACCGACCGAGCTTGAAGGCTCTGTCACAGGCAGTTTCCTCGGTGCAAGCGCCTACGTGGGCAACTCGATGGGCAAATTCACGCAGGTCACCGGGATTCGCTATAAGACAAACCGTTCGTTGCTCGGCACCATGGACACTGATGCCGAATATGACCCTAAATTTATTGATTTTCAAACATATATCACTTACAAACCGACCACTAAATTAGAAATAAACTTCCTCGGCAATATTTCGTCCAACAATTACACGTATATCCCCAAAAGCCGGAATACTTCGTTCGGCACGATGGACAACCCACGCACTTTCAGGGTCTCATTTGCCGGAAATGAACGCGATAAATTTCAAACCTTATACGGCGCGCTCAACGTGAAATATCAGTTGAACGAAAGGCATGAGATTGGTTTTCAGGCTTCTGCCTTCAACAGCCGCGAAGAAGAAAGCTACGACATCAGCGGCAGCTACTGGCTGAACGATGCGGCTTCCGACGATTCGGAAAATTCGATCGGCTTCCTGACGGACGCCAACTATCACGAGCATGCACGCAACAAACTGCTTGCCAATGTGGCACATATCGGAATAGTAGGCATCTCGCACATCGCTGCCGCCCATACCGTCAAATGGGGGGCAAGCGTGCAGTTTGAGCAAATATCCGACAAAATCAGCGAATGGGAGAAGCGCGATTCGTCGGGCTACTCGCTGCCGCAAACAGGTCAGGAAGTCAGCATGATAGCCAACCTCTTTTCTGACAACAAATTGGAAAGCCGCAGGTTTGCAGGCTATCTGCAGGATGTCTTCAAGTTTCGTACCGAGCAGGGGCTGTTTACGTTGGTCGGCGGCGTCAGGGGAAGCTACTGGACGTATAATAAGGAACTGATTGTCAGCCCACGCGTGTCGTTAGGCTTCATTCCGAACGCCAATCAGCAACTGACCTTCCGGTTGGCCTCCGGCCTGTATTACCAGCCGCCATTTTATAAGGAACTGCGCGTGGAAGTCGTTGATGATAACGGCAATACTGTTGTTGCGCTGAACGACGGGCTGAAATCGCAACGCTCGCTCCATTTCATTGCAGGCGGCGACTATGCGTTCAACAGAATCGGCCGCAATTTCAAGTTCACCACAGAAATCTATTATAAAAAATTAGACCAACTCAATCCATATACAGTTGATAATGTAAAGATTAGATATTACGGAGAAAACGTCGCCAAAGGCTATATTGCCGGAATAGACATGAAATTCTTCGGCGAATTTGTGCCTGACGCCGATTCATGGCTCAGTTTGTCTCTGATGAAAGCCGAGCAGACCATCAACAACACGACCAAAGCGCCTATCCCAAACAGCCATCTATACAATCTGTCACTTTATTTTCAGGATTACTTTCCAGGTTATAAACGCGTCATGCTCAACCTGAAAGGTGTCCTGGCCGGCGGCTTGCCGGTCACTGCCCCGCGCAAACGCTACGAAGACGGCTACCGCCGCACCCCACCCTACCGCCGCATCGACATCGGATTGACGTATCAATTGGCCGGTGGTGATAACGCATTGATGGATAGCGGCTTCTTGCGGCATTTCAAGAATATCTGGCTCGGCGTCGACGTCTTTAACCTGCTGGATATCAAGAACACAGGCTCTTACTACTGGATTACCGACGTCTTCAACCAGCAATACGCCGTCCCGAACTACCTGACAGGCCGTCAATTTAACCTCCGCATCACAGCCGATTTTTAAAAATTTCACATTTTGTAAGATAATTTTGCTTTTTTAAGTAAAATATCGTTTCTTTGCAGCCGAATTATTTCAATAAAGTGTAATGAATATGAAAAATTTGACTTTTATAAAACTGGGTATTATGATGTTTATGCAGTACTTGCTACTTGCAGTTTGGTGGGTGCCTTTTGCTGCGCATCTTAATGTGTTGCCTTACATCGAACCCTATCAGATAGGACTGCTGCTGAGTGCAATGGCTTTCGGTTCCATGGCGGCTCCTTTGGTTGGAGTCATTGCCGACCGCTACATTTCTTCTGAAAAATTGCTGGCCGTACTCAATCTGCTGGTAGCCGTTTTCCTGTTTTTGGCTACAATTCAAACCGGCTTTACAGGTTTGATGATCACGGTCACGCTGGCCATGTTGTGCTACATGCCTTCCTGGGGGATAACAAGCTCTATTGCAATGACTCACGCATCGTCGGAACAGTTTCCCAGGATTCGCCTGATGGGTTCAATCGGCTGGATTGCTTCAGCATTGTTCAGCATAGTCGCGATTCATGTTTTCAACTCGAAAGATTTTGATACAACCAGATTGCCAATGTATTGCGCCATCTTCGTTGCCGTCTTCAGCGCATTCTTCAACTTGTTTTTACCCAAAACGCCGCCTACGGCAGACAAATCATCCAAAACCTCTATTGCCGATATTTTCGGATTGAAGGTGATTTCATCGTTGAAAAACAAATATTTCAACAGGTTTATCCTGCTTACCATACTGACGGTCATACCGTTTGCCCTGCTCTATTCTTTCGGGTCGGCGTTCCTGCAGGACGAACAGTTCAAATATATCACGGCCACCATGAACATCAGGCAAATTGCCGAATTGTTTTTCCTGTTTATCACGACAAGCATTCTGCTGAAATTCGGTTTTAAAAATGCGCTCACATTTGGCCTAATCGCCCTCTTATTTCAATATATAGCTCTATATCTGGGAGTTGAGTTAGGACAGCAAGCGTTGTATTATGTAGGATTATTGCCTCACGGATTGATTTTCGGGTTGTTTTTTGTGGCCGGACAGGTGTATACCGATAAGGTGGTTCCTCATGAGTTTAAAGCGCAAGCACAAGGTTTTCTGGCATTTATCACGTGGGGCGTCGGTATCTTGCTCGGAAACATGATTTGCGGATGGCTGATGAATAATTTCAAAGTGGACAATCATGCCGACTGGGGCTTGCTGTTTGCCTGTGCATCGGCTGCAACGCTGGTAATCATTGTCTTATTCATGCTGCTGTTCAAAAATCCTGCGCCGGCTAAAGCAAACGAAAAATGAAATTTAACGAACAATGCTCAAACAAAATTCGTTTATTCTAAGTGTTTTATGTCTTTTCGCCTTCTATGCTTGCGATAATTCCCCAAAGGAGAATCTAACACTTTGGTATACAGCACCTGCTGCCGACTGGATGAAAGAGGCGCTTCCGATCGGAAACGGCTATATGGGTGCCATGATTTTCGGAGGCATTGAATATGAGCATGTTCAGTTGTCGGAAGGCAGCCTGTGGGAAGGCGGACCCGGCAGTCACCCCGACTATAACTTCGGTAACCGTCCCGAAGCATGGAAAGCACTCGAACAGATTAGAAAACTTATCGCTGAACAGAAATACGATGAAGCCAATGCCCTCGCCAATAGAGAATTGAGAGGTATTATCCACCCTATCGACGGACAGTCGTTCGGCGATTTCGGGGCCAATCAGACGGCAGGTGATATATTTATTAATGTACGAGAGGATTCTGAACCCGTCATTGCGTCCCGGACTCGGTCGGTGGTCAACGACGAAAACCAATCTGAACCCGCCATTGCGGACATGAACGGCAATCTCCAGTACCGTCGCACCCTCGATATATCAAACGCCATTGCAAACGTTACCTACCGTCAGGGCAATGTCACCCATCAACGCACTTTTTTCGCAAGCTACCCTAAACGCGCCATTATCATCCAATTGCAAAACGACGCCGCGCAAGGAACAGATTATTCGATACACTATACCTCTCCGCATAGAAAAATCCGCGAATCATTCACCGACAACACCTATCTCTATGAAGGTCAAGTAAATGGCAACTCGCTTGACTTCCGGACGGCCATTCATATAGTGAATACGGACGGTCAAGTGACCTATTCAGACAGCACGCTCGTCGTCAAAGATGCTAAACAATTGTGCCTTAGCGTAAAGATAGCGACTGCCTACGCCAATCGTTACCCCGACTATCGCGCGACAGGATGGAAAGAAATCATCCCGAAGACACTCGAACAAATCAATCAATGCACTTACAAACAATTACTTATAGAGCATATCAACGACTATCGGCAACTATTCGATAGAGTGACGCTCGACTTATCGCCCGATAAACCTTCGTCCGACGACATTCCCACCAACGAACGCATCCTTGCCTACCAATCAGGCACTCCCGACAACGACCTCGAAGCGCTTTTCTTTCAATATGCTCGATACCTGCTGATTAGCAGTTCAAGACCCGGCACCATGCCCGCCCATTTGCAAGGAAAATGGAACAAAGACGTCAATCCGCCCTGGGCATGTGACTATCATACGAATATCAATATCCAGATGATCTACTGGCCGGCCCTGCCCACCAATCTGTCCGAATGTAACGAACCGTTGCTTGAATGGACGGAGAAATTAGTCGCGCCGGGGCAAGTCAGCGCCAAAGATTTTTTCAACTCACGCGGATGGGTCGTCAACACGATGAATAATGCCTTCGGCTATACGGCGCCGGGATGGGGACTCCCGTGGGGATATTTTCCCGGAGGAGCCGCATGGCTCTGTCAACATCTGTGGGAACAATATGATTTTATGCAAGATACAACATATCTGCGGGAACGTGCCTTTCCGGTAATGAAAGAGGCAGCGCTCTTTTGGATGGATTATCTGACAGAAGATGAAAACGGCGATTTAGTGTCGTCGCCCTCCTATTCGCCTGAGCATGGCGGCATTTCGGGCGGCGCTTCCATGGATCACCAGATTGCGTGGGATGTGCTGAATAACTGTGTGAAAGCTGCTAAAGTGCTTGCTATCAATGATGAATTTACCGGGCAAGCCGCCTCCGTGCGCGACCGGATCAGCAAACCGCGCATCGGCCGATGGGGACAGTTGCAGGAATGGAAAGAAGACCTCGACGACCCGAACAATACGCACAGGCATATATCCCACCTTTTCGCCCTCCACCCCGGCCATCAGATCAACCCTGAGCGCACGCCTGAACTTGCTCAAGCCGCCCGCGTAAGTCTCAATGCGCGAGGCGACGAAGGCACCGGCTGGTCACTTGCCTGGAAAGTCAATTTCTGGGCGCGCCTGCAAGACGACGAGCGAGCGCATAAACTGCTTAAGAGGATGATTCACATGACTGAAGAATCGGGAACGGTGATGGAAGGCGGCGGAGGCATCTATCCCAACCTTCTCTCCACGCATCCGCCTTTCCAGTTGGACGGCAATATGGGCGGTGCGGCAGGAATAGCCGAAATGTTGCTTCAAAGCAATGACAGTCAGATTATTTTATTACCGGCCCTGCCTGAAATATGGCCTGATGGCGCAGTCAAAGGACTTTGTGCACGCGGCGGTTTTGAAGTGGATATCGCCTGGTCTGACGGCAAAATCAAGGAAACAGCCATCCGGTCTAAAAACAGCTCGGCAAAAACCATCGCCGTCAAGTCGGGCGGAATCGAAAAAACATATACTTTGAACGCTTTTTCCACCATTCATTTAGACGAATCATTGGATAGATGAAAATAAATTCATCAGACAATCAGTGATATAGAAAATTTACACCATTTTTATTGAAAAATAAGTGCAAAAATATTTGGCGGGTATGAAAGTAATATCTACTTTTGCACCCGCTTTGAGAGCAAAGTGGTTTTTTCAGTAATGTGACTTACGTAAAACATTGGGCTTGCCCGGTGAAATTGTTGAAAAAATGTGCAAAAATATTGCCTTCAAATTTGGCAGGTGTCAAAAAAGGTATTATCTTTGCAGTCCTTTTTGCTCATCTTACGGGCGTTCAAGACCGGTCGGTTTTTTTTAGACCGCGATCGGTCAAGAGGAGAGAGTTCTTTGAAAGATTTACATGATACAAGATAATTGTAGTACAAATCCAATTGACAATGGACGATTGACAACTGACAATGAAACAAAGATTCATTGTTAATTATTCATTATTCATTGTTCATTAAAAAATGTACCGTCAATAAAATACAGGAAGAAGAGAATACGGTAATCCTGATAGCGAGGAAATAAAAACAAACAAAACAATATTTAACAACGGAGAGTTTGATCCTGGCTCAGGATGAACGCTAGCGACAGGCTTAACACATGCAAGTCGAGGG
>JAITMM010000012.1 GCA_031277335.1 Tannerella sp. | reverse complement strand
GTTAAGCATTGGTTTAAAGGTATTTACAGATATGAAATATGCGAAAGCGCTGATTCTTTGTATTATTCTCTGGCTGCTCACTGTCATTTATCCCGTTGTTTCGGTATGGTTCGGCGAAATGGCGATACAGCGTGCAGGAGTTATGTAAATATCAGACAGTATGAATTTTATCGGAAATCTAAGCGAACTGTTTCACGAAGTATATACCTTTGTCAACGTGCTGGAACATAACGAATTTAAACGCAAACCCATCGTGACAGGATTTTCCGACGGCATTCAAATAGAGATCGTGAGCGGCATTTCCGAAACGGACCGGATAAAAAAATGAACCAATTCAATCCTGCAATACATCCCTGATATCTTCATACCGTTTGAACATCGACACGATAAAAGGGCATACAGGTTTGATTTTCAGACCGTTCTTTCTTGCAAAGTCAACGATTTCGAGCAAGATGATTTTGCCAACCGATTGTCCACGAAACCTGTCATCTACTTCGGTATGTTCCAGCGCCATAACGCCTCCGGCTTCATTCAGGTATGAAATCAATCCCGCCTGCTCATTGTCAATAAAGGCTGCAAATTCACCTCCAAACGTCGTTTTTGAATGTTTTATTTCCATTATTTTTGTGCTAATAAAGTGCAATAGTAATAAAATTTTTGCGATTTCAGTGTAAAGTTATGTCATAACTTTCAGAGTTCGGCAAGTAAGAGCGCCAAAGACATATTGACAGTGCGCTGGACATTCTGTTCGCGGGTTGTGCTGAAGGTAAATAGTCTGGAAATAACTGTGTCACGGTTGGCGATAGCTACCCAAATGTTACCGACAGGCTTTTCCGGTGTGCCGCCTCCAGGACCTGCAATGCCTGAAGTGGCAATTGCCCAGTCACAGCCCAACACACTAAGCGCCCCTTGTGCCATTTGTTCCACAACTTGCTGACTTACTGCGCCATATTGCAGCAAGTCGCTGTTTGAAACTCCCAATATATGATGTTTGACGGAATTGTCATACGCCACTATACTACCCATATAATAATCGGAACTCCCTGCTACAGAGGTAAGTAGAGCAGCTATAGCGCCACCCGTACAACTCTCGGCCGTTCCGACGGTCTGTCCAAGTGAACGTAGCTTCTCGCCGATTAGTACTTCCAAATTCTTGTCTTCTTCAGCCAAAATATGCGTATCCAATAAATTAACTAATTCTTTGCTAAAGATGGCAATGGAGTCCAAAGCTTCTTTTTCGTTTGATGCATAAGCAGATAGACGAAGCCGTATCAGACCTAATTGAGGCAAATAAGCCAATTTAACAAACGACGGAAGGTTATTTTCAAAATCTGTCAGTATGATGGCTAAGGCCGATTCGCCATATCCATTCACCCAAAATGTCTTATGCCTGATATGCAAATCCTGTTTATAACGTTGTTTGAGACGAGGCATGATCTCACTGGTCATCAGCCATTTCATTTCAGATGGGACACCCGGCATAGATACCAGCAGATGGTCATCGCGTTCGAACCATGTGCACGGAGCTGTGCCTGCGCGATTTTGAATAACCACGCAGTTGTCAGGCACAAGAGCCTGATTGCGATTCAGTTCGTTCATCACACGGCTGCCACTCATAATGATACGTTCAACATTTTGATACACTTCTTCCGAAAAATGCAACTCGCATCCGTAATATTGACAAAGCGTTCGCAGGGTGATGTCGTCTTTTGTAGGTCCTAATCCACCTGTAACCAGGACAATAGGCGCTTTAGATTTCGCCGCATCAATTGCGGAGATTATATCTTGACCCACATCGCGAACAGCTGCTTTATGAATAACATTAAAACCATTGTCATTCAACAACATGGCTATAAAAGCCGAATTTGTATCGACCACTTGGCCGATCATTAATTCATCACCTATTGTGATAATTGAAACATCCATAAATAATAACTGAGTAATTGAATGATTGAGTAAATGATCGAGGTGCTATGTCGAATAAGGGCGAAAGCATTTCGCCCCTACATTGTACCCATTCATGCTGAAACAATTTAAACATTGAACTTTGAACATTGAATCCTACACTTCTACCCTCGCAAACGGAGTCGCCTCCATCGAACAAAAAACCCCGTCCATATATTTGAAATAACCGCTCATCGCCACCATCGCGGCATTATCTGTCGTGAAAGCGTTGGGAGGCAGGTAGATATTCCATCCGTATTTGTTGGCATATTCGCGAAATGCATCCCGCAAACCGGAATTGGCCGAAACGCCTCCGGCAACTGCGATCTCTTTCATTCCCAAATCATTGGCTGCTTTAAGCAATTTATCCATCAGAATATCTACAACGGTGGTTTGCAGGGAAGCACACAAATCGGCTTTATTATGTTCCACAAAATCAGGGTCTTCCTTCAATGCATCGCGCAGCGTATACAAGAAAGAAGTTTTCAGCCCGCTGAAACTGTAGTCGTAGCCGGGTATATGCGGTTTGCTGAAACGAAATGCCTTGGGATTGCCCTCATTGGCCAGGCGATTGACAACAGGCCCGCCGGGGTATCCTAATCCCATGACTTTCGCACACTTATCAAATGCTTCACCTGCTGCATCATCAATCGTTTGTCCGATAACTTCCATATCATTATAAGTATTTACCTTTATAATCTGAGAGTTACCGCCCGAAACCAGCAGGCAGAGGAATGGAAACTGCGGCTGCCGATGTTCATCGGGCGTGTTTTTGATGAAATGAGCCAATACATGTGCCTGAAGATGATTAACTTCTATCATCGGAATATGCAAAGCTGCTGCCAGCCCTTTGGCAAATGACGTGCCGACCAGCAACGAACCCAGCAAACCAGGCCCGCGCGTAAATGCTATGGCGTTCAACTCCGACTTGTCAATGCCAGCACGCCGAATAGCCTCGGAAACGACAGGTATGATATTTTGCTGATGTGCGCGCGAAGCCAACTCAGGTACAACTCCGCCAAACGCTTCGTGCACTGCCTGACCTGCGATCACATTGGACAGCAAAATATCATTGCGTAATACGGCTGCCGACGTATCATCGCACGAAGTCTCTATTCCTAATATATTTATATTCATCATTTTTATTCATTCAATTTAGCATACAACCAACTAATCATCAGCATAATAACTAAACTAATCTCTATCTGCCGTCTGATTTTCTTTCATCAACATCACAAAAAAACTGTGCAAAATAACAAAAACTATCGCTATTATGCTTAATTTTGTGGAGTAAAATTTCGAAAGATATTAAAGTATTCAAATACATAGTCATCACCTTACTTTCTCTTGGGTGTATTTTATATCTACTACCTGCTATAGTGGTGCAGATTCCGTCTGTTCAGGAAAAGATGGCCATCGAGGCAAGTGAAAGATTGTCAGCCGGATTGAACGTACCGGTCAAGGTGGGTAAAGTTAATGTCAGCTGGCTCAATCGGTTGGTATTGGGAGATGTAACTATGGACGATCGAACGGGAAATTTGTTGTTTCGTGCAGACCATATATCGGCAGGTTTTAAAATTCTACCTCTATTTCAACATAAATGGGTCATTACTAATGTGCGTCTATTCGGATTCGACCTTAACCTAAGTAAAAAAACACCGTCAGATACGCTCAATCTGCAGTTTGTAATCGATGCCTTTTCGTCGTCAGACACGACGAAACAATCTGTTATAGACCTTAAAATAAATACTATAGAGATAAGAAACGGTAATATAAACTATGACGTCACACAAATGCCCATTCATCTTAACAAATTTAATCCGCATCATATTTCCATACAAAATCTCAACGGGTCGTTTGCCGTCAAAGCACTTCAAAAAGATAGTATTAACCTAAATATCAGAAAATTAAGGTTAGAAGAAGATTCAGGTTTCACGTTGGACCAACTTTCGTTGAATGTGACCGGCAACAGGGACAGTCTTTATATCACAAATGCGGATATTCGTCTGCCAAACACGCAGTTACAATTAGATAATACATCAATAAGCTACAATGAAGTAGACAGTTTATCCCAATTTGTAGACAAGGCGCCACTCTCCATGCAGATAGTCAATTCTAAAATCAGCCCAAGAGATTTTTCTGCCTTTATCCCTGCTTTACAGCGTTTTCCTGAAATAATCCGTCTTTCGGCTCAAATTACAGGCACTATAAATGATTTATCTTTAGACGAATTGGCGATGCAGCAAAACGGGACATTGTCCGTCAACGGAAAGATGAGCGTGAAGGGGTTGACAAATCCTGAAGAAGTCTATCTATTGGGAAATATACATATTCATCTGACATCAAGTGGATTGGAAACGATTGCAGCAGGATTGCAAGAAAATCAGGTTGCTTTGCCGCGACCTGTAGCTCAATTAGGTAATTTGGATTTTACCGGAGAAATTTCCGGATTTATGGATTATCTGGTTGCTTATGGCAAACTTACTTCCGATATCGGATCGCTCAATATGGATATGTCCCTGGGACACAATAAGAAAGAAAATATTGCCTTTTTTATGAATGGGCGTTTAGCTTCTTCAGAATTGATTGTCAATCAGTTATTTGAAGAAGGTAATCCGTTCGGTTCAGTCCGTTTTGACATGGATTTGGATGCCTCACGTCCTGTCAACGGACGCTTTTCAGGGGAGGTTATAGCTGATATTCAAGATTTTGATTATAAAAAATACAGATATGACCATATCATTGTTGCCGGAAATTTCAAGGAAGATGAATTTAACGGCTCAATAGAAATTGATGATCCGAACGGAAAGTTATCTGCCAACGGATTATTTAAAAATAATGCTGAAAATTCTGTGTTTAATTTTGCTGCAAGTTTGTCTGAATTCAAACCGGACAAATTATTTTTGACTGATAAATATAAAAATCCGAATATTTCATTTACCATAGGTGCCAATTTTACAGGCAACGCGATTGATAATTTTGAAGGGCAAATTGACATCGACAATCTTTTGTTTTACACTCAGCCTGACAGTTTTACGATAAAATCATTTCAACTCAAAACTGAAGGTAATACGGAAAGCAGAACTCTGTCGGTCCATTCCGACCTGCTTAACGGCGAGGTTACAGGCGCCTATTCCTTTTCAACGCTTCTATCCTCGTTTCTGAATACAGGCAAACGCTATTTACCATCGCTGACGAATGTATTACAGGAAGACAATCAATTGATGGATAATGTGTTTTCACTTCATTTAACTGTTGAAAACACAGAAGCACTGTCTAAAACCTTAAAGTTGCCGGTCACTGTCTTAAAACAGGGAGAAATTGCCGGTCAATATGATAATCATAGTAATCAATTCAGCCTTAGCGTCATGCTTCCAAAAATAAATATAGGTGCAGCTAAGCTGGAGTCCTTTAATATCGTCTGCGACAACAATCAAGACAGGATTAAACTTCAGACTGATCTCGTGCATCTGCATAAAAACGGCTCGCATAATCAGCTATCGCTCAAGGCTGATGCCTTTGACGACCGAATAGATGCAATGCTTTCACTCGCAAACAACCGGAATAAAGGTATTGACGTCAACATTTCTACTTCTACCCTCTTTATAGCTGAAAACGAATCAGATACAGAACAAAAACTGCGTACGGAAATCACCTTAAATCCAAGCGACATCATCATCAATGACTCAATATGGAAATTGGAACCGGCCTCGATTACTATTTTCGATGGAAATACTTATGTTGACAACTTTTATTTTTCAAAAGATTTTCAATATCTTAAAATAAATGGAGTTATTTCTTCAATCAATAAAAAGGAGACACTTCAGATTGAGCTTAATGATCTTGAACTCAGCTATATATTTGATGTCGTTAATGTTAATGCACTTAAATTTGGAGGAAAGGCCACAGGCGTTGTTCATGTTACCGATGTGTTCGGCAGCCGTATTATAAACACAGACTTGGAAGTAGAGAATTTTGCTTTTAACCAAGTGGTACAGGGGAAGTTAAAACTATTCAGCGAATGGGACAACCAGGAGGAAGGCATTCTGATGCTCGGTACAGTTTATAAAACCGATTCAATCTACACCGATGTCAACGGATATATCTATCCTATTGGAGAAAAACAGGGATTATCGCTGATCTTTGAAGCAGACGATGTAGATTTGGCGCTTTTATATCCTTATTTTAAGGCTTTTAGTAATAAAATCGAAGGTAGAGGCTACGGAACGCTTCATTTGGGAGGCTCATTCAGTGATCTGACGTTCGACGGCAAAGTCTATGTATCGGAAGGCAAGATAGGCGTCAACTTCCTCAATACGGAATATACTTTTTCCGACTCAATATACATATATCCCGAATTGATACAGGCGAAAAACCTGATTGTCAAAGATAAAGATGGAAATGAAGGAACGGTGAGTTTTGACGTAACCCATCATTTTTTAGAAGATTTCGCTTATAATGTTAATGTCAGCACGCGGAATATGTTGATTTATGATACTTCAGAGAGAATCAATCCGCAGATTTACGGGACAGTATATGGAGATGGATCGGCTCAAATTGAGGGCACGGAAAAATTTGTAAACATTCAGGCAAATGTACGCAGCAATCCAAAGTCGAGCATAGGTTTTAATTTTATGAATAACAATGCGGTAGATAGTTATGACTTCATTGTTTTTAAAAATCAATCATCGGATAATGTAAAATCAATCGATAGTTTAACTGTCAGTCCATCAGTGCAGACGTCAAATGAAGGCACCGAATACAGAATCAATTGCATGGTAGAAGCCACGCCTGATGCTAATATAGAACTGATGATGGACCCCGTCAGCGGTGACAAAATCAAAGCCAACGGGAGCGGCAATATAATGGTGGAATATGGTTCAAAGACGGATTTGGCTGTGCACGGAGCGTATACTTTCCAGAGTGGGACGTATAATTTCAGTTTGCAACAGCTTATATACAAGGAATTTCTACTGAGTGACGGTAGTCGAGTCGATTTCAGCGGCAACCCTATGGAAGCCAATCTAAATATCAATGCCGTATACTTTCTGACAGCCGACGTCGAAGACCTGGACCAGTCGTTAGCTCAGGAAGCCGTTCGTACGAGCGTGCCTGTCAACTGCATCCTGAACCTTACAGGAAGATTGCAAAGCCCTGATATCTCTTTTGATATGAAATTTCCAAATTCGTCAACAGAATTGGAACGTCAAGTCAAATCGGTTATAAACACAGACGAGATGATGATGCGCCAAATCATTTACCTTTTAGTTCTGAACAGATTCTACACGCCCGACTATTCTGAAGGAGCTAACTCCAACGAATTTAGCAGAGTAGCTTCGTCGGCGCTTTCAGCCCAACTGTCCTATCTGTTGAATAGCCTGACAGATAAAGTACAGATAGGCACAAATATACGCTCGCGGCAGGATGGCGTCACAGACACCGAGGTTGAGATGCTGCTGTCAAGTCAGTTATTAGATAACCGGCTGCTATTCAACGGTAATTTCGGATATAAGAATAACTACATCAACACTAATGCTTTTATCGGCGAATTTGATCTTGAATACAAACTGACGCCAAGCGGCGAAATCAGACTAAAAGCATACAATCATGCCAACGAGATGTATCGTTACACTCGTAAGGCTCAAACGCGTCAAGGCGTTGGCCTGATGTTTAATAAAGATTTCAATTCTTTTGCAGAAATACTTAGAAATCGCAAAATACGCCGACCGACTGTCACTCCGTAGGAATAGCGGCGGAAAAATTACGGATACGTTACAGGAACACCTCTCACATAGCGCTGTCCATTATATTCAATCATAAATGTAGCGAGCGGATTTGATGCTTTTGTCAATTGAACTTCACGTTCGAGGCGATATTGACTTTTAGCAGAGAGGACGGAGTCATTGAGTAAGACACTTGTTTTATAATCTTGACTATTAACACCTTCCATTAACCTGAAATG
>JAITMM010000085.1 GCA_031277335.1 Tannerella sp. | reverse complement strand
CCAAAACGGATTTCTTTTACAACAACTTTCACCGATTTTGCTTTCTGCTCTTTCTGACGTTTCTTTTGCTGATATAGAAATTTCTGGTAGTCTGTGATCCGGCAAACAGGCGGGTTGGCGTTAGGAGAGATTTCCACAAGGTCAAGTCCCATATCTTCAGCCATTTGTAATGCTTTATTAATAGGATACACACCGTTGGTAATGTTTTCACCTACGATGCGCACTTCGGGAACTCGAATCCGCTCATTAATCCTGTACAACTCCTTTGTCTGATCGTTTCTCATTCAAATAATTATCTTTCCTCCCTTCTTATTTGGTTTATAGATGCATGTCTTTTCCGGTGTCAACTGATCGTTGTCATCCGAAAAATGCCTGCTTTATTGTTGCTATTTTTCCCATTTATTCATCATCTCGTCCACTTCGGACGCGATTTGCGCCGCAAAGGTAGTAATATTCATCGAACCTTTATCACCTTCGCCCTGTTTTCTTACCGAAACAGTTGCATTTTCTGATTCCTTTTCTCCGACAATCAGCAGATAAGGAATCCTTTTCAGCTCATTATCACGTATTTTACGTCCGATTTTCTCATTCCTGTCATCGACCTTCACGCGTATGTCATTTTGTTCCAATTGAGTGGCAACATGATACGCATATTCATTAAATTTCTCGCTGAGCGGCAAGATAACAACCTGATCGGGCGTCAGCCATAACGGGAATTTACCTCCTGTATGTTCAATCAGCACAGCTACAAATCGTTCCATAGAACCGAACGGGGCACGATGGATCATTACAGGTCGATGTTTCCTGTTGTCCTCGCCGGTGTATTCCAGTTCAAACCGTTCAGGCAAGTTATAGTCCACCTGGATAGTGCCCAACTGCCAACGACGTCCGATGGCGTCCTTGACCATAAAATCAAGTTTGGGACCATAGAATGCTGCTTCACCCAACACTACTTTGGCCGGCAGCCCTTTTTCTTCACATGCCTCAATGATAGCGCTTTCGGCCTTTTCCCAGTTCTCATCGGAACCTATATATTTATCCTTGTCACCGGGATCACGTAACGAAATTTGTGCTTCAAAATTCTCAAAATCAAGCGCTTTGAAGATGATGAAAACTATATCCATAACCTTGAGAAATTCTTCCTTCAACTGGTCGGGACGGCAAAAGAGATGGGCATCGTCTTGAGTGAATCCTCTTACTCGTGTAAGTCCATGAAGTTCACCGCTTTGCTCGTAACGGTATACAGTCCCAAATTCGGCAAAACGCACCGGCAGGTCTTTGTAGGACCTTGGAAATGCTTTGTACATCTCGCAATGATGTGGGCAATTCATTGGTTTCAATAAAAACTCCTCGCCCTCCTGCGGCGTCTTTATCGGCTGAAATGAATCTTTACCGTACTTTTCGTAATGGCCGGAAATGACATATAGCTGTTTACCACCTATATGAGGTGTCATCACCTGCTCATAGCCATATTTTTTTTGTATCCTTTTCAGATATTCTTCCAATTTGAGACGCAACTGAGTGCCACGAGGCAACCACATCGGTAAACCGGCGCCAACTGCACTTGAAAAAGTGAAGAGTTCCAGCTCTTTACCAACTTTGCGATGGTCACGTTTCTTCGCTTCTTCGAGTAACACAAGGTATTCGTCCAGCATTTTTTTCTTTGGGAAAGTGATGCCGTAGATACGTGTCAGTTGTTTACGTTCCATGTCACCGCGCCAATAGGCTCCGGCTACGCTCATTATCTTGATTGCCTTGATGTAAGAGGTATCGGGCAGATGAGGCCCGCGACATAGGTCAGTGAAATTACCCTGCGTATAAGTCGTGATATGTCCGTCTTCCAACTCGCTGATTAACTCGGTTTTATATACTTCTTTCCTGTCGCCGAACATTTTAAGGGCATCTTTCTTTGAAATGTCCTTTCGTTGGATAGTTTCCTTTTTTGCTGACAGTTCGAGCATTTTTGTTTCAATATTTGCAAAATCTTCGTCAGAAACAGTATCGTCCCCTAAATCAACATCATAGTAAAAGCCGTTTTCAACTGCTGGCCCTATCCCGAATTTCACATTGGGATATAGTTCCTGCAATGCTTCGGCCATCAGATGGGCGCTTGAATGCCAATAGGCATGTTTGCCGTCTTCGTCTTCCCATTTCAATAGTTGTAAAATAGAATCATTATTGAGCGGACGGGATAAATCCCATACTTCACCGTTCACCTTGGCAGCCAACACATTCTCTGCAAGTCGAGGGCTTATGTTCTCTGCTATTTCAAGCGAAGTAATGCCCGGCGCAAACTCTCTTACCGAGCCGTCCGGAAATGTTATTTTTATCATTTTGTTTAAAAATTGCAATTGATTTTTAAAAATCAGGGCGCAAAGGTAGTAAAAGTCGAGCAAAGAACAAAATATGTGAACTTATTTTTTATTAGAGACACATGCAAGTCTCCTTTCTTGAATTTTTTAAATACATTTTAAACTGTGAATGTAAAATCCGAAAAATTTCATCTATATTTGCAGTTGAATGTGTTAAGAAAGAAAAATAGCGTATTGTACATAAATTTCAAATAATCACTGCAAAATGATGAAAGGGAAAAATAAACTGTTTATAGCCATTATTATAGCGCTTATACTTGGTGTAATTTTAGGAGGGCTTGTGCATACG
The DNA here is from genome assembly GCA_031277335.1 of Tannerella sp. GTDB lineage: Bacteria > Bacteroidota > Bacteroidia > Bacteroidales > Tannerellaceae > Tannerella. The sequence goes on along the minus strand of JAITMM010000085.1, from coordinate 2,450 downwards.
CATCATGCTGAATCGGCAAAGATTTTTGCTCAAAGAATCAGTCTTCTCGGAACAGTTTTTATCCGTTTGATTCAAATGATCATTGCTCCATTGGTTTTCTCGACTCTTGTTGTTGGTATTGCAAAAATGAGCGATATTAAAATGATTGGCAGGGTCGGGACAAAGGCAATGCTTTGGTTTATTTCGGCATCGCTTGTGTCTCTGATGATTGGACTTTTATTCGTGAACTGGCTGGAGCCGGGTCATGTCACAAAATTCCCGATTACCGACGTCTCGTCCGCTTCCGATCTAATGAGTCATTCACGAGGTTTGACGCTGGAGGATTTTGTGAAGCATCTGATTCCTAAAAGTCTCTTTGAAGCATTTGCTACAAATGAAATTCTTCAGATTGTGGTTTTCTCCGTTATGTTCGGAATAGCTCTTGCCAATATGGGAGAGAACTATACTAAACAGATTATCAAAGGTTTGGATATCCTTGCTCATGCCGTTTTGAAGATGGTCGGCTACAGTATGTGGTTAGCTCCTGTGGGAGTTTTTGGAGCTATCTCGGCAGTTGTTTCAACAAATGGATTTGAGATTTTTAAGGTTTATGCAGTTTATCTGCGTGATTTTGCCATTGCATTGAGTGTTCTATGGTTGGTTTTATGTATTGTAGGCTATCTGATATTAGGGAATCGTCTTTTTGAACTGATGAGAAGAATCAGGGAGCCGCTTTTAATCGCCTTTTCAACCACGAGTTCGGAAGCTGTTTTCCCGAAACTCATTGAGGAACTGGAACATTTCGGGTGTAACAGTAAAATTGTTTCTTTTATTTTGCCTTTGGGATATTCTTTCAATTTAGACGGGAGTATGATGTATATGACGTTTGCTTCCATATTTATAGCACAGATTTATGGAGTGGAAATGTCTGTATGGCAACAGATTGTAATGCTGTTAGTATTGATGCTTACTTCAAAAGGGATTGCAGGAGTTCCGCGTGCAAGCTTAGTAATTATTGTTGCCACTTGTTCAATGTTCGGCATACCACCCGAAGGAATTGCATTGATACTGCCAATAGACCATTTTTGCGATATGGGAAGAAGCATGACTAATGTTCTCGGCAACGCACTCGCCACTTCTACAGTTTCAAAATGGGAGAAGCAATTTAGAACGTAATTTCCAAAGCGGAACTTTTAATCATTGAACCTTGAACGACAATTACACTTGCGCACTGTTGTAAACGATTTTCCCGTTAATGATGGTCATCTTGATCCGGATGTCATCGTCAAAAATCACTATATCAGCATCTTTACCTGCTGCGAGACTGCCTTTTGTCCGGTCGATACCCATGATGCGGGCAGGTGTCGAGGTCATCATCTGAATCACTTCGAGCAGCGGCGCACTTGTCAGGGCGAGCATCGTCCTGACAAGCCGGTCGGCGGTGGCGACGCTTCCTGCAAAGGCAGTCCTGTCTGGCAGTTTGGCTACGCCGTCTTCCACGATGACTTCCATCCCGTTAGTCAGGCTCCCCAGCACGGTTTTCGTAACGTCTGTACCGGCGGCGCGCATCGAATCGGTCGTGAGCGCTGTCATTCCGGCGCCTTTTATTTTGTAAATCAGTTGCAGCAAACTTGACGGAAGATGCGCCCCGTCGGCAATCATTTCGACCGACAAGCGATCCATCAAGTAGGCAGCTTCGATAATGCCCGCATGGCGAAAACCATTATGGCGACAAACAGTTGATGTACCTGAATACAAATGCGTTACGTGCGTAAAACCCCAGTCGAAGGCACGCTGAACTTCCTCGCACGTGGCGTCGGAATGGGCGATCGCCGGCAGGATGCCACGCGAAACAAGCGCCCTGGCAAACTCCCTGCTGCCCTCCAGTTCTGGCGCCTCGCTCCAACGGGCAATATCGTCCGAAGCGTCGAGCGCCGGCAGATATTCGTCGGGATGCGGATTTCTGATGTATCTTGGATCTTGTGCACCTCTCTGATTCATTGCAAAATAGGGCCCTTCGAGATGCAGACCCATCATGGAAGCGCCCCGTGAGTTTTGCACCTTCGCCTGCCGGTATATTTCAAATGTCCTGAAAAGCTCTTCCGGCGTCGAGGCAAGCGTTGTGGGATACAGACTTGTCGTGCCATGTTGCGCATGGGTATTCGCGATGTGCAGGTAGGCTTCGACCGTGCCGTCCATAAAATCGCATCCTCCGCCGCCATGTGTATGCATTTCTATGAAACCTGGTGATACGTAACAGCCTTGAACGTCAATGATTTCGGCGTTCGGGAAATCCACATCTGTTTCGCTCAAATCCCTTATTTTCCCGTTTTCCAGGCATAGGCATCCGCCGGAAATAATCCGGCCGGGCGTAATGATTTTTCCGTTGATGATTTTATATTTCATGCTTTTAAGTTATATCTACATAAATACTTGATATTATGTATTTTAAAATATATAGAGATTATCAG
>JAITMM010000234.1 GCA_031277335.1 Tannerella sp. | reverse complement strand
CATCCCGTATTGTCCTGTAAATACGTTGGATACAGGTTCGATTCTCGAATTGTAAATCACATCGCCCCGCAGGCGTGTCTGCACAAAAACAGTATTGAAATTGGCATCCTTCAACGAATCCAGGATGTCGAGCAATTCCTTTTGTTGACTTTCGGCATCGTATTCGTATGAAAGCGTGCGACTTGGCCAGTCCAATCCGAAGATGGTTGCCAGCCATACGGCTCGAATCTCCTGTTTGGGATGGTTGAAGTCTGCCGCCGAAAGTTGACCGGCAATGAACAATAAACTTAAAAAGGCATATTGTAATTTTCTTGTCATTGATTCATTGATGTTTAAAAGTTACGCATTATAAATCTGATCGCTTCGGACGGAATATCGGTGGTGATATAATCGGCGCCCAACTCCATCAACTCGCGAAGCTGTTCCAAGTCGTTGACAGTCCAGACATTAACCCCCAGACCCAATGCCTTGGCCTCCTTAAACCATTGCTTATTTGCCATCATCACATCGATATGATAATCTAATCCGGCAAAGCCGAGTGCTTTCAATTCTTTGGGCGCCAATTCGCCATTCAGGTAATACACAGGCGATTCCGGCGCCAGACGAATCAGTTCCTTGCCTGCTTCGAGGTCGAAAGTGATATATTCCGTGCCCATCTGCACCCGTTTCTCCCTGACAATGTTCACTGTACGCCGCGCTGCTTCCCGACTCCACGCAGGGTCGTTTTTTTTGGCGATTTTCAGTTCCAGAATCAGTTTTGCATGGACGAGATTCTTGCCGGCTTCCAGGTATTCGCGCAGGGTAGGGATTCTCTCTCCGTTAGACAATATAATATCCTGAATAGCAGCGTATGGCGACTCTTCTACCTTTATACTGTCAATTTCTGCGTCGTGAATGATGACGAGCACGCTGTCTTTCGTCATACGCACGTCAAACTCAGAGCCATACACTTTGATACGCTCTGCATTTTCGAGCGAAGCAATGGTGTTTTGAGCCGACCCGCCGGTCTGCCAGTATCCTCGATGCGCGATCACTTGAGGCCAATTCTGGGCAACAAGTCTGATACTCAGGCCGATATTCAGACATAAAGAGGTGAGTACTATGAATAATATCTTTTTCATTGTGATTGTCTTATTTCTTTGATAATAAATACCTTTCAGCTTCGATGGCTGCCTTGCATCCGGCGCCGGCGGCTGTGACGGCCTGTCGGAAAACGGGGTCGGCCACGTCGCCTGCGGCAAAAACGCCGGGCAGATTGGTGCGGGTGGAATCGGGTACGGTTTTGATATAGCCGATTTCATCCGTTTCTATCCACGGCTTGAAGATGGCCGAATTGGGCTGATGTCCAATGGCTAAGAAGAATCCGTCTATGGCAATATCCATCTTTTCTTCGTCCGCTTCACCCATCCGTTTCACGAGATGTACGCCCTCAACGCCCTTTTCGCCAAACAGGCCAACTGCGTTATGCTCAAACAATACCGTTATATTTTCAGTTTTCATTACGCGCTCCTGCATAATCTTTGAGGCGCGCAGAACCGGCTTGCGCACAATGAGATAGACATGCGCTGCCAAGCCTGAGAGGTAGAGCGATTCTTCGCAGGCCGTATCGCCGCCTCCGACAACGGCTACCTTCTTTTTGCGGTAGAAAAAACCGTCGCACGTGGCACAGGCCGATACGCCCATGCCGGCATATTTCTGTTCGTCCGGCAGGCCGAGGTATTTAGCTGTCGCTCCGGTTGCAATAATCAGAGCATCAGCTTCTATCGTCTTTTCTTCGTCGATCACTACCTTGAAAGGCTGTGCCGACAAATCGGTCGAGGTCGCAATGCCCGAACGTATATCAGCTCCAAAGCGCGCTGCTTGCGTTTTTAAGTCATTCATAATGTCAAACCCGTTGACTCCCTGCGGATAACCGGGAAAATTTTCGATATCGGTTGTCGTCGTCAATTGTCCGCCCGGCTGAATGCCTTCGTAGAGCACGGGGTTAAGGTTGGCGCGCGACGCATAAATGGCCGCCGTATATCCTGCCGGCCCTGAACCGATTATTAAACATTTTACTTTTTCCATATCTTCTTATCTTAAATCAATTTCTACTGCATCCGGGAAATCTGCCGGATTGAATGAGAACAATGTATCAGGTTGATTGACATCTGTTTGCATGCTGCCGATCCGGATCAGGTTGCGAATTCCGTTTTTCATCAATACTGTGATCCTGACCGGCAGTGAAGTTGTCTTATCTATTTGAATTTCAATATTGTTTACATCGTTTTGACGTTTGGCGGCGAGGCGTATGTCATAAGCCGTTTTGCCTTTGTCGGAAGTGCTTTCGCCGATGTAAGTCAGGTTGTAATCTTTTTTGTATGAACGGAGTAGCACCATCGGATTCGTCAACTGCAGTTCATCGCCGGTGGGCGTCGAGACGTAGACCTCGCCGGCGGACGGCATGTAGGTCCATTGCGTTTTGCCATCATACCATGTGCGTGCGTCGGGCGTGGCGAGCACAAATTTATCGCCTTTCATTTGGATGATTCCCTCGAAACTTTCGGCCCCTCCCTGTTTTTCGTTTTGTATATTGGATGTGAATTGGGCGGTGATGCCGTTGGATTGTTCGTAAGCGGCTGAGGCAGCGGACAATATCGTTTCGGCGCTCTGTGCAAAACATGCGCAGGTACCCAAGAGGGAAAATAACAATAAATATATCTGTTTCATCTGATTGCAGCTAATTTTTGTTCCAATATCCTTTCATCCAAAATCAAGATTTGACGCGCTTTGCTACCATCTGCGGGGCCTACGATGCCGGCGGCTTCCAGTTGGTCCATCAATCGCCCGGCTCGGTTGTAGCCGATAGCTAACTTGCGCTGAATAAGCGATGTAGAGCCTTGTTGGTTCAGCACGATCAGCCGGGCTGCTTCTTCAAACATCGGGTCGCGGTCTGTCAATTCAAAATTTCCATTCATTTTCTCGCTATCGCCATCCGGGACGTATTCGGGCAGGAGATAAGCCGTTCTATAACCAGGCTGTTCGCCGATAAAGCGGTTGATCTGCTCCACTTCCGGTCCGTCGATAAATGCACATTGCACACGGATCATATCGCTGCCCTTATAATACAGTAAATCACCGCGTCCGATCAGTTGATTGGCTCCGGGCGTATCGAGGATGGTGCGCGAATCGATCATCGTTATCACCCGGAAAGCAATCCGCGTCGGGAAGTTGGCCTTGATGGTGCCGGTGATGATATTGGTAGATGGGCGTTGCGTGGCAATGATCATGTGAATACCTACTGCCCTGGCTTTCTGTGCAATACGTGCAATTGGCATCTCAATATCTTTTCCGGCCGTCATGATCAGGTCGGCAAACTCGTCGATAATCAACACGATAAACGGCATGAATTGATGTCCATCTTCGGATTTGACCTGGCGGCTGATAAATTTTTCGTTGTAGTCCTTTATGTTTCTGACATTTGCCTTAGTCAGCAACTCATAACGGTTTTCCATTTCTTCGCAAAGCGAATTGAGGGTATAAACGACTTTGGTATAATCGGTTATGATGGCTTTTTCCTCTCCTGGCAACTTGGCCAGATAATGACGTTCAATGTCGTCATAGATGCTAAATTCGACCATTTTCACGTCGACCAGGACAAATTTCAGTTCGGCAGGGTGTTTTTTGTAGAGCAGCGAGGTGATGATGGCATTCAGGCCGACGGATTTTCCTTCGCCGGTAGCTCCACCGATCAGCAGATGAGGCGCTTTGGAGAGGTCGAACATAAATATCTCGTTCGTGATCGTGCGACCCAACGCGACGGGCAGGTCAAATTTGCTTTCCAGAAACTTGCGCGACGTGATGATGGAGTGCATGGAGACGATTTGCGGCTCCTTGTTGGGCACTTCGATGCCGATGGTGCCTTTGCCGGGCATCGGTGCGATGATGCGGATGCCGAGCGCCGACAGTTTCAGCGCGATATCGTCCTCAAGGTTACGGATTTTGGCGATGCGCACGCCGTCGGCAGGAACGACTTCATAGAGTGTCACGGTTGGCCCGACGGTGGCCTTGATGGATTTGATTTCGATGCCGAACGTCTCCAGGGTCTGTTTGATGCGCATCTGATTATCAGTCTGTTCGTCCATATTTACGGGGTTCTCCTGCTGGTTGTAAGTTGTCAGCAGGTCGACCGGCGGAAAGCGGTAGTTCGACAAATCGAGACGCGGGTCATATTTGCCTAACGATGAGTCGTCCGGCAATTCATCATCGCCGATCGGGACGTCTACGGAAAAGGTCACTTCACCGTGGTTCTCATTGGAAATGGTCGTTTTAACTTGATCTATCAGTCCCGGTTTGGGCGTTTTGTTAGGTTTGATCGTGTTGTCCGGTTCGTTGACGGAAGCTATAGGCAGGCTATCTTCTTTTTCTTCGTCTGCGGCTTTCTGCGAATCGGCATCATCTTTTTTAGATTTCCACCAATTTTGTTTATTATCGTTGATTTTCTTGTTGTTACCGTTTTTCTTCAACCATGAAAAAGAAAAAACGTGTTGCAGGAAAGGGATGGTATGTTTGCTAAGAAAAATCGCAATGATCAGAAAAGAGACGAGCAACAAAAGCGCCAATCCCGGTTTGCCGATATTGTTTGCCAAAGCTTCGGACATGTATAGCCCATGCCTGCCGCCCAAGTAGAGAAACGAGCTATCATAGCCTTTCATAAAGACAAACGATAAAAAAATGGAACTCCATATCAGCAGCGCTCCGCATGTCAGGAATTGTTTGAGCAACGAAAATCGGCCGATTCTCATCATTTTCAGACCGGTTGCGCCAATAAAAAACAACAGGAAGAAGCTGGAAATCCCAAACCATCTATTCATCATTAAGTCAGCCAGATATGCCCCTTTTACGCCTGCCCAGTTATTGACTTTTCCGGGGCCTGTCAATAATTCCTTGACGGAAAGATGGTCTATGGCGCTCTGGTCGGCGCCTCCCGTAAAGAAAAAGGATACCATTGCAATACTCAAATATATTGCAAAGAAGCTGATTAACAAGCCTGTCAGAAAACGCATCCGTTCACTCGTAGCAAATCCTCTAAACGAATCCCACCAATTACCGGAACCTGCCGCAGCCTGCTTTTTCGTTGTTTTATTAGCCATATTTTCTATGCTTATTCCTCTTTCAAAAACACTTACTTATAAAAAGCCTGCAAAGATATGGATTTTTTTTGTAATATAGTTTGCTGTACAAGTAATAATGTTTCAATTGTAACTTCAATTAACAAATACATCTTTAAGGAGAATGGAAAAATCGCTCAGAAGGGATTAATTCAAAAGAAAAATGCGTATTTTTGCGCAAATCAAATCGAATAAAAATAGTTCAGATGAAGAAAGAAATTCTTTTTAGTTTGTTCTCGTTATGTGCGATTGCATGTTCAGGACCAAGGAGCGACGGCGTTGACACGACGGCTGAAACGGACAGTGTCCAAATGACCGTTCTCAGATTGGAACAATTGAAATCAAAGACTGTGACCGTCCCGCTCAGCAGTTTTATTGAAAATTGCGAGTTGCTGCAGTTGGAAACGACAGATGAAGCATTCTTTAAGCCCTGGTATACTACGGTAACGGAAAACTATATCGGAGTGAGAGATATAGATAGAATGCCATATAAACTTTTCAGTCGCTCCGGAAAATTCATCTGTACGGTAGGTTCTATCGGTCAGGGGCCGGGCGAATATACTAATTCGCCGTATGATGATATTATTGATGAAAAGAACGGGTTAGTCTATCTGGCCCCTTTTGTTGGAGACAATATACTCGTATACAACATGGAAGGGAAATTTATAAAAGGAATAGGCACATCATACACATTGAACAAACCGAAAATATTTTTGTCCGGCAATGTTTTAACTGTTGTTCATTTGCCAATAGCCTTTAGCAGCGACAAGGTAGTGGCAGTTCAGTTTGATGTGAACACAGGGGCAGTATTAAACGAACTGCCTCCGACGGCATATTTTATGGCAGAAAGTTTTGATGATGAAATCTTCAACACGCGAAATGTGTCCGAAACATTTGATTTCTTATCCACCAAAAGCGATACTCTTTATCATTTTGATGTGAATAACAACTTAATACGTCCTGTCTTTACAATGAGATCGAATACATCAGAAAAATTATTTAAGCAATATTTTCAACTAAATAAAGATATTATTCTCACAGGTACTTCTTTTCTTGGTACTGATACGAAAACAGGACAGTTGTCTTACTATAAAGAGCCACGACTTGTTGCTGCCGATATGAAAAATAAAACAGCATCATATATCGGCGTAGTGAACGATTTTTATGGGGGGATACCTGTTCCTCTAAATGTAACTACTGTCCGCGATGGATATTTCGTGCAAAACATTCAGCCTGAAGCGTTGATGGAAGTGATTGAAAAACGCCTTGAAGAAAGCAATTGCACCGAAAAGGACAGGCAGGTGTTAAACAATACTTTGTCTACTTTACAGGAAGGGGCTAACAATGTGGTATTTATAGGGAAACTAAAAAGCGAAGTGAGCCGGAAGTTATTTTAAAATAAAAACCTGATAGATACCTATTTGATATCGCAAGCCAGGCGGAAACCACATGTACTGCTGCCGATGTCAGCATTTTCCAAGTCACGGAATGTTACGCGTACTCTATAAGCATCAAAATTCCAGGCTCCACCGCGTCTTATGCGGTCATAACCCGATGATGGCCCTTTCGGATTTGTTTGAGCATTTTCAAAATATTTTCTATACCAATCGCTACACCATTCCCATACATTGCCGCTCATATCGTGTATACCCAATTCATTTGCTGTTTTAGAGCCAACAGGGTGAGTCTTATTGCCGCTGTTTTGATCGAACCAGGCTACGTTATCGGCCGTATTGCTACCGCTGAATTTGAAATGCTTGCTACTGATGCCACCGCCGGCTGCAAATTCCCATTCAGATTCGGTTGGCAAGCGATATTGCTTACCTGTCATGCTGTTGAGTTTCAGAATGAATAGATTTACATCTTTCCAACTTACATTCTCTACAGGCAAATTGTCTCCCTTAAAACTTGACGGATTACTACCCATCACCGCTTTCCACAACGCCTGCGTCACTTCAAATTTACCGATATAAAAATCACTGAGCGTCACCTGATGGACAGGTCCATCATCAAAATAACGGGGAAAATCACTCTTTTCATCGGAACCCATTGAAAACGTTCCTCCCTGTACGGCGACCATCTCAATTTTCAGTTGATCTAATGATTCCGTGTCTGTTGTAACATACGGTTTTGTTTGCGATCCAAGCGTTGTATCTTGATTTAAAACAGGAGCGGACGAATAGATACGTGCAGGTTCGGTGATTATAACTGCATCGGTTCTCCAATCTACAGGTATTGTGAAAAATAAAGTCCCTGCCAACAACAAGAGAACTAATACGCCTGCCAACAGCAAGAGCACTTTTGTCTGTCTTTTTAAATTCTTTCGGGTCTTTCTGTCTGACATTTCTTGTTTTATCGATTGTAGATTCAACTTACGAATGAAACTTTTTTGCAAATTTAGGGAGAAAATTCTTTGTTTGTTGATATTTCATAAAAAAATGAGATAAAAAAATGATATTTGAAAATAAATATTTAAATTTGCCTTGTTAAGTGTGATTAAGAATCAATCATTGATTGAAAATTTTGTTCTTATAAATGGGACAGGTAATATAACTCAATGAAATATAAAATGATAAAACAGATGAGATATTGCAGTATTTTATTATTAATTATCTTTTTACAATCTGCCTGTTATGCGCAGAATGACTCTGCCCGCCGGACGGTCAGTGGGCGCATCACCGATGTCGGCGATGGCCAGTCCATACCCGGCGCTTCGGTTTT
>JAITMM010000139.1 GCA_031277335.1 Tannerella sp. | reverse complement strand
ATACTGCTATTAATCAGCCGACTGATTCCGTAGGGGAACAATCCCATGAAGGCGATGGCCACAACTAAAAAGAACAGTGCGACCCGTTCGTCCCATGTGGCGTCGGTAAGTTTCACCGGTTCATGTCCATCGGAGGGGCCGGTTTGTACGGCGCCGTACAGCATCTTGCCGACCAAACGAAGGATATAAACTGCCGTGATGACTATGGATGCGGTGGCGATTATAGTTAATGTACGCGCGAAGACGGTGTTCACCTCGAACGAGCCGACGAAGATGGTCATCTCGGCAACGAAGCCGCTAAGACCGGGCAATCCGAGGTTGGCCAACCCGGCAATCACATAACAGACAGAGATGACCGGCATCACTTTCATCAATCCGCTCATCTCGCGAATGTCGCGCGTATGGGTGCGGGAGTAGATTGTGCCGATCATGGCGAAGAACAGGGCTGTCATCAATCCGTGCGAAAGCATCTGGAGGATGGCGCCCGTCTGCGCAGTGCGGGTCATCATCAAAATGGCGAACAGCACGAGGCTGCAATGCGAAACGGAAGAATAGGCATTGATATATTTCAAATCTTTCTGCACACAAGCCGAGAACGCGCCATAGATAACGCCAATCGCTGTGAGAATCAGGAAGATCCATGCCATCTCGGAAGCTGCTTCGGGCATCAGTACCATCGCCACGCGATAGCAACCGTAGCCTCCCAGCTTCATCAGTACCCCGGCATGAAGCATCGAGACGGCTGTCGGTGCGGAAGCATGACCGTCGGGACTCCAGGTGTGGAACGGAAACAACGCGCCCAGCACCCCGAAACCGACAAACGTCAGCGGAAAGAAAATACGCTGGACCTCGACGGGAATGGCAGCCTTGGCCAGATCCGCGAGATTCATGGTCGTGGCGCCGGCTCCGTAATAGATACCAAGTATTCCCATGAGTATCAGCGCCGAGCCGCCCATCAACATCAGGGTCAGCTTCATGGCCGAATATTCTTTCCGTCCGCTGCCCCAAATGCCAATCAGCAGATACATAGGTATTAACGCCACTTCGTAGAACATAAACATCGTAAACAGGTCGAGCGAGATAAAGAATCCGAAGACGCCGGTGCTCAACAGGCAGTACCACAGGAAAAACTCTTTCGTCAGTGGTTGCATCCGCCACGAAGCGAAAACGCCCGTAAATACGATGATGGCGGACAGCATCAGCATCGCTACCGAAATCCCGTCGACACCAACGGCATAGTGAATATTCAGCGGCGCATACCAGACTTGGCTGGCCGAAAACAGAATTTCGGACGTATTCCCGGCCGCGCGTTCTCCCAAATAGGCAAACACGATATAGATGGCATGAGCCAGCAGCAAACTCGCTCCCGTTACCATCACGGCGCGGATCTGCTTCATGTTTCGGGCAGCCCACAATCCAAGCATCATTAAAACGGGAATGGCTACAAATATAGATAATATTATCATATCTTATTAATTTTTAAATCAATACTAAAAGGATGACCAGAAGCAGGACACCACTGATAAATACGACGGCGTATTGCTGTACGTTTCCGCTTTGGAATCCGCGAATGCGGAGGCTGACAGTCTGCGTCACCCACGCCAGTCCATTCATGAAACCATCTACCACATGTCTGTCAAACCATGCCAAAGGCGTTGATATACAGGCAAAAATTATTTTATGAGTCACAAACTGATAGATTTCGTCGATATAAAAACGGTTGAAAAGCGTCCGTTGCCAGCCATTGAGCTTGACTGCCAGCCGTCCCGTCTTGTTTTTTGACCCCATATAGACCACGGTGGCAATCACAATGCCGGCCACTGCGGCGGCAATGCCGAAAGCTGCCACACTCCAGTCGAGGTGAATCGTATAGGCATGGCCATTGCTGCTGACAAAGTTTCCGAACGGAATAAATCCGGCAACACAGGTAACCAATGCCAGGAAAATCAATGGGATAGTCATCGTCAACGGTGCTTCATGCGGTTTATGGACATCATGACTTGCCGATGAAGCGGCGTGTGCACCCTGTGCCGAATCATGCGCACCGTGAGAGACGTCCTGAGCGGCAGCCGGTCCTGTATAAGCCTTCCGCCAGAAGATGCAATAATACAGGCGGAACATATAAAATGCTGTAAATGCAGCAATAAGAATCATCGTCACCGCCATCAGCGGGCTGAATCGCAGGCTGGCTACGAGTATCTCGTCTTTGGAAAAGAATCCGCTGAAAGGCGGAATACCCGCAATCGCCAGACAGGCTATCAGGAAGGTAATATGTGTGACAGGCAGGAACTTGCGCAGCCCTCCCATGTCTTTTATTTCGTTAGAATGCACGGCATGGATGATGGCGCCTGCGCAAAGGAAGAGGAGCGCCTTGAACATGGCGTGGGTGAAGAGGTGGAACATGGAGGCCATATAGCCCAATCCGCCTTCATGCGGGTCGTTCGACGTGCATACGCCGAGCGCCACAATCATAAAGCCGATTTGCGAGATGGTCGAAAATGCCAATACGCGCTTGATATCGGTTTGCACACAGGCGATTATAGCGGCAAACAATGCGGTAAATGCGCCGACATAAGCGGCAATGTGCAGGACAGCCGGTGCAAAGTCGATAAACAACGGAAACAGCCTGGCTAACAGGTAGACACCTGCCACAACCATCGTGGCGGCATGTATCAATGCGCTGACAGGCGTCGGGCCTTCCATCGCATCGGGCAGCCAGATATGGAGCGGAAACATGGCGCTCTTGCCTGCGCCGCCCACAAACATCAGTCCCAACGCCAGCGGAATCATACTCCCTGCTGCTACGATCGCTTGATTTTCAGGAGTAAAGGTGAATGTCTGGGCGTAATATCCGTAAATCAGTATCCCGACGAGGAATCCCAAGTCGGCAAAACGCGTGACAATAAAAGCCTTCTTGGCAGCTGCAACGGCCGCCGGCTTCGTATAGTAAAATCCGATGAGCAGGTAGCTTGAGACGCCGACCAGCTCCCAGAACAGATACATCTGGAAAATGTTCGTGGCGACCACCAGTCCCAGCATCGACATCGTAAAGAGCGACAGGAAAGCGAAATAGCGTTGCACGCCCTGCTCGCCTTTCATGTATCCCAGCGAATAGATATGCACGGCCAGCGAAACGGTCGAGATGACAATCAGCATCATCACCGAAATCGGGTCGAGCATCATGCCCATATCTATATGCAGCGTCTCCGAGAAGTGGAGCCATTCGAAGTTGAAAGGAATTTGCACCGGAAAAATGCCTTCGGTATTGCGTCCGGCGCCGAAGTAGGCAAAGGCGGTCATAAACGACAGCACCGTCACACAGGCCAGGCCGAGCGTCCCGATCATTCCGGCCAAGCCGGGCTTGAGCCGTTTTCCTGCCAGTCCAATCAACAGAAATGTAAAAAAGGGAATCAGTATAATGAAAATTGTTGACATTATTTTAATGTATATGATTAGTATTTCATCTCGTTCATTTTATTCACCTGTATATTCCGGATATTCCGGTATATGTTGATGATGATGGCAATGGCGACGGCTGTTTCGGCAGCCGAGATGCCGATGGCAAAGAGGGTAAAGAAAAACCCTTCCAACTGTTCCGGAAACAGAAATCTGTTGAATACCAAAAAGTTAATATCCACAGCATTCAGGATTAGTTCCACAGAAATAAGGACGGCCAGCAGATTGCGTCGCGTAAAAAAACCGTACATTCCCACAAACAGCAGGATTGTCGATATAATCAAATAATATTCTATAGGTATCATAACTGTCTGATTGATTTATTTTTTCCTTGCAATTACTATTCCTCCGACGATACAGGCCAGCAGCAAAAGGCTGACGACCTCGAAGGGGAGGATATACTGATATTTACCGGCGCCCATCAAGGCGTGGCCGATGACTTGCACATCCTGTTCGCCGTGATGAAACGGCGAAATGAGAAATTTATTCTTCAGAATGATAAAGAGGCAGATGGCGGCTCCGACGAGCGTCGTCAGGAATCCGGCTAAGAATTTGGAAGTCTTCAGCTTTTCAACTTTGCGGTCCTGACCGGACGTAAGCAAAATGGAAAACACGTATAAGACGGTGATTCCTCCCACATAAACAAGCAGTTGCACGGTAGCCAGAAAAGCGTATTGCAACTGGAAATAAATACCGGCCGTACCAATCAATACGAACAACAGGTAGGTGGCAGCGCGTAAAATCCGCCGGGTGGTTACTGCCATTACCGAGAGTACCACCATCGTCACGGTCAGCAAAATTAAGACTATATTTTCAAACGTCCATTCCATAAGTTTATCTATTCGGCTTTTTGTTCACTTTCAGCTTTCGGTTTAGTTTCGGTTGTCGGGTTAGCTTCGGCTTTCAGTTCAGCCGCTTTCTCTTCCGCCGCTTTCAATTCCCTCAACGCTAACTCTTCGCTTACGACTTTATAATCGCTGTTTAATATCTCCATCAATGTGCTTCTGTTAAAGACGGCATGTTCAAATCGCTGATCGAACTCAATGCAGTCTGTCGGACAGACATTTACGCAGATGCGGCAAAACATGCAGGAGGACAGGTCAAATTCATATTTGACGAGTTTCTTTTTCTTTTTGCCGGTCGTTTCATCCGTGACCACCGTATCTTGAATATGGATGGAATTGTTGGGACAGTTTATCTCGCACAATCCGCAGGCCGTACACCGGTGATGCCCGTCATAATCAGGCATGATCAATGTACCGGTGAACCGGTCGAACATCACAAGCGTCTCCCTGTTTTCAGGATATTCGCTCGTCGTTTTCTTTGCAAAAAATTCTATAAAGGTCACTTTCAACCCCTTCAACAAAGTTTTTATAGCAGCAAACAAAATCCTTAAAAATCCAGTTTTTTTCGAATTCATTTCTCTCTAATTATCTATAGTTAAAACAATATCAGTTAGTTACCAATAATTGTTCATTATTCATTGTTCATTATTCATTCTCAAAAGTGCCACCCTAACACGACACAACCCGCCATCACCAACAGATTGACTAATCCAATCGGCAACAGCACTTTCCATTCCAATGCAAGAATCTGGTCGATGCGCAACCTGGGAAATGTCCATTTGAACCACATCAGCACCCAGACAATGAAAAACGCCTTACCGAAGAACCAGACAAATCCGGGGATAAAATCCATGATCCGGTTGAATCCTTCCAGTCCGTTGATGTGGAAAGGCATCCATCCGCCGAGAAAGAGCGTGGCCGCAATGCCTGAGATGATGAAAAGATTCACAAACTCAGCCACATAGAACAGTCCGAATTGCATACCCGAATATTCGGTATGGTAGCCGGCCGTCAATTCCGATTCGGCTTCGGGCAAGTCAAACGGGCCGCGGTTGACCTCTGCATTGCCGGTAATCAGGTAAATCAAAAAGGCGATGAATGCCGGAATGTGCCCCTTGAAAAGAAACCAGCCATCAGCTTGTTGCTCAACGATCTGGCTCAACTGCGTTGTCTGCGTGAGCACGACGATGGTCAGAATGGAGATGCCTATCGATAATTCATAGCTAATCATCTGAGCACCACTGCGCATCGCGCCTATCAGCGAGAATTTGTTGTTGCTGCTCCATCCTGCCAGCAGGATGCCGATCACGCCGATGGACGAGGCGGCAATCACAAAAATGATGCCCACATTGAAATCGATAATCTGCATTCCCTTGTTGACGGGCAGACAGCAAAATGCCAGCACCGAGCTGAAAATGACGATGTAAGGCGCTAAATTATAAAGAATTTTATCTGTGTGACGGATCGTAATGATTTCCTTGATCAGCATCTTGATGACGTCGGCAAAGAGCTGAAACAGCCCGAACGGTCCTACCCGCGACGGTCCGAGCCGACACTGAAAGGCAGCGCAAACTTTCCTTTCCATGTAGATCATGATCACGGCTATGACGGCGTATACCAATAAGATACAGATTCCTATCAATACATATTCAACGGTCGTGGCCAATGCAGGATGCAGGAACGACAGTAAAAATTCGTGTATCCAAGTTGTAACTATACTGAAATCAAACATAATAACTGTTTAATGATTAATATTTAATGTTTTACCTGTCAATATCGGGAACAATATAATCCAGCGTACCCCCGATGGCAATCAGGTCGGCAATTTTCACGCCTTTTGCCAGGGATTCGATGGCTCCGACCAAAGGCAGACCGGTGCTGCGGAACTTGATTCGATAGGGCAGCTTGTCGCCACGGCTTTCGATCATTACGCCAAACTCACCTCTACTGGCTTCTACGGCAGTATAAAAGTTTCCTTCCGGGAGTCGGATGACGGGTTTCGTCTTGACCTTGAATTCGCCTTCCGGAATGTTATCTATCAGTTGCTCAATGATGTGCATACTTTGAAGTATCTCTTCCATGCGAACCATATAGCGGGCAAAACAGTCTCCTTCGGTGTGGATAATCTCCTTGAATTCAACCTTGTCGTAGACTGTATAGGGATGGCGTTTGCGGACGTCGCAAGCCCAGCCGGACGCCCGCCCGGTAGGCCCTGTCGTGGCAAAAGAGATGGCGTCTTCGCGGCTTAATATGCCGACGCCCTGCATCCGGTTGGCTGTGATGATGTTGCCCGTAAACAAGTCGTGATATTCCTTCAATTGAGGTCGCAGGTAGGCGATCAACTCCTTGACGCGTCTCACAAAATTGGGATGAATGTCGGCTTGAAGGCCGCCTATCATATTGTAAACGAACATCAAGCGTCCGCCGGTCGTCTCTTCCAGTATGTCGAGGATTTTTTCCCTGTCGCGAAAACCGTAGAAAAACGCCGTGGTAGCGCCTAAATCCATACATAAGGTGGAGAAGAACAGAAGATGCGAGTTAATACGCTGCAACTCATCCATTATGGTGCGGATGTATTTTATCCTGTCGGTCAATTCTATCTGCGCGGCTTGCTCGACACATGCGCAAAAGCAATGTCTGTTTTGCATGGCCGACAGGTAGTCCAACCGTTCCAGGTACGATGCTATCTGCGGATAGGTCAGCGTTTCACCTAATTTTTCGATGCTGCGGTGAATGTAGCCGCAATAGACGTAGAGTTTTTTGATGATTTCGCCTTCGAGCGCAATGCGGAAACGCAGAACGCCGTGAGTGGCAGGGTGTTGAGGCCCTACGTTGAGGACGTATTCATCGGGTTCGAACAGGATATCCGTGCGTTCGGTCAGCCGTCCCTGTTGATCCATTTCGTAGACGGTCGTCGTGTCAATCGTCTCTTCGTTGGTCATGGGGATGGGGTTGAGTTCTTCGCTTTCGTCGAAGTCCTTGCGCAGGGGATAGCCGTTGAAGTCGGTACGCAGAAACAGCCGGCGCATATCGGGGTGATTAATAAACTTAATACCCAAATAGTCAAACGCTTCACGTTCATTTAATCCGGCTGTTTTCCATAGATGGCAGACGGACGGCAAGGCAGGATTCTCTCTGTCTGCCGTTGCCGTCCGTACCACGATGTTATGATGATGAACCGTCGATTCGAGGTGATAAATCACTCCTAAACCGATCTCCTCGCCCCAATCCATGCCCGTTAGGCTTCGCATGAAGTCGAACAGTAGTTCGCCGTCTTCTTTCAAAAAGGTAGCGAAAGCGACTAATTGTTGCGGGGGAACGGTGACGGTCAGCGGGTCTTTTTCGGAACATTCAATTCCGGGGAAAGATGTTAATATCTTTTCTCTGATATTCATTATGGATATGCTTTTTATTGAGTTAAATATCAGTATATTCAGCTTGTTCTTTCGGATCGTTCTCTTCCATCAGGTGCTTAAATTCGCTCGGTTTGATTTGTTTGTTTGCTCCGCCGAAAAACTTCTCCACCTTGACTTTACGCTGTAACTGCATCAGTCCGTAGAGGAAAGCTTCGGGGCGCGGAGGACAACCGGGAATATAGACATCCACGGGAAGGAACTGATCGACGCCATTGACTACATGATATGAATTTTTGAAAGGGCCTCCCGACACGGCGCACGCCCCGACGGCAATCACATACTTGGGTTCGGGCATCTGGTCATAGAGCCGTTTGAGTACGGGAGCCATGCTGTCGACAATCGTGCCGGCAACCATGATAAAGTCGGCCTGGCGCGGACTGGCGCGGGTGACTTCAAACCCGAAACGGGCAAAGTCGTGGCGCGCGGCGCCGACGGCCATATATTCTATACCACAGCAACTTGTTGCAAATGTCAAGGGCCACAGCGAATTGCTGCGTCCCCAGTTGATGACGTCGTCCAAACTGCCCACAAACACATTTCTGCCTTTGGAGTTCAGCTCATTGACTAATTCTTCGAGGTACTCGTTGTTGTTGAATTCCTCGGTCTTCATCGATTTGATTTTTATTCTGTCAACTTCCATTCCAATGCTCCTTTCTTCCAGGCATATACAAGCCCGAGAACTAATATGAATAAAAAGAATAAAATGTTGAACAGTCCGAACAGACCCAAATCCTTGACAATAGTCGACCACGGAAACAGGAGAACCGTCTCAATGTCGAACATAAGAAACAGAATGGCAAAGAGATAGTAACCTACTTTGAATTGCATCCACGATTCGCCTCGCGTAGGGATACCGCACTCGTAAGCCTCCACTTTTTGTTCGTTGAACGCCTTGGGGCCGATCAGACGGGCAATACCTACGCCTGCCGTGACGAGCACCACCGATGTCAACGTAACTACTATTAATATTGTAAAATACATAACTTTAAATTTTAAATTCTATAAATATTTAATCCCGATGGGATTATCTTTAATCTTTGAATCTTTGAACCTTGAACTTTGAACATTTAATCTTGAACTTTGAACCTTGAACCTTGAACCTTGAACTTACATTCCGCTAAAATCCACCTTATCAAAAATGAGCGACGGTATCCGCCAACTCGAACTGAGTTGCGGATCGTTGCCGACTTCAATCAGATTGCTCCACAAAACCAGCATGTTGCCGGTGATATTCATCTCGTTTACGGGCTGCGTCAGCTTGCCTTTTTCGACGAGGAATCCTTCGATGCCATACGAAAAATCGCCTGTCGAGCTGTTGCTGTTGCCGCCGTTGAAGCCTGTCACCAGGATACCTTTGTCCATCGAAGCGATCAATCCGTCCAAATCCTTGTTGCCCAAGGGCATGGTCAGGATGGAGGGCGAATCGACGGTTCGTTCGGTCTCCAATTTATTGGCATTGTAAGTGTCTATATAGTAAGTCTTTAATACGCCATTTTCAAAGATGGGCATCCGTTTCGTGGCCACGCCTTCGCGATCGAAGTAGCGGGCGCCGGATGCTTTGGGGATATGCGGATCATCGATCAAGGTGAAATTATCACCCGTAACTTTCTGATTCAGTTTATCTAACAGGAACGAGTTGCGCTGTTGGATGGCGCTGCCGTTGATTGCGCCGATCAGTGGCGAAACGAGCCTGCCCGAGTTCATAAAGTCCACAATCATAGGCATTTTGGCAGAGGCGATTTTCTTTTGTCCCAGCTTGGCAAGCGTGCGCTCCAGCGCCTTCGTCCCGATGCCTGTCTTGACCAGCGAATCGTAAAAGAGCGACGAGTCATACCACCATGACGACGGACGTGCATCGCCCTGATCCTTGATGCTGGCCGAGCTTGACACGGAAAAGTTCGAATCGGACGATTCTCCCTCGAACCCGTTGCTTGTCAACATGTAACGCGAATTGTTCCCGTCGCTGTACGATGATTCTGCCGAAATGACGCGTTCGTCTTTTCCCATGATCTCCTCGCATGCGCGCATGGCAAGTGCCAGTTTATCATCGGGATTGACGCTGTCGAATGATGCATCGTAGAGTTGCAGGTCGTTGCCGCCGCCTTTGTAGTAGAGCGAGGCGTCTGGCAGTGTACGTGCCTTGTCTTCAGCTAAATAACGTGTCGAATCAATGCCGTTCAGGATAAATTTTTCAAGTTCCTTTATGTCGAGGCGGTTGGTTGAGATGGAGCCGAAGCGCCCGTCGACATAAAGCTGGAGGGACAGGCTATTCTCCGATGCCTGTTGCAGCGTGTCTATCTGCATGTTGCGTATCTCGAACGAGCTGTTTGTGCCGTTATAGAGGTTGACGCGCACGGCCTGGCATCCATTCTTCAGGGCAAAGTCCATTGCCCGGCCGGCTAATTCCTTATGTTTATTTGATATCATATTAACTTTCTCCTCCTACCGTAAGTTTACTGACTAACGCTGAAGGCATTCCGCATGTCACGGGACACGATTGTCCGTCTTTGCCGCATGTCCAAGTGCCGTTGTCCATCATGAAATTATTGCCGACCATCGTGATGTCTGCCAGCGCTTTAGGGCCGTTACCGATGATATTGACATCCTTGATGGGTTGCGTAAGTTTCCCGTTCTCAATCAGATATCCGTTTTTGACGAAGAAGGTGAAGTCTCCTGCGCCGATTTGCACCTGTCCGTTGGTGAAGGTGGCGGCGTAAACGCCTTTTTTCACGGAGGCAATGATCTCTTCTTCACTGTATTTGCCGTCTTCCATATAGGTGGAGCGCATGCGCGGAATCGGGATGTAGCGGAATGATTCGCGCCGTCCGTTGCCGGTCGAGCGCAGTCCGTAGTGCTTGGAGCTGATGCGGTCGTGCAGGTAGCTTGTCAACACGCCCTCGCGTACAATATATGTCTTTTGTCCTTCCACGCCTTCGTCGTCGATATTGAGGGCGCCCCGGTTGAACGGGATTGTGCCGTCGTCCACGACGGAAATATTTGTGTTACAGATTGTTTTATTCAGTTTATCGGAGAAGATGGAGGTGTTTTTCCTGTTGAAGTCGGCTTCAAATGCGTGCCCGATGGCTTCGTGCAGCAAAATCCCCGAGCCACCGGCGCCCATGACCACCGGCATCTCGCCGCCTTTTGGTTTGATGGCCTGAAAGAGGATGGAGGTCTTCTCGACGGCTTCCCGGGCGATTTCATCGACCAGCTGCTCCGTCAGAAACTCAACTCCCGTGCGGAAAGCCCGCGCCGAATAGTTGTTTTCTATCCTGTCGCCTTCAGTCATAATGCATTGAGCATTAAGGATTGCCATCGGGCGGTAGTCGTAGTACATTTCTCCTTCCGAGTTGCAGAAGAAGATATGCGACGTGGCGTCCATCATCGCTGCCGAGACTTTGGTGACC
>JAITMM010000206.1 GCA_031277335.1 Tannerella sp. | reverse complement strand
TACGTTGAATAGAGGGCGAGTTCGCTGGACAGCACGTTGTTTTGCGCAGACAGCACGTCAAGATAGGTGGCATAGCCGTTCACCAGCAGTTCCTGCGAATATTCATACGCCTTTTTCAGGGCTTCGACCTGTTCGTATTGATAGGCAGCTTGTTGCGAGATATACAGGATGGAAGCGAGGGCATCCGTCACTTCGCTGCCTGCGTCGAGCAAGGTCTGTTTGAATGTTAAGAATGCCACATCTTCCTGCAATTGAGCTATTTCCTTTTGCGTCTTCAATGTACGTCCGTTAAAAATCGGCTGTGTCAGTCCGGCGACAGCATTCCATAGCAGCGAACCCGGCAAACTAAACCAGTTATCCAGGCCCTTGGCATCGGGCCCAACCGAACCCGTCAGCGTCAGCTGCGGATACAGCGCTGCACGGGCGGCATTGAACTCTTCGTGAGCCGCACACAACGCATATTCGGCCGCCACCACGTCGGGGCGGTTGGCCAGCAACTGCGCAGGCACGCCTACGGACAGGATAGCGGAATGAAAAATCGTCATATCAATATTGTCCGTTCGAGGGATGGCTTCCGGCGTTTTGCCGAGCAGCAGACATATATAGTTCTCTTCCGCAGCTATCGAGGCCTTAATCTGAGGCAGAAGGGCCTGGGCAGATGCAAGCTGCGCTTTAGCCTGTAGAACAGCCACTTCGGTGACCTGAGCCGACTCTTTCAATGCACGGACGGTATTCAGATAATTCGTATAGCTGACGATGCTTGCTTCGGTGACTTCCTGCTGATGATCAAGCATGATCAGTTGATAATATGCTGAGGCAATGGCGGCTACGAGTTGTGTTTGCGTAGCGCGGACGGTGGCTTCCTGTTGAAAATACAACGCCTCCTGCGAGCGTTTCAGGCTGCTCAGCCGTCCCCAGATATCGACTTCCCAACCCGCAGTAGCAGCTAATCTCAACTCCGTATACGGATCGGCCGGTTTGGGGGAGTTGCCGTATTTGGACACATCTGATAATGAGGCATTCAGGCCAAGATTCAAGGTGGGATAGAGCGATGCTTTCCGCTGCTTCAAATAGGCCGACATCTGCGCCAGGCGGTTGACGGCAATACGCATGTTCATATTCGAGTCAAGCGCCTGGACGATCAATTGCTGCAATAAGGCATCATTATAGAAATCTGAAACTGAAACGGCTGCAAATGAAAAGGTTGTATCGACTTCGTCAAATGTGCGAAACATATCGTCGACCGGCAGCTGTTCCGAACGGTTGTAGGGTGTCACGATGCCGCAACTTGTCGCAACCGCAACGGCCGCAATTGTCAAAAAAAAACGTAAAAAATTATATATCATATTGTTGAATCAATAAGTTATCTTTGGTTTTGAAATACCATTTATGTCGATCTATATTACACTATCATTTCTTCTTTTTTCGCATGGCCTCATCAAGCGACCCGAAAATCACATACAGCGTAGGCGTCACCACCACGCCAAACAGCGTTCCTATCAACATGCCCCCCGCGGCCGCCACACCGATGGAGTGATTGCCCGCGCTACCGGCGCCTCCTTCAATAATCAGCGGCAACATCCCGCAGATAAACGCGAACGAGGTCATCAGAATCGGTCGCAACCGCACGACAGCGCCCTCCACGGCTGCCTCCACGATGCTCATCCCCTGCTCATGCCGTTGCCGCGCAAACTCCACAATCAAGATTCCATTCTTCCCCAACAACCCGATCAGCATGATCAGCGACACCTGTACATAAATATTATTCGTCAATCCCCAGATATACACGAAGAAATAGACGCCAAACAGCCCAATCAGCATGGACAGCAGAATCGACCATGGCAAGATATAACTCTCATACTGAGCACATAAAATAAGATAGACAAACAGGAAGCAAAGCAGAAAGACATAGAGCGATTCGCTGCCCGACTTGATTTCTTCGCGCGACATACCCGAAAATTCGATCTCGTAACCGGCCTGTAGCTTGGTGGCTTCTTCGCGAACTGCCGCAATGGCGTCGCCGGAACTGTATCCGGTCTTTTGCTTGCCCGAAATCGTGGCTGCCGTAAACATATTATAGCGTGTCATGGATTCCGGCTGCTGCACCTTTCTGAAAGTCAGCAATGTGGATATCGGCACCATCTGTCCTTTTTGATTTCTCACCATAATCCTCGATAGCGAATTGAGGTCGACGCGGTCTTCGGGCGGCGCCTGAATCATGACGCGGCTATATTTGGTAAAAAGGTTGAAGTCCGACACCATCATTCCTCCGTAATATGCTTGCAATGCATTGAATACGTCGTTCACGCCTACTCCTTCCATCTTGCATTTATCTACCGCCACATCAAATTCGTAAGCAGGGAAATTGATATTAAACGATGTCGTGGCAAAGTCGATTTCGGGACGGGCGGACAGCAAACTCAAATAACCGGTCAGCACCTCATACAGTTTATTGATATCTCCGCCTGTTTTGTCCTGCAATTGCACTTCGAACCCGTCCGACTGTCCGAATCCGCGGACGGGAGGCGGCGCATAAAACAGTATCTTGGCTTCCTTAATAGACGCAACCTGCTGATTCAGCGAGGCAATTACGTCTGTGACAGCCGTTTTCGGACGTTCATCCCAGTGTATCAGGGACGAAGTAATCATGCCGTGCGAGCTGCCGTTTGTGGACGTCAACATACTCTGCCCGGCCGTGACCATTCGCGAAGCAAATACGGGCATCTCACTCATAATGCTGTCAATCTGCAACATCACTTTATTGGTCTGCTCCAACGATGTACCGGGAGGCATGGCCACATCACCGCTGATAATGCCCTGATCTTCATTGGGGATAAATGCCGTAGGCGTGATTTGGAGCATCTGGTAAGCCGCCAAACCGAATAAAAGCAGGATGGCAACAGGTATCCAGCGGCGCCGGGTGAAAAAATGTAACGTCTGTCTGTATTTATTTAAAACGGCATCGAAGGCGATATTAAAGTTACGATGGAATCGCGCCATCAACGAAAGTTTGCCTTCTTTCCCATGTTTGTGTCCGATCAGTATTGTACATAGCACAGGACTAAGTGTCAATGAATTAACAGCAGATATAACGATGGCGATGGCCATTGTCAACCCGAACTGGCGATAAAAGACACCTGATGGCCCTGTTAAAAAGCTGACAGGAATAAAAACGGCTGCCATTACAAGTGTTATGGAGATAATGGCTGACGTGATTTCATCGAGCACGGTCGAGGTGGCGTCGTGCGCCGAAATCGAAGCGTCGTTCTCCAGTTTGGCATGAACGGCCTCAACGACCACAATCGCATTGTCCACCACAATCCCGATGGACAGCACGAGGGCGAACATCGTCATCAGGTTAAGCGAGAATCCGATGATATTCAGGAAGAAAAACGTCCCTACAATCGATACGAGCGCCGAGATACCGGGTATCAACGTCGACTTCCAATCCTGCAGGAAAAGGAAGACAACAAGGAAAACCAAAATAAAAGCCTCTATCAGTGTGTTTTTCACCTTATTAATCGACGCATCGAGGAATCTGTTGGCATCGTTGATGATGGTGTATTCCACGCCGGGCGGGAATGCTTTCGACAGCTCTACCAGCAAGTCTTTCAATTCGATAACCACCTTGTGGGCATCGGTGCCGGTCGTTTGGTTGACAAAGAAACCGGCCCCGTAATTTCCGTTGATGGCAGCCGTCAGCGCATAGTCGAAAGCACCCAAATCAATGGTTGCCACGTCTTTGATACGCAAAATACGTCCATCGGTCAGCGCTTTGATGACACTCGTCTCATAATCGGGCGCTTCGGTAAATTTACCCTTGTATGTCAGCGTATATTGAAACTGCTGGTCTCCCTGCAAGCCGAACTGCCCCGGCGCCGCCTCCACATTCTGTTCCTGAATGGCAGCAATCACGTCAGCCGGAATCAGGTTGTAGGAAGCCATCTTCGTGGGATCCAGCCATATACGCATCGAATAATTTCGTGCTCCAAACGCATTTACCTGCCCGACACCCTGAACACGTGCAATTTGAGGAATGATATTTATCATCAGATAGTTTTGCAGGAAAGTCTCGTCGAATTGCGGATTTTCACTGTACAGGGCGCCGACTAACAGCTGGTTATTCAATAATTTACGTGTAGTGACGCCGAATTGGGTAACTTCCGTCGGCAGTTTGCTCAACGCTGCAGAAACTGCATTTTGCACATTGACCTGTGCAATATTGGGGTCTATACTCAAATCGAAGAAGATGCGGATGCTGGCGCTGCCGTTGTTGTTGGCGTTGGACGTCATATAGGTCATCCCTTCGACGCCGTTGATCTGCTCTTCCAGCGGCGCAATGACGCTTTTTAACACCGTTTGTGCATTTGCTCCGGGATAAGTGGCCTGGACAAACACCATGGGAGGTGCAATATTGGGAAACTGCTCGATCGGAAGGCTCACATATCCAAGCGCACCTAACACGCAAATCACTATGGATATGACAGTTGCAAAAACAGGACGCGATAAAAGTTGCTTTAACATATATCTCTATTCATTAATCATTATCCTATCGCCATCCCTTATTTTGCCCACGCCGTCGAGAACGATCTTATCGCCCTCGTTCAGACCCGATTCGATAATAAAACTGTCGCTCGTGTTGTTCAAGACGTTGATATTGGTGGCATGGACAATCTGGTCGGCGTCGACCGTAAAGACAAGTTTCTTATCCTGAATATCATACGTGGCTTTTTGAGGGATGATAATCGCATTTTTATAAAAGGCCGGCATACGCAGACTGCCCGTGCTGCCCGAATGTAGCATGGCATCGGGATTGGGGAAAACGCCTTTCATCTGCAATGAGCCGGTTGCAGGGTCTATAAGGCTGCTGCCCAGTTCAATATGCCCTTGATGGTCGTAGATTTCTCCGTTGGCCAGAATCAGGTCCACGGGTGGTAATTTGTCGACTAACTGTCTCAGTGACGAGCGTTTACTGGCAGTGTCGGCCAATTGAAGCAGTTGTTTCTCGTCGAACGAAAAATAGGCAAACACATCGCCGGTAGATGCCAGGGAGGTGATGGGCGTCGTGATGCCTGCCGTCAGCAGACTGCCTTCACGCAGCGAGATACGCCCGATCACGCCCGATACAGGGCTGGTTATCAGGGTATAGCCCAAGTTTATCCTGGCGTTTTCATAAGCCGCCTCGGCCGCCTGCACATTGCTTTTGGCCGTTTCGAGTTGGAAAGGACTGATAATGTCTTTGGCCACGAGCGGCTCTAACTTCCTCACTTCCAGCAAAGCATTGTCATACGCCGCCTTGGTGGCATTGACGGTTTGAACATAATCGGAGTCATCGATTTTCAGGATCGGGCTTCCCTTACTAACATTGTCCCCCTCCTGTACATAAATCTCGCGGATATAGCCCGAGGCGCGGGGAAAAATCTCGATGTTATTTTCGCTTTGTATTTGCACCGGATAGAGCACGTAGACCGTCGCATCCGTCCTGTGCACCGTCTGAACGGTGTATTTCACCTGATTTGCCGGAGCGTTCTGTCCCTTTTTGTCGGTACATCCACCCGCAAAAAACGCGCTTGCCACCATCACACCGCTCAA
>JAITMM010000173.1 GCA_031277335.1 Tannerella sp. | reverse complement strand
GCGTGAATGTGTTGGAAATAATCCTGCACCGTATCGGAAAACCGGCTTTGCGCTCCGGTCGTGGAAGCGCTGGAAACCATCTAGATAAATCCATTCGTATGGGTGTCGATTAGCCTGATGCGTTCGTCGGGTGTCTCGGGGCTGATCAGCATGATCATCTTAACGTCATATCGTTCGGTAATTTCTTTATAATCAGACTGATATTCGGCAAATGGCAGGTCGGGAACGATCATGCCGTCGACACCTGTCTCTGCACAGGTACGGCAGAAATTTTCAAATCCGAATTGCATGACAGGGTTCAGGTAACCCATCAGGATCACCGGGATACGGATCGTCCGGCGGAAGTCTTTCAGTTGCTCAAACAGCAGACGAAGTGACATGCCGTTGTTTAAGGCCTGCATATTAGCTTGTTGAATCACAGGGCCGTCGGCCATGGGGTCGGAGAAGGGGATGCCGATTTCTACCATGTCGATCCCTTGCTCCTGTAAGGCGACAAGGGTACGCAAGGTGTCGTTGAGTTTCGGATAACCGGCTGTGAAATAGACGGATAATACTCCGGATTTCTTTGTTTCAAAAAGGGTTGTTATTCGATTCATTTTGATTGTTGTTAATTTTCAGTTTTCAGAAAGAAATTTTCTTGCCTCGCAGACAAACTGTTTCAATTTGCCGGTATCTTTCAGCGCTGGGGAAAGTTCGAAACGGCTATTTACGTCAAAGCCTGCCAATTGCGGATGGCGAAAAGCGGCCAAATCTGCCAGATGTTCGAGGCCGATACCGCCGCTTAGTAAAAATGGAGTGTGCCCGTGATAACTTTTCAGGACAGACCAGTCAAATCGCTGACCTGTACCTCCGTAGACGGTTTGCTGCGTGCCGGGTAACGGTGGGGCAGGAGGGGTGTCGAATAGAAAATAATCGACAACGGATTCATATTTAGAAGTTTGAAGAATATCTGATTCGGAAGAAACGGATATGGCTTTGATGACGTTGCATCCGGCTTCCTGCAAGTGGCGGCAATCGTCAGGCGATTCATTTCCGTGAAGTTGCACGTAATCAAGCCGGTAGGCCGCAAAGGTGCGGATGATTTCATCGTGCGATGCATTGACAAAAACGCCGACCTTGACTTTTGAACAGGATCGGATGGCGGCCGCCGATTCGTCGGTCGGAGGGACATAGCGTGCCGAGCCGGGATAGAAGATAAATCCCATCCAGTCAATGTCTAATTGCTCGACGGCACGGATGTTTTCGGCGTTACGCATGCCACAGATTTTTAATATTTTTTTTGCCACGAATTACACGAATTTACACGAATTAATACGAAATTTTATTTAAAAATACCGGTTGCATCCCGTCAGGGATGTGTCGCTCGGTAGAAAGGTTATCTGCCAAAAGGATGCATTCCGTACGGAATGCATCCGAAAATGACGACCGTTTTCTACCGAGCGATGCAATCCTACAGGATTGCAAACGTCGACAACGTCCGTTTTCACCAATCGATACAATTCTAACGGATTGTCCATTTGGATATTATTTTTTTTCATCCAATTCAAGAATCAGTTCTTTCAATGTCTTGCCGGGGTCGGGCGTCTTCATCAATGTTTCGCCGATCAGGAAGCCTCGAAAGCCGACGTTTCGTAATTCGTGAATCGTTTGAATATCAGATAGTCCGCTTTCGGAAACAAATAGGCGGAAGGCCGGGTCATCTCCCAATTCCCGTTGGATATGCTCCATCAGGCGGAACGAATTGTTGACGTCGGTGTGAAACGTACCCAGGTTGCGGTTGTTCACGCCAACCATATCGATATAGGGATTCAACCGATTCAATTCTTCGGGGGTATGAATTTCGAGCAGCACCTGCAGATGCAGCTTGCAGGCCATACGTGCCAACTTGATACATTCTACCGGTTGCAATACGGTGGCAATCAATAGAATCGCATCCGCGCCTGCTGCCCGTGCCTCGTAAATCTGATACTCGTCCACGATAAAATCCTTGCGCAGCAATGGCAGCCGGACAAGTTCACGCGCACGTTCCAAATCACTCAAAGAACCGCCGAAAAACTCGTAATCCGTTAATACGGAGCAGACTGAAGCACCACCTGACTCATAGGCCGGCACGATCTCCTCCACCTTAGCATCAGGGAAAAGCCATCCTTTGGAAGGCGATTTCCGTTTAAACTCGGCGATAATTCCCGATGGCGAACGTTTCAACGCTCCCAGCATTGAATTTGTCTTGCGTTCAAATTGCAATTCTCTTGTTTTAAGCAACTTATCGAGTGGCAAGGACTCTTTTCGCTCCGCTACTTCTTTTCGCTTATGAGAGATAATTGTTTCTAATATGTCCATCATATTTTATCCGTTTACTTCCACAAATTTTTTAAGCGTTTTCAGTGCCTTGCCGCTGACCAACGAATGAGATGCTTCTTCGAGGCAGTCGGATATCGACTTTTCGGGGCAAAGGATTTGAATGGCAAAGGCGGCATTGGCCAATACGCTGTTTGTCTGTGCTTTGGTGGCGGTACAATCGAAAATGTTTTTGAAAATCGTGGCCGACTGTTCCACCGTGTCCCCGCCGTATAAATCCGACGGCTCACAACGCTGCATGTCAAGCATTTCAGGCGAATAAATCTTTTCCCTTTCAGGCAAAGCAATCTTAAAATCGCCGGTCAGCGAGATTTCATCGTACCCGTCAAGGCTATGAACTACGCCGAAACGTATCCCGGAAGCCTCATATACATAGTTATATAGCCTCAACATCGGCAGACTGTAGACACCCAGCAGTTGATGGTTTGGACGGGCGGGATTGACCAAAGGCCCCAGTACATTGAAGAATGTGCGGATGCCCAAATTCTTCCTCACGGGCGCCACGGCTTTAAGCGCAGGGTTGAACAAAGGTGCATGAAGATAGGCTATTCCGCACGTATCCATTGACTTACGCAGGCGGTCAATATCCGTCGTAAACTTTGCGCCCATCTGTTCGATCACGTTGCTTGCACCGCTGATGGTGGAAGCGCCGTAATTTCCATGCTTGGCTACGCGGTAGCCGGCGCCGGCCACCACGAAACAGGCGGCCGTACTGATATTGAACGTTTGCTTCCCGTCGCCGCCCGTTCCCACGATGTCAATCAGTGGAATACCCTCGAAATCAACCTTCAGGCTCATCTCAAGCAATGCTTCGCGAAAGCCGAGCAACTCGTCGACCGAAATGCTGCGCATCAGAAAAACGGTGATCAGACTCGAAATCTGCGCTTCATTGTATTTCCCCTCGGCAATCTCCTTCAACAGCTTTTGCGCATCTTCGCGCGTCAAATACTGATGTTCAAATAACAAATATAATATTTCTTTCATTTGATAAAAATTTTATTACTAATTAATCAGATTCTCAGCCTCCCGAATGGCCACGTTGAGCGCATTCAGTTTGCTGTTCACTTCCTGCAGTTCGCGCTCGTCATTGCTTTGGGCAACGATGCCGGCCCCTGCCTGATAGAAAAGCGTATGATCGCGACTGATAAAGGTGCGAATCATAATCGCCTGATTCAGATCGCCATTGAAGCCGATAAATCCGATGCAACCTCCATATCCGCCCCGGTTATGCTTTTCGAGTTCGGTGATCAGCTCCAGCGTCCGCACTTTGGGCGCGCCGCTGACTGTCCCGGCCGGAAAGGTGTCCATGAGCGTGCGGATGGGATTGCTGTCGTCGTTTATTGTGCCGCAAACGCGTGATACTAAGTGTATCACATGGCTATACCATTGCCGTTCCTTAAAGAATTTTACGGTCACGTCGTGTGCATTGCGGTTCAAGTCCTGCATGGCCAGTTCGACCAGCATGTCGTGTTCGATATTTTCTTTCGGGTCGGCCATCAGCGCATCGACCCGTTTCTGGTCTTCCGCATCGTCTCCGCTGCGAAAAGCCGTCCCTGCAATCGGGTCGATAATCGCTGTGCGCCCCTTCACTTTGCAATGCGTTTCGGGCGACGAGCCGAAGATACGGAAGCCTCCAAAGTCGAAATAAAACAGGTAGGGAGACGGGTTAATCCTTCGCAATGTGCGATATACCTTGAAGTCGTCACCATGAAAACCCTGTTCAAAACGGCGCGAGAGGACGATTTGTTGAATCTCTCCCTGTTTGCACAGTTCGATGCCTTCGCGCACCATCGCCCGGTATTCCTCGTCCGAAGTCGTTGAGGTGCGTTCGCCCACCGTCTGAAAGTTATACGACGGAAAATTCCTATTTTCAATCAATGTCTCGATACGGTCAAGCCCGGATTTTTCGTCGGGCGCGGTCAGTTCGATGATGGTCAGTTTGTTCTTAAAATGGTCAAATACAATTATATACTTATAAAGCAGATACAGTATCTCCGGCGCATCCGTGATCTCGTGATGATGCTCCATGACCGGAATATTTTCCATATACCTGACGGCATCGAAGGCAGTATAGCCGAAAAGTCCGCAATGTGCTGACAGTTCGCCTGTTATCTCAAAATGAGCCATGAATTGATTGAGTGCGTCTGCCACGTCAAACGCCTCTGTCAGTGGATGTTGTTCGGCCGTCCCATCCGGAAAATCAAACGTCGCTTCGTGATTGTTCATCGAAATCCTTGCCACAGGATTAAGGGCAATATACGACAAGCTATTTTCATTGCCATGATAATCAGAGCTTTCAAGAAGAACGGATTCGGGATAGAGATCCCTTAATTTCAAGTACATACTCACCGGAGTATGCAGGTCACCAAGCAGTTGGCGGGTGACGGTGTTAAAATGATAGTTCATATAATTTTAATTAATATTCAAAAATTCAATGATTCAAAAATTCAAAGATTTGTTTACAACTTTTCAATGTTATAAAAATTTATGTTTGTCTTTATGGTTGGATGTAATAACACGAATCCACAAATAAAAACTCCAAACATCTAATTCTTACCCCATTTAATATACGTCTCCAAGTCTTTATCTCCCCTCCCGGAGACAGTCAGAACCACGATATCATCAGGGCGAAACGATACTTTCGACAGGGCGCCGAGCGCGTGGGCGCTTTCGAGGGCGGGGATGATACCTTCCAGCCGGGTCAGTTCAAAAGCTGCTTCCACAGCTTCATCATCGTTGACGGCGATCACTTCAATCCGCTTTGTCTCAGCCAAATGAGCGTGCATCGGGCCGATGCCCGGATAGTCCAGACCGGCGGAAAGGGAGTAAGGCTCCTCGATTTGGCCGTCTTCATTCTGCATCACCATCGTATGGGCGCCGTGAATAATTCCCGGCCTGCCCAAGTGAATAGTCGCAGCGCTCAGTCCCGTGGCGATGCCTTTGCCGCCCGCTTCGGCCAACACGATGCGTACACGCCTGTCGTCGAGGTAATTGAAGATCGTGCCGGCGGCATTGCTGCCCCCACCGATACATGCCATCAGATAATCAGGGTAATCACGTCCTTCTTTTTCGAGAAGTTGCCATTTAATCTCCTCGCTGATAACCGATTGCAGACGAGCCACCAGATCGGGGTAGGGGTGCGGCCCCATCGTTGAGCCGATGACGTAATACGTGTCCTGAGGATTGCAGCACCAGTCGCGGATGGCATCGTTTGTGGCATCTTTCAGCGTCATATTGCCGGAAATTACAGGCACGACCGTTGCACCTAACAGTTTCATTTTCTGAACATTCGTGTATTGGCGTTCGACATCGGTCTTGCCCATGTATACGACGCAGGTCATGTTCATCAGCGCACAGACCGTAGCCGTGGCCACGCCGTGCTGTCCGGCTCCAGTCTCGGCGATAATCCGCTTCTTGCCCATCCGCTGCGCCAGCAAAATCTGTCCCAACACGTTGTTAATCTTGTGAGAACCTGTATGATTCAAATCCTCGCGCTTGAGGTAAATCCTGCAACCGTATTGCTCACTGAGCCGTCCGGCCGGATACAGCGGCGAGGGTCGACCTGCGTAATCACGCAATAATCTGTGAAATTCCTGCCGGAAGGAATCGCTTTCCAGCACAACGGAATACGTCTCTTGAAGCTCAGTCACAGCACGTTGCAATATCTCCGGGATATATGCGCCGCCAAACTTCCCATAAAATCCTCTTTTGTCTACTTGATACATGTTATCTTCGTTTAAATCTATCTACAAAAGAAGCCCATCGTGAGTACGACAGGCTTCTTTCTCGGTTTATTTATTTATTCACAACTAAATACAGCGATATCTACTCACATTTTTGAATCTGTAAGCGCCACCACCAATATTTATTTTCAACGTTCATTCGCTGGTTATGTTTATTTTCGGGGGCAAATATAGGCATAATTTTTAATGTGCAAATAAAATCGGTAAAAAATTTTTTTATATAGCAAAATTCGGCTTGCGGCGTATCCATTGTCCGCGCGTAAAATCGGGGAAGTCAACCGAAGTACCTCCTCTGGCGACCGACATCTCCGAAAGTGCTGATATTGCGCTCCATGCGGCTGCATCGTAGCAATCCATCGGCGTGGGTTTCTTGTTGCGGATGGCGTCAATCAGGTCGTACATCATGATGAAATCCATCCCTCCGTGTCCTGCTTCGGCGGCTTTTGCTTCGAGTGAGCTCCAAAGTTTGTGGTCATATTTTTTGAACCAGTCTTCGGATTTATCCCACAGATGGGGCTTCGACTGCCCTTCGACATAGACATTTTCGCCGTCGTTCATCCATAGTCCTTCGGTGCCCTGAATGCGGAATCCGAGCGAGTAGGGGCGTGGTGAATTGGTGTCGTGAGTGACGATAACTGTTTGTCCGTTAGCGCATTTAATCATAGAAGTGACGATATCGCCCAAGTTGAAATGTATCTTGGCATAAGGATGATCGGCTCCACCGTTGTCGACGATAAATTTATGCAGTCCGCGCGACTGCGTGGCCATGGCCGAAAGCGAGATAAACCGGTTGCCACGATTGATATCCAGACAGTTGGCTACCGGGCCGATGCCATGCGTCGGGTAGACGTCGCCATTGCGCATGACGGAGTGTTGCGTGCGCCACTGGGCTTCGGAAAACGCCTCAGGCCCCATCAACAGCTTGTCGCCCTTGCGATAGGAATATTTCGTGCCGTCGTTGAATTTGATATCCCGCAGGTCGTGCTGGTATCCGCAGGTGCAATGCAGCAACTCGCCGAACAATCCCTGGCGAACCATATTCAGCGCTGCCATGCAATCGCGCCGGTAACATACGTTCTCCATGATATTCAGGTGACTACCTGTGGATTCCGATACATTTACCAGATCCCAACATTCCTCCAGCGAATTGGCGGCCGACACCTCGACGCCGACGTACGGGACGCCTGCCTTCATGGCTGCCAGCGCCATCGGCACGTGCCATTCCCAAGGCGAGGCGATGATGACACAGTCAAACTCCTCGTTGGCAAGCATCTTCTCAAATTCATGTTCGTCTCCCGTATATACTTTAGGTTCAGGCACATTGAATTGAGAGATATGTTTTAGCGTTCGTTCCAGCGGGCCTTTCTGGATGTCGCACACGGCGACGATTTTGGTGTCCGGAATGGCCAATACATTATTAATATGCTCCTGGCAACGTGAGCCGGTGCCGATAAAGCCAAACTTCAACTTGCCGTCGTCTTTGGCTACTGTTCTTTTTTGCGGCGTGGCCGATGCGTTGCCGGCTGAGCCTGTCACTGATTGATTCGGCGTATCGCCCGTGTTGCGGTTCGACGTTTCGCCTGTCGCCGCAACTGCTTGACTTGTAACTGCCAAGCCTGCAGCTCCGATGCTTGCTGCAGTCATTTTTTTGAGAAATTCTCTTCGCGTACTTTCCATATTATTTCATTTTTAAATAGTTGTTATTCTAATAAATAGCGTTGCGTGATGCCTTCGTAAGCGTCAATTCGCCTGTCGCGCAGGAAGGGCCACCAGCGGCGCACTTCTTCGCTGCGTGCCATATCTACTTCGACTACGCATGTATCTTCCTTATCATGAGGCGATTCGTATAGCAATTCACCTTGCGGGCCGGCAACGAAGCTGTTTCCCCAAAAACTGATGCCGCCGGTCAGACCTGACGTGTCAGGCTCGTGGCCTGTGCGATTGACCGTTACGACGGGGATGCCGTTGGCGATGGCGTTACTGCGCTGTATCGTGCGCCAGGCGTCCAACTGCCGTTGGCGCTCCGCATCCGTGTCGCTTCCTGCCCAGCCGATGGCGGTGGGATAGATAAGTAGCTCTGCACCACGCATCGCCATCAATCGCGCCGCTTCGGGATACCACTGGTCCCAGCAAATCAGCACTCCCAACCGTCCGACAGAAGTGTCAATCGGGACAAAGCCCAAGTCGCCCGGCGTGAAATAGAACTTTTCGTAGTAGGCGGGGTCGTCCGGGATATGCATCTTGCGGTATTTACCTGCTATTGAGCCGTCTATGTCAAGCACGACGGCTGTATTGTGATAGAGACCGGCAGCTCGCTTTTCAAAGAGGGAAAGGACAATGACGACGCCTAATTCTTTGGCAAGCAGGCCGAAACGATCGGTCGAAGGGCCGGGAATTGTTTCGGCCAAGTCGAAATTGCCGGTGCTTTCTGTTTGGCAGAAATACAGGGTGTTATGCAGTTCCTGCAAGACGATCAATGCGGCGCCTTTGGCGGCGCAAGAGCGGATATTGGACTCTAATTGGGTGATATTAAAGTTTATATCAGGAACGTTTTGTTGTTGGATTGTAGCGATTTTTATTTTTTTAGCCACGAATTACACGAATTAACACGAATTTTTAATTTTTGAATCATTGAATCATTGAATCTTTGAATTATTGAATTTTATTTCTTTCGGATACTGCATTGTCACACAGTGTAATGAGCCATGCTGTTTGAGGAGTGGAAGGCAGTTGATGCCGATGATTTCCCTGTCGGGGAAGACATCTTGCAGGATCAGCCTAACAACTTCGTCCTGAGCGCTTTGATAGAACGGCACAAGTACAGCTCCGTTGATAATCAGGAAATTGGCATACGTGGCAGGCAATCGTCTGCCATCCCATACCACTTTGTCTGCCATCGGCAACGGAATCAGGCGATAGCGTTGTCCGTCGGCAGTCCGAAACGATTTCAACTCATCTTCCATCGCTTTCAGATCAAGATAATGAATATCGTCGGCATCTTCGCACTGAACATACGCAATGGTACGTTCGTCACAAAATCGAGCCAACGTATCAATATGACTATCAGTGTCATCGCCCTCAAGATGTCCGCCCTTGAGCCACAAGATTCGCGACAGTCCGAAAAACAACTTGAGCCGTTCTTCCAACTGCTCCTTGCGCAGGTATTCGTTCCGGTTGAGCGAACATAGACATCCGAAAGTAGTCAGAAGTGTGCCCTGCCCATCCGATTCAATGCTACCACCCTCAAGCACAAAAGGTTGCATATTTATCACATCCACATCCCAGTCAAAAACATTGTATTGAAACATCAGCCCCGTAATCAGGTTATCGTGATTGGCCGGAAACTTCATCCCCCAGCCATTAAACACAAAATCATACACAACAGGCCGACCATCATCCAGCACCGTGATCCCTCCATGATCACGCGCCCACGTATCATTCGAAGGTATTTCCCTGAAAATGACACGACTGTCATCAATATCCCCCAATTGCCCCCTGACTTCCTTTTCATCCCGGCATACGATCAGCACCGTTTCAAACCTCATGATGGCACATGCTATCTCCACAAAACAGGGGATCACCTCGTCCAGCATCGGCGCCCAATCCGTATCTTCATGGGGCCAAGTGAGTTGCACTGCACTCTGCGGATGCCATTCGGCCGGTAAAATCACTTTACTCATTCTCTGAATAACATTTTTTTGATTGCAAAGATAGTTAAAGTCGACAGAAGAGCAAAAAATATGTGATAGTTTTAGAGCCTATGAGAGATTTAAAGAAGAATGGGTATGCGCTTCTTTCAGCCTATCATGAAGAAGGAAAAGACAAGGAAAGAAGTAAAATATTGAAAAAATATAAAAGAAGATTGCAGGATGTTTTATAAAACAGGAAACGCAAAACATCTTGGTCTTGCGTTTGCCGATTTCCTTCCCTCAAATGAGGGATGAACTCGATGCAAAGATACGACTTTGTCTTGAATTAACAAGCAAAGTAGTATGTTTTTTTTGTGATTTTAACGTATTTTAAGATAGTTGTGGTGGTTTTTTAAAAACAGTACAATTGCTTGAGTATCGACATCTTGGCTACGGATAATTTGATATGACTATCAAAAAAAACAGGAGGAAAGCGCCTAAAGCGCGTTTCCTCCTGCCAGAATGAAAAAGTTAAACTTAAAAAAGATTGAAAAGCCTGATCAATATCCCGGATTCTGAATCAAAGCCTGATTTCTATTCATTTCATCGCGGTGGAACGGATGGAAATAGAGTTTTTCGGGGAAGTTGCGCGATTCTTCACCGCTCAGGTCATTTACCACGTAGGTAAGTGTCCAGCGCGTTTCGTCAGGTTCGTAGCGAGGCTGTGCGGACACGCCCGGTTTAAGCATTCCGGTGACATTGATTCCGTACAGCGAATTGAAGCCCGGTTCAGTTGCCCCTGTCAACCAGCGACGTACGTCCCAGTAACGATGTTCCTCATACAGAAATTCGAGGCGTTTTTCGTTACGGAACACTTTATGAAGTTCTGCCTGACTGGAAGCTGCGGCTGCAGAAACGTCAGGAAGCCCCACATTATGACGATACTGATTAAGATAAGTGACTGCCTCATCCAGTTGGTTCAGTCCGATGCATGCTTCTATATAGTTGAAATATACTTCGGTCATACGAATAAACGGAAATGTATGGTTACTTCTGTTTCGATGGTCTCCATCTCTGGGGTTCATAAATTTCTTGAAGTAATAACCTGTAAATGAGCCGTTCCATGTTTCGGCATCTCCGTTGAATCGCGTATCGAGTCCGGGCCACAAATCCTGTGAAGACGGATTCAATTGATACCAGCCGGTCTGCACCTTATTGTTAGGGTCGGTTTCGCGGTATTCCGCCGGGCGAAGTATCCAAGGAGCGCCGTCAAACAAGATGCTGGCATAGAAACGCGGTTCGCGGTTAGCGTAGGGAGCTGCTGCATGAGCAGGATTGTTCCAGTCAAAAGTCGTGCCGTCAGCCATCCAGTAGGCGTCTACCAAATTCTGGGTAGGAGTATTGCCACCCCAAGCGCGGTATCCGTTAGGGCCGTTATAGCGCATTTCCGTTCCTGATTCATTTTTCGTAAAGATAAAATAGCGGGAGAAAATATGATCCTGCGAACTTGTATTTTCAGGATTGAAGTGCGCCCAGTAGGCTTGTCCTTTGTCAATCACCGAAAGCCCGTCGCCTCCAAAAGTTGGAATCGCATGTCCCAGTGGATTGTCCATCAAGTCCTTGCAAGCTGCTTTAACGGCATTCCAACGGTCTTCGCGGCTACCTTTCGTATAGCACCACAAATCTTTGTTTGCATACGAAGCAAAGATAGATACCTTGGACGAGATGGTAGGTTCATCGCGCCAGTCGCTGGCCGCATCGAGCAATACGCGTGTGCGCAAAGCTTTGACGGCGGCCAAGGTAGCGCGTCCCTGTTGAGTATTGGCAAATGTACGGTCCTGCAAATTTGTTGCAGCCTGGTCGAGATCGCTCAATACCTGGTCAATGCACTCTGTATACGTCGAACGCGGCACCTGAAATGATTCAGGATCGTCATCCAATGCTGTGATGTTTAGGACTAACGGCACTCCGCCGAATGCCCGCGTCAGCCGGTGATAAAAGTAAGCGCGCAGAAAATAGGCTTCTCCTTTTAACTGGTTCTTGTCACGGTTGTCGAACGTGGCGGCATCAATATTTTCAATAAAGTCGTTGCATGAACGGATTTGTTGATACAGACGTTGCCACTGGTGGCCGCTTTGCGTTTGTCCGATATACCCCAGGTTAGTTTCGGTGATGGCGCCTGCATTTGTCACGCGGAAATTACGCCCGTGTACAAACATGGCTTCATCTGTGGCCGAAGCCATGCTTTCTTCCGCAAATCCTGCGTCCTGGAAAGTGAAATAAATGCGATAC
>JAITMM010000168.1 GCA_031277335.1 Tannerella sp. | reverse complement strand
CCTATCACATCGTCGGCTTCGTAGCGCATCACTTCGAGGACAGGAATCCTGTATGCCTTGATAATCTCCCTGATAATCGGCGTCGAGAGGCGGATATCTTCGGGCGATTCTTCGCGTTGTGCCTTGTAAGCTTCGAAGGCTTCATGCCGGAAAGTAGGGCCGGGCGGGTCAAAGCCGACAGCGATATGGGTAGGATTTTCGCGCTTCAGCACATCTTCGAGCGAATTGACAAATCCGAAAATGGCCGATGTATTCATCCCTTTTGAGTTTACACG
Source organism: Tannerella sp. (assembly GCA_031277335.1). Taxonomy (GTDB): domain Bacteria; phylum Bacteroidota; class Bacteroidia; order Bacteroidales; family Tannerellaceae; genus Tannerella. The sequence goes on along the minus strand of JAITMM010000168.1, from coordinate 4,564 downwards.
CGGGTTTTTGATGAAAGCGTAATACGCCCGATAAATGAGCGCATAGGCATCTATCAGCAACAGTTTCATCGGATTGGATGCAGGACGTTCTTCCTCAAACTGTAACACGGGCTGCCGGGCTTCGCGGCCGGAATTTGTTATCTTGTCATTCATTTGCGATTGTTTTTTCGGATTTCTTTTCAAAATAAACACGGTAAAAATACAAAAAATCTGCAATATTCAACCATTTTGCTTATTTTTGCAACGTGTAATTAAAAAATATGGTAGATATTCATCAAATAGAAAAGCCCGTGGCGTCATTATTCGACCGTTTTTTAAGCGAATATGACCGGGCGTTTCAAAGCGAAATAAAGACAATCCGGTCTGCAATTGAAACAATACGTGTGTCCAATGGAAAACATATCCGTCCGCTGCTGCTGTTGTTGACGGCCGAGGCATGCGGAAAGGCGACACCCGATTCCGTAGAGTATGCCGTATTGATTGAGTTGCTTCACACCGTTTCCCTGATTCACGACGATGTGGTCGATGAGACAAAACAGCGGCGGGGGTTGCCTTCGCTCAATGCCGTATATGACAATCGAGTAGCCGTGCTGGTGGGTGATTATATCTTTTCCGAGACCATGATGCGGGCTACTAAATTAGGTGATATTCAGGTTGTTGCCATCCTCTCGTTTCTTTGCAGGGAAATGTCCGAAGGCGAAGTCAAGCAACTTGAAAATCAGGAAAGTATCATCTTATCGGAGCCTGATTATTTTCAAATATTGGAGAAAAAGACGGCTTCGCTGCTATCGGGATGCACGGAAATCGGAGCCATCACGGGCGGGGCGGACGAAAAAATGCAAGACACGTGCAAAAAGTTCGGTCAACTGCTGGGATGCTGCTTCCAAATCAAGGATGATATTTTTGATTATTTTGACAATCAGCTCATTGGAAAACCAAGCGGCAATGATATCCGCGAAGGGAAGATCACATTGCCGCTGTTGTATGCATTGATTTCGACGCCCGAGAGCGAAAAGGCACGCTATGTTGAAATGATTAACAATAACGACTTTACGCCCGAAAATATTGCCGCCCTGATTGCGTTTGCGAAAGCCAAAGGCGGGATTGAGTATGCACAAGCCCGCATGAAAGAGTACAAGGAGAAAGCCATCGAAATTATCGAGACTTTACCGCCTTCGGAAGCCAAGGACAGCTTGATTTTGCTGGCTGATTATCTGGTGGACAGGTCGAAGTAAGGTCTACTGAACATCCGTGCCTTCCGACTCCGTTTCGGGTTTGACGACTTCGATCCCCAGCAATTCCACTTCGAAGATGAGCGTGCTGTAAGGTTTGATTCTCTCGCCTGCGCCGCGCTCTCCGTAGCCCAGCGACGAAGGAATCCATGCCATATATCTTGAACCTAACGGCATTAATTGCAATAGTTCCGTCCATCCCGGTATGACTTGCGATAAACCGAAAGTAGCCGGTTCGCCCCGTTCTTCGGAGCTGTCGAACACCGTGCCATCGAGCAACTTACCCGTATAATGAACGGTCACTTTGTCCGTCAGAGCCGGATGGTCGCCTTCGCCAAGTTTCAACACCTTATATTGCAGTCCGCTTTCGGTGGTAATAACTCCCTCTTTTGATTTGTTTTCAGCTAAAAAGCGTGTTTCGGCTTCTTTGGCTGCTTCGGCTGCTTTCCTTGTATATTCTTCAATATGAGCTTGCACAAATGCCTGAGCCTCATTTGGATTAATCATCAACGTCGAAGGGTCGCCAATAGTAGCGTTTACGAATCCTTCAACTAATAGTCTCAAGTTCAATTCGCCTCCCGGAAAGGTATTCAAATTCGCTTTCAACCCTTCTCCATAAATGACGCCGACCGTATAACTTACGGAATCAATGGCTGTATTCAATTTGACTCCGGTCGTCGCATTTTGCTGTGCGGCAAGCGGTAGCGTCACAATGAGAACAGCGACGAACACATTATATATTTTTTTCATTGTGCCGGAGTTTGCGGTTGAATGTCTAACAGTTCGACCTCGAAATCGAGTGTACTGTAAGGTTTGATTGCCGATCCTTGCGGCGGTTGTGCATCATAAGCCAAGCTATACGGAATCCATACCTGATATTTTGAGCCAACAGGCATCAACTGTAATACTTCTGTCCAGCCTCTTATAACGCCTGAAACAGGGAATGTGGCCGGTTCGCCGCGATCAACAGAACTATCAAAAACTGTGCCATCCAATAATTTTCCCGTATAGTGAACGACTACAACATTATCTATTGTCGGCTTTGCGCCTTTGCCTTCGGTAATTACCTTGTATTGCAATCCGCTTTCGGTTGTGATTACGCCTGGTTTGGATTTATTTGAAGCGAAAAATGCATCTTCCGTAGTTTTTGCTTTTTCTGCATCTTTTGTCTGTGCTACAGTAATATAAGTTTGAAGAAAAGTTTGTGCTTCTTCGGGAGTCATTTTTAATTGTGCCACTTTGTCTTCCAACGACATACGAAATCCGGCAAGGTAAGCATCAGTATGAATGATACTGTCAGCTCCCGGTAATGGTTTCAAATAATTCCGAATATCCTTTCCCTGCAAAACTCCAAACGCATAGAAAGCGCTGTCAACATCTGTTTTTAAACTTACATTCCCGCTATTACCCGGTCCACAAGCAGTCATCATCATTACTATTGCAGCCATTGCAACTGCAAATCCACTAATTTTATTCATTTTTTCTTTTTTATAATTTGTTGTACAATTTGATTAATGTCTGTATTTTATAAATCGCGTGCAAAGGTAATCATAATTCAGGATAAATTCGATACATATTTATATTTTTTATATCACTGAGCATGCTCAAGTCGCATGATACGTCCCTTTCAACAGAACAACCGATGATATTGTCACCGTTTCGTCCGGAATAATTTCCATATAATCACCTTTCCTGCTGCCGGTTTGGACTTTAACCTTGCGGAACACGTATTCGCTGTCGCCGGAAGATTGCAGTAAGAGCACAAAATAGTCCGAATCTTCTGTTATCAAGGCATCTACAGGCAGCGCCCAGACGGTTTTGGAGTCGGTAACTATTCCGGCATCGATATACATGCCGGTGAGCAGAGTTGTTTTGATATTTTCGGCGGGAAGCGCTTGCACTGTCGCAGTGCGGTCTGTCCGGTCAATGGCTTTTCCGACAATGGTTACCGTGGCGATAAACGATTGCCCGGACGATTCGGGCAACGAAAAGATGACTTTCTGTCCGGGACGGATGGAAATTATATCTTTTTCAAACACAGGCAGATAAAGTTGAAGTTGACGCGTATCAACCATTTCGACCACGACATCGGCAGGCTGGATAAACTTGCTGATGTCGGCGTTTATACGGACAATATCTCCGGTAATCGGCGCATAGATTACGGCTGAAGGAGAAATTTTTCCTTGCTTTACGGCCTCAGTATCAAGATTCAACAGTATAAGTTGCTGTTTCAATCCTTCACACGTAGCCGTTGCCTGTTTGTAATTGCTTTCCGCTTCGAGGAACAGTTTTTCGGACGAAACATTTTCGGCGAAAAGCGTTTTTTGGCGATTGTATTCCGCTTCAAGCGATTTCAGTTGCCCGGATATCTCCATATACGACTGCTGCAGACCGATGATTTCCTGCCCTTCAAAACGCAACAGGGGTTGACCTTTCTGCACGCGGTCGCCGGGCTGAATCAGAATTTCCTTAACCGAGCCGCTGACGACCGGACTGACGGTAGCCTTGCTTTGGGGAGGCACGTCCGTCATTCCGCGGACTTTGATTTCGTCGTTAAACTCAATCTGCTGCAACGTACCTGTTTGCATGTTTATATGGTCGAATTGCGCCTTGGTAATGCGCACCAGCATACTGTCGGCTTCATTTTCTTCATTCTCCTGATTCTTGCTTTTGCATGAAAACAGGGAAATGAAAATGCACAGAGCGGTGAATAATGTTATACTATTTTTATAACTCATATTATTATTCTTTCAATTTAATATTCTTTTGTTTCCCTATAGCCATTCCCGATGTGGCATTGAGCGGTGAAATGGCCGATTTGCCCGTTTTCAATTCCAATTCCCGACGGGCATTCCGTGCAATTTCGCCGCCTTGAACAGCAACTTTTGCGTGTTCGTCGAACGTTTCGGGAGCGGATGCTTCGGAAATATTTTTGGTGGAAAGTTCGGCGAGCATATTGAGTACCAGCTCGGTATTGGTCATATTATCCCTTAGGTTTTCCTTTTTCAATCCTTTGTAATGTTTGTATTCTTTGGTAGTTTTTCCCGACCAAGTTTTGGTGATTATATCCGTCAGTGTGGCAAATTGCTGCCCTTCCTGCAAGCCGCGATTTTTCCATTCATCCGTCAAATCCTTGCGAATTTCTATGCTTTTCAGCCGCTGGTTTATCCAGTTGTCGGAATATCCGAGCCGTTTGTAGTCAAGCATTGCCTGTTCAATTGACAGTTCGGGGTCTTGCAACTGGTCTAAACGTTCTTTGGCAACCCGCGCTATCCATTGCTTGAAAGGCTCTGCCTTGGGGGATGGGATGGATTGGATGAGGCGAAAAAGTT
>JAITMM010000165.1 GCA_031277335.1 Tannerella sp. | reverse complement strand
GTCGAATATCATTCTGACTACCTTTGCCTCCGCCTCATTGACGACAAAATTTTTGTTCACGACAGAGTACCCGTATAATATTTTACCCCCCGTATATAGATTATTTTCAAACATCGCCTTTTTGCCTCTTGCAAAACGTTCTTTCCGAATAATGCCTTCCTGTTGGCACAGGTTCTTGAAAACGTCAAATATAATCAGTTGGGATAAATCTGTATTTTCATTGAAATTGAAAACACCTTCTATTTTACAGATTAACTTGATATTGTACTTAATGAACAGATTTTTAATATCCTCTAAATATTCAACCCTTCGAGAAAGGCGGGATAATTCGAAGGTAAATACAACCTCAATGCCACCATTTTGGATGACATCTTTTAATTCCATAACTACCTGACTTTCTTCCTTTTTAGTTGCGCTTTCGTGCCTTTCAATTAAATGACACTCATCCAATTGATAACCATTGCCTTGCGCAAACTTAATCATTTCATCCCTCTGACTGTCAGTCGTTTGCCTGTCAGTGGATACTCGTACCAAAATAATTGCTCGTTTCATCTTGTCTAATTTTAAAATTTGATGCAAAGATAAAACGTTTATTTTGAATGTACAATACTATCTAACTGATAAAAATTGTTGTAAAGGCGCGAAGTGTATAGTTGCCTTCGGAAATGAGTTCGGAAAGAAAGAGATAGCCGCAATACATGCCGTTTTCGGGGCGTATCATCACACGGCTGATAACTGAATCAGCAGGGCTAATCAGTTCTGCGTAGACATAACGGCTGGAATCCAGCGACATATGAGAATGAGCGTCTACTAAATATGCCTTGAACCGGATTTTTTCGCCGGGCACATAAAAATCACGGTCGGTGTGCAGGTGAAGCTTTTCCTGGGGATAAACCATCAATTGAGACTCGAATCTCTCTCTCATCTGTTGAAAAGAATGATCTTGCTCCGTTTGCCCTAATAAGAAAGATAAAAACAAAGAATGAAACAATATGATCTGTAATGTTTTTCTCATCGTTTTAACAGTTTAAAAGAATACATAATGTGTATCATGTGGCATTTATTGTCTTCAACTATATTTTACATTGGCATAAGAAAATCCAGGAAAGTTACTTTCTAATTGATTCAACAACTTTACCAAGACATATTCAGCAAGTAGCGAATATTTTTTTTCTTCGGTGAAATCTGCATAATAATACAAGAACAACAAAGCCCCAAAACTTCCGCTATACAATCCTCCATATGCACTATAAGGTTTGCTTTTCATCTCCTTATAAATACATTCGGCAATTTCAACGACCCTTGACACAATCTCTTTCATTTGTTCATTATAATAAAATATGCGCGCCAAAAGTGAGAATTTTATTTTAACTATCCAATTACTTTTAAATAAAAATACAGGAAATCATTAATAATTAACATTATTTAATTGTTCTACCATAGTTTGCATAACTGCTATTGTTCTATAAAATACTTATTATAAGACTTATAGCTTCAATTGGGAGCAGAAGTCATCTTTTAAAAAAATTTACAACCCAATCCCCCCACCTTGCCTCTTGACGCTCGTGTCATCATCCAGCGACGATTTGGTGACATTGACCTGTCTGCCCGCACTGAAACGGTAAGTCAATTGAAACAGCATCATGTTATTCAGCAGTTTAAGTCCCGCGCTGGAAGACGAATAGTAAGTAGGTGTCCTGGTAACGCCACCCTGCGTAAATTTGATGAAACTGCCTTCCTGCATCGGCACAACGTATAAAATCATGCAACTCAGCCGTTTATTGAAGAAATTCTTTTGCAGCATCAACATCGGGATATCGTTTCCCCATTGATTGTAACCCTGCAAGGTGCCATATTTGGTAAGGCTTTTTTGAAGGCCGGCGCCAACCATAGCATCCCATTTGGGAAGACTGTAAATGAACATCGAGTTAAACAGGTAGTTAGATTGCTTGTTTTCAATGTCATCGTATGAAAACCATGCCTGGCTGAATCTTGCCCAGTTCTGCCAGAAAAACGTTTTTGCAAGCGGAATCGTGAAACTGACATTTGTCCCCAGCCATTTCTGATTGGCATTGACCGTACTTTGAAAATACTGTCCGTTTTCTTCATACAGATATTGCAGATTGCTGCGCGTATCAAAGCCGTAAAAAGGCGATAAAGTAAAGAATTTTAAGAAATTAATATCCAGCGTCAGTTCCTGTGCATTGTCAGGCCTGAGTGAGGGATTCCCCACCGACCACGTCAGCGTATCCATTTGCGTCGTAAAGGTGGTCAGCGAGTTTATATCGGGATAGGTTGGAAAGGCGCGGTACTTGGCTGTGATACTGAACTTTGCCGAAGGCTTGTACATGATGTTCACCATCGGCAGAAAACCCGTTTGCGACTGCTCCAAATCCATAAATGTCTGGTTGAAAAATTCCACCATGGCGCCCGCTTTCATGGTCAGTTTGTCGGAAAAGATAAAATTGAAATAGGCCGACGGGCGATGCCTCACCTGATGCTGCGTCAAGGTCGTATTGTTTTGGTAAAGATTAAAATGGTCAATCAATGTGCCGTAGCCCAGATCCATCGTAACGTTTGGCGATATCTGATAGGTGTAGGCAAGGTTGATGCGGTAGAAATTCTCGAACTGATTGTTTTTGGAACTGCTTTGCATGTCGCCCTGCTCAAAAGTGGATTCGTTGGCCGGCTTCGAGTGGCGGTAGCGGAAGTCGGCTTCAAAACTGCTCTTCTCGCTCCATTTCCCCTTGTAGGTCAGCGTAGTTTGCAGCGCGTCATTTTTATTGCGTGAAAAGGAGACGGACTTGCTGTTGCCGATGATGACATCATTCATATACGTTGTCATGTCGCTTGTAGAGCGTTGATTGTTAGCGCTTGAACTGTAATTCAATTCGAGTGCTACCGTATTTCCCTCTTTCAGCAGGTAGTTGCCGCCGAACGTGACATTGTTATTATTGCTCAACATTTCGGCATTCGGGTTTTTATAGTCCAAAGGGGGCGTAGACACCTTTAAATCACGATATTGCTTCTCCGACGAGATGGGCAGGCGTAAATTGCTGTGGTAATTAAAATAGTTTACATAGAGATTTAATTTTTTATACGTATAAAGAATGTTTAAACTTGAATTTTCCTGAAGGAATGCCGACTTATTGCCTTGACGGTTAATGAAATTCATCATCGGGTTGAAATTGGCATTTATATCAATTCCGGAATAGTCTTTTTTCAGGATGATATTGAAAACAGCCGTGTAGCCGTCCGCCGCGTATTTTCCGACGGGATCCTTGATGACTTCCACGCGCTCGATGCGGTCGGGCGGAAGCGTCTTGGCCATATTCTGGTCCTGCTCGATTCCGTCCACGAGCACCAGGATATTTGTACTTCCGTTGAAACTAAGTGACTGGTCATAAGGATTGTATACCACTCCGTTGAGCTTGCCGAGCAGTTCCCGCGAGGTGGCCGTGCCGGCTTTCAAATCCCTGGAAACGACGTATACATCGCGGTCTATTTTTGTCACGCGGTTGGAAGCCGTGACCGTCACTTCGGACAGTTGCGTGGCGTCTTCAGCCATCAGTATGGTGCCCATATTACGCACTGTCACAGGAGATTCATACGTTTTGTACCCTATGAACCGGATGCGGATTTTCAATTCGTTCGCCCCGACGGGAATGGAAAACAGTCCGTCGCCGTCCGTAATGCCCCCGATAAGCAAACTGTCGCCCGGAGTCAATACTTCTACAGTGGCATAACCGATTGATTCGCCTGTAATACTGTCCTTTACAGCACCTGAAACCTGTTGCTGCGCAAAAGTATTGTTAGTAAAAAAACAAAACATTACAACGAAGAACCCAAAGAAGACTTTTTGTTTCATAAGTAATAAATTACAATTTTGACAATGACGGTGCAAAGTAACTTGTTTTTTTCGGATAAAAAAAATTTCGCTATTTATTTTTTTAAAATATAAGAATTATATTGTAACATCTTGAAATCTGCTATTTCAATCTATATATTATAAATGTTGTAGTCCATCCGATTTAGTTAAATATTCTTAAAATAACATCGTTTATTGCGTCAAGTTTTAGTTTATAAAATAAAGTAGTTTATCTTTGCCCCGTCAAATTCAAATTTTAAAAAAATGGTTTTACAAAATGAACGTTTTCGATTTATATGGCGGGTGACTGCTGCGCACACGATTGCATATTTCGTGGCAGGGGTCATTGCCATGAATGCATTGAATTATACGGAGTTATTTCCGCGCTTATTGATTATGAGGCCGATCACGGATCCGATCATTGCCTTGGGCGCCGGGTTGCAGGTTATTCGAGGTGTCTTGATTGCCTTGATATTACTTCCTGTATATAAGGTGCTTACAGAGGGAAAATACGGATTCCTCAAGTTGGGATTATTGTTATTGGGTTTGTCGGTGCTCTCCACGTTTGCGGCAGCGTCCGGGTCGTTTGAAGGATTTATCTACACGACTATTCCGGTGTCTGAACAAATCGTCGGCTATACCGAAGCCGTGATATGGATTCTATTGTTTATCGGGATTTTTGCGGCTTTCTACATGTTTGAAAAAAAGGCAATTACAATCCTGTCGATCGTATGTGTCGTTTTGATAGTCCTTATGTCCGTCATGGGTTATTTGGTAAGATTAAACATTATACAAACTTAATATTGAATAAAATGGAGACAAATTTCAATCATGAACAGAGCTTGGCGCTGATCAGCGAGATGATTCAGCGCGCACGCAACAATGTCAAGCGCGGCTCGACCTATTCCATGATTTACTGGGGTTATGTGACGGCGGCATTAGCTATTGCCAACTATGTGTTAATGCATACATTAGCTGACGCCAATAAAAGTTTCTTTATCTGGTTTTTGATGATTCCGGCGGCAGTGATCGGCGTTTGGGTCGAACGCAGGGCCAACAGGAGCAATCTTGTCAAAACGCATATTGACAAGATTGCGGCGACCGTATGGACCGGATTTCTGATCAGCTATGGCGTTGCGATGGTGGTCATTCATGTCATTGCCGGTTATTATGAAGTCTATCAGTTGTTTACTTTGATTACACCTGTCATTGTGATCCTGATTGGGATGGGACAATTTATATCGGCTTGCATTTACCGCTCAAAACTGTGGTACGCGATTGCAGCATTATCGTGGACGGGCGCCATTGCCTGTGCTTTTGTATCTGTTGATATACAGTTTCTTATCTTAGCTGTGACGATGATTCTCGGATTTGTGATCCCCGGACATGTATTAAATCACCAAGCACGGCAAAACCATGTTTGAGGAACTTGACCCTTTGCTGCATTCGCAGTTGCGACTGGCGATCATGTCTATTCTACTCAGTGTGGATGAGGCTGATTTTGTGTATATTAAAGAGCAAACCGGCGCCACGTCCGGCAATCTGAGTATACAGATCGAAAAGCTGAAAGAAGCCGGATATATCGGCGTCAACAAGTCTTTTAGGGGAAAAATGCCGCGCACAACGTGCAGTATTACCAAAAAAGGCATCGCAGCATTTGAATCGTATACGAAGGCATTGCAATCTTATCTTGGGAATAAAAAATGAAAAATGATTGCAAAATCATTTTTCATTTTCTGAATTTTAGTTTATTTTTTAAAGTAATTTATATTTAATTTTAACAGTTATGAAACTTTTATTTGTTTTATTGTTTTTCGCAGGCAGTTTGAATATTGCATCAAGCCGTGCGATAGACCTTCAGGGAATCCAGTCATCGATTGACATGGCGTTTCAACAATCATTTGTTGCAAAAAATACGACGAAATTGAGCGACATCGCCGGGCAATTGAAACAGGATGGCTCATCGTTGGCCACCTATTGGTATGCTTATGCAATGTATATGGAATCATTATTTTACCTACAATCAGGCGATCAAGCGCAGAGTGAAAAGTCTGTCAGCGAGGGAGTTAAGGCATTGGCACAATTGCCGGAAAAGAACTCGGAAGATTATGCGCTGTTAGCTCTTATGCAGACATTTTCAATGCAGTTTATGCAGGAGGATTACATGAAAGTCTTGGCTGCTTTTGAAGAAGTGCATGCCAATATTCAAAAATCGATGAACGCCGACGCGAATAATCTCCGGGCTTATTTAGTGGACGCGACCATCAATTTTTATACTCCCGAACCGTATGGCGACGCGCAAAAGGCAGAAGAAGACTTGCTTAAATGCATCGCACTGAATGCACAGCAAGTTGAAGACGTCACACTGCCGTCATGGGGCAAAGCTCGTGCTTACAGTATGTTAGTCAGTCTCTATACCCAACAGGGGAAGCAGGAAATGGCAAAACGATATCTTGATGAAGCCCTCAAATCGTATCCCGACAACGACGAACTGACAGCGCTGGCAACACAAATCCACTAAATTGTGCGTTTTTCTCCTGATTGCTTCGTCACTTTATTCCTTGCAATGACGGCCTCACACCCCCTCTTAAAAGGAAAAGGTAGCCGCCATTGTGAGCGAATTGAAGTAATTCGGAATTAAAGTTAAAATGAAATTTATGTTATTTCCGATAAATAAACTGTATCTTTGTGCACGCTAAATTACATGTTGAATAGACTGATTTTAAATATTGAACGGTTGTTGCTGACAAATGAGTGTGTGATAATACCGGAGGTGGGTGGTTTTGTGTCGCATCCGTGTCCGGCTATCTATATACCTGATCAGCATAAGTTTATCCCGCCTTCGAAAGCAATAGTTTTTAATCCTACATTGAATCACGCCGACAAGTTGCTGCCGCAATCTTATATTCAACTCTATGGAATGAGCGTAGAGGAGGCAGAGCGTTCGTTGGAAAATGATATTGAGGCGCTTTTGAAGATTTTGAACGAGTCGGGATATATTCAATTCAGATTTTCGGGAGTGTTAAGGAAAATGACAGATGGAAAATTAGTCTTTGAAATTGAACAGGATACGTCATTTGCCGGATTGAAACCTTTCGGCTTATTCGCATTTCATTTGCCTCCGGTGGCACAGACAGCCCGGCAGGATAATGCGCAAACGACCAACGGTATCGTTCAGTTGCCTTCCAAGACCGGGGAAAAGCGTACTATCTATCTGCCTGTCAATAGAAAACTGATTCGTGCAATCGGGATTTCGGCTGCTGCCGTCGGGTTGTTTTTAATTGTGTCGATGCCTTTGAAAGATACCGGCAGCAAGACATGTCCGGCAAGTTTCACGCCTTCAGAGATGATTTCTCAACATGCAACAGACAATATTTTGCAAGATACTGCGGCAAATATAAGTGTGACAAATGAAGCTGTTGCACCAAAGGTCGATTCTTCTCAAATAAAAGTAAATGAACCTGTTGCGGAACAAAAGCAGCCGCCGGTAGACGTAAAGAAAGATAGTCGGCAAACGATCAAGCCGCCTTCAACAGTTAAGGCTGATGCACCCACTACATCCGCCGCATCCGCCTCATCCGCCACGCCCACCGCATCCGCCTCGTCAACCACTCCAGCCGCATCCGCCGAAAAGACATATTACATTATAATAGGCAGCTTTGCAGCCGAAAAACATGCGCTTCAATTTATGCAGGAAATCAATCTTCCCGAATTGACGATGATGGGCATCGTGAAAAATGAAGGAAGGGCGCGCGTCTATGCAGCAAAATTTTCCGACAGAGCCGAAGCGCAACAGTATCTTCTCCGCCTTAAAGAGACGCCAAAGATAAAGGACGCATGGATTTATACTCAATGATACGGCAGATGCCGGATTGAGGCTTCAATTTTCTTTTCAATCTTGCATAGAGTTGTTATTCCGAATAAAAGGCGTATTTTTGCAGGCGTAACAAAGAATACAAATATGTCTCAATCAATGCAAGAGAAACTTTTTACTGAATTTCCGCCTGTCCCGACCGAAGAGTGGATAGCGAAGATCACGGCCGATCTGAAAGGTGTGCCATTCGAAAGGAAAATGATATGGAAAACGGCTGAAGGATTTGATGTACAGCCCTTTTATCGGCAGGAAGATTTAGAAAAACTCGATATCAAACCATCCCTGCCGGGAAAATTCCCCTATCTTCGCGGTACGAAAAAAAATAATGACTGGAAAGTACGTCAGGACATCGTAGCGACCGACTTCAAGGAAGCCAATCTTAAAGCGCATGATCTTCTGAATAAGGGCGTTACGTCTTTAGGCTTTTATATTGAAGACGATCTTGTCAATGCAGAAAATATCGCCACGCTGTTAAAAGATATCAATCCCGAAACAACGGAATTGAATTTTACTACATGCAATTGTAAATCGGCTTTGCTTATCCGGCTTCTTGCCGAAAACTTTAACGAAAAACAGGTTTCGATTGGAAAATGTGTGGGTTCAGTCAATTACGATCCTTTTAAAAAGCCGTTGACCAAGGGAATATCCGCCGGAAACTGGCTGGAAACAGCTGCCGGTGTGTTCAACGAAAGTATGGCATTACCTAAATACAGAACGCTGTCAGTCAATGCTTTCCGGCTAAGCAATGCCGGAGCAACGATTACGCAGGAATTGGGATATGCACTTGCCTGGGGGCAGGAATTGCTAACAGGACTGATTGCAGCCGGATTCCGGGCCGACGCCGTTGCAAAGAAAATAAAATTCAACTTCGGGATCAGCTCCAACTATTTTATGGAGATAGCTAAGTTTCGCGCAGCTCGAAAGTTGTGGGCAGATATTGTTGAGGCTCAAAGACCTATGTGTCAAAAGACCGATTGTTCCAATACGCGGGCAGACGGACTGTGTCAATGTTCCTGCAAGATGATGGTGCACGCGCAGACTTCGGCTTGGAACCTGACGGTCTACGATGCACATGTCAACCTGCTGCGTACCCAGACGGAAACCATGTCCGCCGCCGTTGCAGGAGTAGATTCCATCACGGTCGAACCGTTTGACAAAGCCTATCGCCGCCCGGACGAGTTTTCCGAACGGATTGCGCGCAACCAGCAGTTGCTCCTGAAAGAAGAAAGTCATTTCAACAAGGTGATTGACCCTTCGGCCGGCTCCTATTATATCGAAATGCTGACAGACATTTTGGCTAAAGCTGCACACGATTTATCTGCAAAAGTCAATGCCGACGGCGGTTTTCTAACGAACATCCATCATGGACAAGTCCAACGGGCCATCAACGCCACCGCCGCCGCCCGCAAAAAATCCATTGCCACCCGCCGCGAGATTTTATTGGGGACAAATCAATATCCTAACTTTACCGAGACTGCTCTGCCGAAAATCGAAGTCCCCTCGGAAGGCAATAATACAGATATTCCCAAAACAGATGCCATTCTTGACTTTTCGCGCGGTGCCTCCGGGTTTGAGTCATTGCGCCTTGCCACCGAAAAGACGGAACGTCCGCCCAAAGTGTTTATGCTGACTATCGGTAACCTCGCCATGCGGCTGGCGCGTGCGCAGTTTGCATGCAATTTTTTCGCTTGCGCAGGTTATCAGGTGATTGACAATTTAGGATTCGAAACTGTTGAGGTCGGCGTGGACGCAGCGCTGCAGGCAGATGCCGCGATGGTCGTGCTCTGTTCGAGTGACGACGAATACGCGACATTCGCTCCTGAAGCTTTTAAGGCATTGGCAGGCAGAGCAATCCTTGTAATTGCCGGAGCACCGGCCTGCATGGAAGAACTGAAATCAGCAGGCATAAAGCATTTTATCAGCCTGAAAAGCAATGTATTGGAGACATTACAACAATTCAATGAATCATTAGGCATTGAGACGATAGAGATTGCGAGTCAACCCCGCAATGACGCCCCCGCCTCCTCCCTCTCTCCTAATTGTCAATTGTCAATTGTCAATTGTCAATTGAACCAGCCTCCGGCGGCCGGTTCGTCCGGTTGGCTTACCCCCGAACATATCCCCGTAAAACCCGTTTATACAGAGGAAGATATGACCGGAATGGAGCATCTGAACTACGCCGCCGGCATCCCGCCCTACCTGCGCGGCCCATACAGCGGCATGTACGTGACGCGCCCCTGGACGATTCGCCAATATGCCGGCTTCTCGACCGCCGAAGAATCGAATGCGTTTTATCGGCGCAACCTGGCAGCAGGTCAGAAAGGCCTGTCAGTAGCGTTCGACCTGGCCACGCATCGCGGATACGATGCTGATCATGAGCGTGTTGTCGGAGATGTGGGCAAAGCCGGTGTCTCGATTTGCACGCCTGATAATATGAAACGCCTCTTTGACGGCATTCCGCTCGGCCAGATGTCTGTTTCGATGACGATGAACGGCGCCGTACTGCCTGTGCTTGCTTTTTATATCAACGCCGGGCTGGAGCAGGGCGTCCCGTTGGCCGAACTGTCCGGCACGATTCAAAACGATATCCTCAAGGAGTTTATGGTGCGTAATACCTATATCTATCCACCCGAATTTTCGATGAGGATAATTGCCGACATCTTCGAGTATACCTCTCAAAAGATGCCGAAATTCAACTCCATCTCCATCTCCGGCTATCACATGCAGGAAGCCGGTGCCACGGCCGATATCGAAATGGCCTATACGCTCTGCGACGGCATCGAATACCTGCGTGCCGGCATCAATGCCGGCATTGATATAGACACGTTTGCACCGCGACTGTCGTTTTTCTGGGCGATCGGCATGAATCATTTTATGGAGATAGCCAAGATGCGGGCGGCGCGGATGCTGTGGGCGAAAATCGTCAAGGGATTTGGGGCGAAAGATCCGAAATCGCTGGCACTCAGGACACACTGCCAGACATCAGGCTGGTCGCTGACGGAGCAGGACCCGTTCAACAACGTGGGGCGCACCTGCATCGAGGCGATGGCTGCCGTGCTGGGACATACGCAGTCGCTGCATACGAATGCGCTCGACGAAGCCATTGCACTGCCGACCGATTTCTCGGCTCGCATAGCCCGTAATACGCAGATTTACATACAGGAAGAGACGTATGTCTGCAAATCCGTCGACCCGTGGGCTGGTTCCTATTATGTCGAATCGCTGACAAACGAACTTGTGCATCGAAGCTGGGCCTTGATTCAGGAGATCGAAAGTATGGGCGGCATGGCGAAGGCCATCGAGACGGGCATTCCCAAGATGCGTATCGAAGAGGCCTCTGCCCGTACGCAGGCACGCATAGACTCAGGTGCTCAGACCATTGTCGGCGTCAACAAGTATCGGCTGGCGAAAGAAGCCCCGATCGATATCCTCGAGATAGACAATACGGCCGTCAGGCAGGAACAGGTCGAGCGACTGGAGGAACTGCGTGCCTCACGCGACAACGAAGCCGTGCGGCAGGCGCTGGCGGACATCACCGAGTCTGTCCGCACGAAAAAGGGCAACCTCCTCGAATTAGCCGTCAAGGCAGCCGGTCTGAAGGCCACACTCGGAGA
>JAITMM010000125.1 GCA_031277335.1 Tannerella sp. | reverse complement strand
ATGGCTTGGCGGAAGGCTTCCGTGTCGTCGGTCTCGCCATCGCCCTTTGCACCCAGGTCGCGGATATTAATCCACGATTCCATCGCGGGAAGTGAGGGGATTTCATTGGCGACAGGCGCCGTGAATCGAGCCAGCGGCGCAATATCCCTGATAACAGTGAACTCCGACGCTGCCGTCATGTCTTTCAATATCGAGCCGTAAGTATAGTCATTCACCACGTAGGCCGCGTCTTTTATTTCTTCCTTTTTGCCGCTCTGCAGATAATTCACAAGTGTAGGTACATTCTTGCATTGAACGTTTATCATGTTCAGTTGCGAAAACATATTGTCCTCGATACTGACGATAATTCCTGTCTTTACATTTTCAAAATATGAATTTTCGATATGGAGGCGATCAACCTTTCCGGCTTCCATCTCGAAAGCCACCGGTGCATTCTTAACATGCATGTTTACAATCGCAAAGCCTGCCTCGCGCGACAGAATCGCCGCCCGGCGCTGCCCCTCGAAATACGTATCGATCATCATCATGGGCCAGCCCGGCGACGTGCGACCGGACGTGATGCCATAGTCGCCGCCGTAGAAACGGACGTTTTCCATCTCGTTGCCCACGTCGTAAATCCCGGCTTTCCCCTCGCCGATATAGATGTTGCAATGGCTGACGAAGCTGTGCTGCGCAAAATGCGATCGGATGGCCACCGCCTGCGGGTTGCCTTTTTCTATCCGCAGGTCGATATTGGACAGGGCGCTGTAGAACGTGCCTGCACCGGCGTCCTGCGCCGGTCTGTCGGGCTGCGACAAACCACCGGTGAACCAGACCATATAGTTCTGTTCTGTTTGGAATCCTGGTGTATTGCTGCCCAGAACAATCTCCGGACGCGTTTTTCCATAGCCTATCAGCCTGATGGCGGCAGGTACTTGTATCGTCTTGCTGATGCGGTATTTCCCTTCGGGGATAAACAGGATGCCGAAGTTCTTTTCCGTCTTCAGGCTGTTGATGGCAGCCTGCAGTTCGTCCGAGACGTCCGTCTTGCCATCGGCCTTGACATTATAGTTTTCGGGCGTAAAGTAGAACGCTTCGGGGTCGGCGGGGCGCAGGGTATAGACCGAGCCGGGGTTGGCTTGCAGTGCGGGTACGGTACATACAGTAAGCAGGATGGTTAAAAAGGTCTTGTAAATATACATATTTCTAATTGTTTAAGTTGATAGTGAAGTACAAAAGTAGTCTTTTTTTTATGTAATAGTCAAATTCATTTGACAAAAAATGGTAACGGATGCTGACATATTATTCAAATATGCTAAAAGTCTGTAAAAAAACTTGTCATTTCAAAAACTATCCATATCTTTGGCACAGAAATAAAAAAATGAGTGTTAAAACGAAATCATATTATATCAATCTGCTCAGAGAACACAAGCAGATACTGGAACGCGAGTATGGTATTACCCGTGTGGGTATTTTTGGTTCTGTGGCAACCGAAAGAAACAATGGCAAGAGCGATGTTGATGTCTGCGTGGAAATGAAAAAACCCGATATGTTTCTGATGATTGATGCTAAAAACGATTTGCAAAAATTGTTCCATTGTGATGTGGATATTGTCCGGCTACGGAACAATATGAATCCTTTTTTGTACAAAATCATAAGAGAAACAGCAATATATGCATGATAATGAGATTAATAAAGAAATATTAAGGCAAATTAATTTTGCAATTGAAAGAGTTATTTCTTCATGTGAACGTATTCATACTTTCGAGGATTTTGCACTGACAAATGACGGTTTATTGCGTTTGGAAAGCGCCTGTATGCTGATAAGTACCATTGGCGAAAGCGTAAAGAATCTGGATAAACGCACACATGGAACTCTTCTAAAAAATTATCATTCTATTGAATGGAAAAAAATTACAGGAATGCGTGATATCATTGCACATCATTATTTCGATATTGACACGGAAATTGTTTTTGACGTAGTAAAAAATAAACTGCCTAAATTACAAATCGTAATTGAAAAAATAATTAACGATATAAATTCCCAAAAATAAGACATCATTGTTGTTCGTCTTTGTTAAAAAAAAACCTTAACGCCCAACGCAGCCCGAAAGCCACGCTGAACGTTAAGGTGTAAAAACAATTTAACTATCTGACAAGATTAGGATTGAGCATGGCGTCGGAGGCGGGATACGGCGCATACATCATGGCGTCGCTCCAGGTGGCTCCGGCAGGCAGTTCAACGAGTTCTTTCCTGAACACGCCGGGCGCCACTTCGATCAGCGGATTCAGCTTCCGAAATTCAAAGTGATCCTTGATGCGGTTCATGCGGAACATGTCGTGATGTCGCGGAGCGATGCTTCCCCAGTAGTATCCGGCAATTTCCCAGCCGTGCTCGTCGTAGGCCGCTTCGGCCAGCTGCTCAGGCGACAGACTGCCCGATGGAATCGGCGCGAGGCCGGCGCGGGTACGCACGCGGTTGAGCACTTCGTAGGCGAAGGGATCGTTGCCGCCGGAGCGACCGACGGCTTCGGCATACCAGCAATATACTTCGGCGAGGCGCACCATCTTGTGCGATTTCTCGCCGATCATGTCGCCTTGGTCATTGCCCTTTGTGTAGTCGAACTCCGTGCCGCGATTTCCCTCGCAGGAAGCCAGGTACCAGGGGGCACATACGACACGTGCACCGACGCTGCCGTAGTTGGGATCGTACCACCAATCCTGCAACTCGCCTTTCAGCAATGTTTTAGGAGCGAAGACAGCCTCTTTGCGCGGCCCGTCGGGATAGTCTTTCCAGAACTTCACTTCGGCGCCGGAATCGTTCCAGCCGCCACCGCGACTGCCTCCGTCAATGTCTTCCGGGACATCGCAAAAAGTGGACATCACCGATTCGTCCCAGGGCCAGTTGAGGTTGTAGTAGGTGGCTAAGAGCACTTCCGTGTTCTGGTTATTGTATTCCCATGAATACACTTTCCAGAACTCGTCGAGCAGCTTGTAATAGTAGCCCGACTCCTGAGCATCCGACCGGTCTATCACTTCCTTGGCCTTGGCTGCAGCCTGGGCGTAGTATTCCGTTTTGTTCAGCGGCCATCCGGCCATCGAGAGATAGACGTAGGCCAGCGTAGCTTTGGCAGCTCCCTGACTGACGGCCACATTCATGCCGTTCATGGACCATGGCGCGCCCGTCCATTGGGCGGGAAGGTCGGTCTCGGCAAGCTTGAGGTCTTCAACTACCTGATTAAGAATGGATTCTTCCGTAGCAAGCGGCTCTTCGTAGTTCATATCGTCCGTCAGGACGAGCGGCACTTTGCCCCAGACACGCGTAAGTTGGAAGTAGGAATAAGCCCTCCAGTAGGCAGCCTGTGCGATGGTTCGCTTGACTTTGGCGTTGAGAACTGCGTCGTCGCCGGTCAGTTTGCCGGCATTGTTGATGATGAAATTGGCCGCCTTGATCAGCTGATACGTTGCGAGCCATTCGTCGTGAAGGCGCGTGCTGTTGTCGCTGATGGCATAGCGGTCGAACTCGCGGAAGTCCTGTTTGTTACTTGCCTGATGCGTGCTGATATCGTCGCCTGCCCAGGCATGCACCTGATACTGATTGGCTCCGCAGCGATACATGGCGCGTCTGTACAGGGCATGAATCGAAAGGTCGAGATCGTTTTCCGAAGCGAAAAAGGTCGACTGCGCAAGGCGTCCTTTCGGGTCTTCCTCCAGAAAATCGCTGCACGAAGCAGTGACAAGCAAAAAGGAAGAGACGATGAATAACGTTTTATATATATTATTTTTCATATTATAACTATTTATCATGTTTAAAAATCAAATTTCAATCCCAGCGTGTAAGTGCGGGGAATCGGATAGGCTCCCCAGTCGGCTCCGGAAAGCTGATTGTATGTTTCCGGGTCCAAACCTTTGTAACTCGTGATCGTCAATACGTTCTGAGCGCTTAACGACAAGGTCAGATCGGCAAACTTCAACATCGACTTTGGAAGGCGATAGGCAAGACTGATATTCTTAAGTCTCAGGAAATCGGCATCTTCCAAGTATTGTGTCGTATTGCCGTAGAACTTGTTGTCGGAATTTTTAAAGCTCGGATATTTGGCGTCAGCCTTGTTTGTGACCTTGTCCCATCCCTGATAGTAGGCGTCACGCGAAGTGATAAACATGGACGAGCCTACGATGGAAGCCGTCTGCCAGTTGGTTACGTCGAGACGCTGGTAGCCCATGGCGGCATTGAAGAAGACATTCAATTCCAAGTTCTTCCATGACAGGCTATTGTTCCATCCGAACGACCATTTGGGATCGGCCTGTCCGGTGACGATTCGGTCGTCGCTGGTCGGGTCGTTGGTGACCGTTCCATCGGCCTTGCGATAGAGATTGGCACCGGTAGCCTCATCGATTCCTACCCAGTCGAAGACAAGGAATGAACCGACCGGATAACCGGGCTTGAGGATGGATGACTGTTCGACGATGCCCGATATGCGGTCGCCGAGGATTTCCTTTTCACCGGCCAGGTCGATGACCTTGTTCTTGAGGTAGGAAGCCGTAAGCGTTGTCTCCCATCGCAGGTCGCCTGCATTGAGCGGCAGGGCATTGATGAGAAATTCAAAGCCTGTATTGCGCACATGTCCCTGGTTGACCCAGTAAGTGCCTCCACCGTTGTAGTCGGGGATGCGCTTGCGGTTCAGCAGGTTCTTTGTGTCCTTCAGGAAATAGTCTACCGTCACGCTCAGTCGCTGTTGCAGAATGCTGAAATCAAGACCTATATCGTACTGGTTGGTGCGTTCCCACTGCACGTCGGGCGTGGCGATGGTGTTCGCCCAGTAGCCGGTGTATTTGGTGGCTGTACCGTAGGCGTAGGATTCTCCCTGAAGCGAGCCCAGCGTTTCGTAAGCATCAATGGCCTGGTTGCCGATGACGCCTGCGCTGAGACGGAGCTTCAACTGCTGGAACTTTCCGTTGTCCTTCATAAAATCTTCTTCCGCAATATTCCATGCCAAGGCGCCGGACGGGAAGTAGCCCCATTTGTTATCGCCCTGGAACTTCGACGAACCGTCGGCACGGATCGATGCCGTGGCCAGGTATTTGCCTTTGTAGCCGTATTGCACACGTCCCAAGGCCGAGACCATTGCGCTTTTGGAATAGCTGTTGCCCGGATCGCGCGTCGACGCAAGGCCTACGTTCCAGTATCCGACCGATTCCGTCAGCAGCCCTGTACCTGTAATCCGCCCGCGTGTCCATTCGCTTTGACTTAATTCGAGCACACCCATCGCCGTGACGGAATGGTCGCCGAAAGTATTCGTGTAGGTCAGATTGTTGGTGTTTTGCCAGGCAAATGTTTTATCAAGCCTGTTTTCCATCAAACTGATAGCACCGGGAAAGCGCTTGGCCGACTGGAAATTGTAGTACGGATTGTCGTCGTAGTTGATACCTCCCAATACGGAGAATGTCAGTCCTTTAGCAATGGTGAAAATCAGATTCACGTTTCCGAATACAAGGTTGTGGTAGTTGTTGTCATCCCGCGTGGCGATATCGCCGTAGGGGTTACTGTCGACATTGTTCCAGGGGTCGCCGTTATAAACGCCTGTCTCCGGATTGATTAGCTGGATGGTGGGCGAATAGTTGATCGCCCGTCCGAACTCGACCCATCCGTTGTGCATTTTCGTTCTGGCCATGCGCACGTCGGCGTTCAAGCGAAGCCAGTTAGTCACTTCCGTGTCAAAATTCGTGCGGAACTGGTAGCGGTTGTACTTGGAGAAAATCGTGATGGCCGACTGGTCGAGGATTTCGCCGGACACTAAATACTTCGTGGTGCTCGTGCCACCGGCAATACTGACCTTATAGTTCTGGTTATAACCGGTCTGCGTCATCAGGTCCTGCCAGTCGATGCCTCGCTCTCCATTTTGAAACATTTGCATTTCCTGGTCGGTGAACGAGACGTTTTTGATGTCCGTAAGGGCAAGCGCATACTCGTAGGGGCTGAGCAGGTCGAACTTTTTAGCCATCTGCGACATCCCCAGCATTGTTTCAAAGGTGATCTGGGGACGTCCTTCACGCCCCTTTTTGGTGGTGATCAGCACTACGCCGTTAGCGCCGCGCGAGCCGTAGATGGCTGTTGCAGAGGCGTCTTTCAAGACTTCGATGGATTCGATGTCGGAAGAGTTGATGGCGCCGTTGCTGCCGATCATGCCGTCTACGACGTAGAGCGGGTCGTTGCTCTTGTTAAGCGAGGTGGTACCGCGGATACGCACTTTGGCGTCATTGCCGATCAGTCCGGTCGTGTTGGTCACCTGCACGCCGGCCATACGTCCTTGCAGCACGTCGGTGAGGCGGATGACCGGCTCGTCCTTGAACTGCCTGCCGGAGACGGAGCTGACAGCACCGGCCAGGTCGGACTTTTTGACCGTACCGTAGCCGATGACCACCACTTCTTCCAGCGACTGCAAGTCTTCCTGCAGGACAATGGTGAGGCTGGTCTGGTTGCCGACGGTTATTTCCTGCGGCAGAAAGCCTACATAGCTGATTCTCAGCACGGCGTCATTGCTTACATTGAGCGAAAAATAGCCTTCGACATCGGTTGTGACGCCATTGTTTGTGCCTTTCTCCACGATGGTGGCGCCGATGACCGGCTCGTTCTGGGCGTCGCGTATATAGCCCGTGACGCGTTTCCCGGCTTGTCGAACAGCCATATTTTCGGCTTTTTCGTTCGTCAGTACGATATATTTGTTTCGAAATTCAAAACCTATATCCGTGCCTTCGAAAGCCTCGTCGAGCATGGCTGACAACTTGCCTTTGCGGTCATTCAGTTGCACGACGCGGCTCACATTCACATCGTTATTTCTGAACAGCACCAGAAAGTCCGTCTGTTCTTCAATAGCGCCAATCAATTCGCTGATTGTTAGATTGCTGGTACTTAATTCAATGTTGGTCTGAGCATCAAGATTCAAAGCAAACATTTGAAAAGTACCTAAAAATAAGAGTAAAGTTGTAACTTTCATAATCCTGTTTATCCTATTTTTTTTATAAAAAAACGCTGACAAATAATTTAAATTCATACTTTTGATGATTAAAAGTTGATACTGGAAAATTTTTAACTGATTTTTTGTGTTTACTTTTTGCCACGACAAAAGTCACGATTTTGTCGTGGTTCTTTTTTTAAGGATGTTCTGTCATTTTATCATAGGCTACCTAATTAATTGTTAATTACTTTGTTATCTGAATCTTATTGTTTTCGTTATCTCTAATCATATTGAATTGATGGATGCATTGCATCAGGCGCAGGATCTCGTCGATGCCGTCGCGCTGACGGAATTTGACCGTATATCGCCAATCGCGCATCGCGGCGTTCTCAATCGCGATGCTGATGTCGTAATAGAGTTCAAGCCTTTTTACGATATTTTCAAAACGCTCATTCTCAAAGCTGTAAATGCCTTCCGTCCAAAGGAAATAATGCTGGTTGGGAATCTGCGCCACAGTCATCCTGTCGCCTTCGATGATGGCTTCCTCCTTGGGTTTCAAGGTTACAACATCCTGATTGCAAACATTCAGGCTGCCTTCTATCAGGCTGACGCGGCTCTGTTTTTCTTCGGGGTAGCTGTAAATATTGAATTTTGTGCCCAACACCTTGATATTAAAATCCTTGGAAGACACGACAAAAGGCCTCGATGCGTCTTTGGTGACTTCAAAATAGGCTTCGCCCTCGACTTCGACATGTCTTTCATTTCCCTTAAACTCAATAGGATACGTTAATTTTGTCTGTGCATTAAGCCATACGCCGGTACCGTCTTCAAGCGTGAACTGCACGCGCTGCCCGGCAGGGACATATAATGTATTGAATTTTTCTTGGGTTTGAATTTTCGAATGATAATACATTCCTGACAGCCACCATGTTAATCCGATCAGGCACGCTGCGGTGGCTGCATACGCCAAGATTTGCCATACGGTTTGCTTCCGTTTTTTGTGTTCGCCTGAAAAGCGGCGGTAGCTTTCTGCGGCGCATTGCCGGTCGCCCTCCTGCCGCTTCAAATTGATAATGGCATTCAGGTTTTTATGGCGTGCCAGCTCGGCCCTGAGTTGCGCGTCGTTTTGAGCTTGCCGGAGCAACTCCAACTTTTCCGCTTGCGTCAGGCTGCCATCTATATATTTTTGAATAAGTTCATCCATTTTACTTTCTTTATGAAAGATTAACGTTTGAAAGTAAAAATCCGCTAAAAGAAATTGAAAATTTTATAACAGGTTCAAGAGAAAAAGCAGCAACGGAAGGAACGGTTTCAGCTCCTCCCTGAGTTTTTTGTAGGCAACGGCCATTTGCGTTTCGACGGTATTGATGGTTATATTGAGTTCACGCGCAATGTCTTTCTGCCGTTTGCCTTCGATTTTGCTCATCGTAAAGATTTGCCTGCATTTTTCGGGAAGGGCATTGATGGCATCGGTTATCAGCTTATCAATATCACAGCCTGACGAAAATAGCTCATCGTCAAATGATTCCAGCGAGAACAGGTTGAGTTTCCTTTCGAGCGCTAACTCCTCCTGTATCAGATTTTCGGCCTCGTGCACTACTTCCCGATGTCGCAAAAAATCAATGCATCTGTTTTTTATTGTCTTGAATGTCAGCGCCAAAAGATTGTCGTCGCGATTCAAGTATTTCCCTCTCGCTTCCCAAATCTCGGCAAAGGCATCCTGCA
The DNA here is from genome assembly GCA_031277335.1 of Tannerella sp. Lineage (GTDB taxonomy): Bacteria > Bacteroidota > Bacteroidia > Bacteroidales > Tannerellaceae > Tannerella. Next base: position 8,766 of record JAITMM010000125.1, on the reverse strand, counting down.
CAATATTCTCACAGTCTTGCCTGCACGGGACATACTCCCCTGCAAACCGCACCATTCCCTGTCGATAAGAAAGGTAAATTTCCTCGAAACGGCGTTCAAAATCCTGCATAGACGACTGATATTCGGTCATTTCTGTTATCGGCTAATACAGGCGCAAATATACAAAGAATATGTTGGTTGACAAAAGATGCAATGTTAAATTCAATCGCCGTTGCAAGTTCAATTGTCAAATGCTACTTTTGAGGCAGCAACTTTGTCGCATTTTTTCTGAAGAAAGGCTGTGAAAAACAGTTTTTTTTATAATTTTGCAGAGCGATTATTGAATCAATCGCAGAATCGATATGTATAAAATAACAATTTTTCTGGCCGGATGTTTAATGTTGTCATGCTGTGGAAAAAGGACAGTGGCAGATCAAAGGGTTGTGAAAACAACGGAAGCGGAGATTTACAGCAAGACGCCGGCATTTGATCCCGACAGCGCTTATCATTTTGTGGAACGGCAGGTGCAATTCGGCCCGCGTGTCCCTAACACAGAGGCACATAAGGCATGCGCCCAATACCTTGTATCCGAACTGGAACGTTTTGGCGCCAAAACGTATGTGCAGGAAGCCGAGTTGACGGCTTATAATGGCGACCGCCTGCAGGCCTGCAATATTATAGGTGTCTTCAATCCCGAACAAACAAAGCGCGTGCTGCTTTTTGCGCACTGGGATTCGCGTCCGTATTCCGACCAGGATGCCGATGAAAACAATTATCGCAAGCCGATAGACGGGGCCGACGATGGAGCGAGTGGGGTAGGAGTATTGCTTGAAATCGCCCGACAGATTGGTATTCATGGCATAGATATCGGTGTGGATATTATCTTTTTTGATGCTGAAGACTATGGAGTGCCGTCCTTTATCAACAGTAACATGCCGGATTCCTGGTGTTTAGGCTCGCAGTTCTGGGCCAAAAATCCGCATGTGCCAAACTACAGGGCGGAATACGGTATTCTGCTGGATATGGTAGGAAGTAAAGGCGCCACATTTTATAGGGAAAACTACTCGGTGCAATATGCAGCACCTTATGTAGAAAGAGTTTGGAACGCGGCGCGCGACTTGGGATACGGCAAATTCTTTATCAATGCCGATGGAGGCGGAGTGACTGACGATCATGTATATGTGCACAGGGGACGGGGCATACCGAGCATAGATATTATCAATTACGACAGGGACTCGTCGCACAGTTTTGGCAGTTACTGGCATACGCAGCAGGACACGATGGACAACATTGACCGCGAAACGTTAAAAGCAGTAGGGCAAACCATACTTGAAGTGATTTATAAATAAACAGAACGATGACAATAAATGAAATTCAACAAAATATCGTCGATGAATTCGCCGTTTTTGACGACTGGATGGACAAATATGCGTTACTGATCGAGATGGGTAACGCATTGGCGCCGCTCGATGAAAAGTACAAGACGGAAAACAATCTGATCGCCGGATGCCAGAGCCGCGTCTGGCTGCAGGCCAATTATGCCGACGGGAAAGTCTATTTCCTCGGCGAGAGCGATGCCGTGATTGTGAAAGGCATTGTATCGCTGCTAATCAGCGTCCTGTCCGACCATACGCCGCAGGAAATCCTCGATGCCGACCTGTTCTTTATCGAGCAGATCGGTTTGAAGGAACATCTCTCCCCCACCCGCTCCAACGGCCTGACAGCCATGCTCAAACAGATGCGCATGTATGCTTTGGCGTTTCAGGTGAAGGAAGCGTGACGGATTTTTGCATTTTTCTAACTTCATAAAATAATGAATAAAATAGTTTTATCAATTGCCTCATTACTTTTAACAGTACAACTTATGGCACAGAAAGAGACAGAGACAGCGTTGCAGACGAAATCCATTTCGGTGTTCAAGAACGGACAGGCGTTCGTGATGAAGGAAGGCGAAGTGCCGGCCGAAAACGGCATTTATACGCTGGAGAAAGCACCCGAAGCACTGTTCGGCACGTTATGGTTCTTGGGCTTGCAGACTGATATCGTGCAGGTTACTTCCAAACAGGAAGAAGTGTCGGAAAGCACGGAAGGGAAAGTCTCCGGCTTCAGGGATTTGCTCTATGCGAACAGAGACAAACAGGTGACAGTCACAACGGACGACGGAAAAACCTATACCGGCATGGTGGAAGACATGGAAGTGCGCGTCGACCCGGCGCCCGTGTTGCTCAAAACGTCCGGCCAATGGGTGAGCATCCTTCCTTCGAGCATCAAAAAAATTGAGTTTGCCGCGAAGCCCGCGCTCAAACTCGTATCGGACAACAAGACGATGAAACCCGTCATCAAGGTGCAGTTCGCCAAGGCAGGCAAGCAGCCGCTGCGCATGATGTATCTCCAAAACAATATCGCCTGGACACCGACTTATCTGCTTGAGTTGCAGTCTGAGACGGAAGCCAGGTTGAAGATGCAGGCCGAAGTGGCGAACAATGCCGAAGACATCACGAACACGTCAATGAATTTTGTCGTGGGCGTACCGAATTTCAAGAACGCCGTCAGTCCCGCCACCCTCGTCTCGTTTATCCAAGCCTTGCCGCAAAACGATTATGACGTTTATCCTTCAAGCCGTTACAGCAATGTGATGATGTCGCAGGCGATGGACAATGCGTATCCCATGATGGAAGGAAGCCCGTATGATACTGATTTGGAAGTGCAGTCCGATGTCTCGGAGGACTTGTATTTCTACAATGTTGAAAACGTCTCGCTTGCCAAAGGGGGACGGGCACATTATCCTCTGCTCGATATTCCCGTGAAAATAAGACATCTATACGAGTGCATCCTCCCCACGCAGAACGAAAACATCTACAGCAACTACTCGGCGGGAAGCTCCGGCTACTCGTTCAACGTGCAGTATGCCAACGTTGCCCATTCCATCGAAATCACCAACGACAGCAAAAATCCGTTGACGACGGCTTCGGTGATGATGATCGACGGTAAGACGCAGCGTCCTCTGAGCCAGGATATTATCAAATACACCGCCATCGGGCAGAAAAGCAGCGTGGAACTGACCAAGGCGCCCGACGTAAGGGTGCAGGAGCAGGAGAAAATCACCGGCTCAAAGACCGAGACCATCCGGCGCAGGGGTTACGACAACGAATACATGCTGCTGACCGTCGAAAGCGAAGTGGTGATAGTCAACAGCAAAACACGCGACATCGACATGGTGATCTACAAGACCATCTCGGGTAAAAGCAAAAGCGCCACAGTGAACTACACCGGTGCAGCGGCTCCAACCGGCAATATCAACCCGATGGACAAACTCAAATTCACCCTCACCGTCAAGGCAGGCCAGACTGCCAAGTTCACGTATGCTTACGAAAAGTATGTGGAAATGTAAATACAAAACATTATAAATAAAGATTTTATGATTAAATACATCGACAGCAAAAAAATGGGGCGGGGACGTCACGGATGGTTGGACAGCCATTTTCACTTCTCCTTTGCCGAATATTTCAATCCGGACAATATCCGTTTCGGCGTGCTTCGCGTTATCAACGACGACACGATTCAGGCAGGCGAAGGCTTTGATACTCACCCTCATCGCGATATGGAAATCATATCGTACGTCATCCGCGGCGAACTCTCGCATCGCGACAGTATGGGCAACGCGCACACAATCACCAGGGGACAGTCGCAATATATGAGTGCCGGAACGGGCGTCACCCACAGCGAATACAATCACGGCGCCGACGAACTCCGCCTGGCGCAGATATGGATTCTCCCCGACAGAAAAGGCTACAAGCCCAATTACGGCGACTACCGTTTCCAATGGGAAGACCGGCTCGACAAGTGGCTGCCCATCGCAACCTCTTACGAGAACACTTCCAATGCCGCTCCGATAAAAATACATGCCGACATCAATATGTATGCCGCCATGCTTTCGCGCGGGAAACAGCTCGAATTTCCGGTAAGGATTGACCGTCAGGCATATATGGTGTTGCTCGAAGGCGATGCAACCGTCAATAATATCCGCATGAACATGCGTGATGCCCTGGAAACCGTAGGGGAAGACATCGTCATCACCGCCGATGAAGCGTCACATTTACTGATCATTGAAATGGCGTTAGAGGCAATGGCAGAGCGTTCCTGATTTTTTAAAACAAAAAATTGTTGAGTTTATTTTTTTTAGTAAATTTGCAGTATGAATACAACAGGACAGACAAAAATAAACTCTCTATTGCAACAACTTCCGTCAGGAGCGCTCTATTTTGGTGCGTGGCTGAACAAAAACGGAATATCTTATTTTTTGCAGAGGCATTACCGCAACTCGCAATGGCTTAAGGCAATAGACAAAGGGGTCATGTACAGAACCGGCGAAAATCCTACTCTGTTCAGTGCCTTATCGTGTTTTAACAGCCAACTAAACAAAAAATTTCACATAGGAGCATTATCCGCTTTGGAAATGCGGGGTTTTGCCCATTACGTCCCGCTTGGCAGACAAACAATCGTAGTCTATTGTCCCCGTGACGGGTGGTTTCCAAAATGGTTTTCAAAGTACGACTGGGGCGTTGAAATTCTGAAAAAATATTCCGAATTTAGCGGAACAGGAATAACCGCAATCAATGAAAACAATTTTCAGGTTGCCGTTTCATCGCCCGAAAGAGCATTTTTAGAAAGTTTGGACCTTGCGCCAAAATATTACAATCTTACCGATTTATATCAAGTTATGGAAATGCTTAACGGGTTAAGACCAAATTTGTTACAACAATTACTGGAAGATTGCAGCTCAATAAAAGTCAAGCGTTTATTTCTTTTTATGGCAGAAAAAGCAAGTCATTCGTGGTTTGAAGATTTGGATTTAACTAAAATAGATTTAGGAAAAGGCAAAAGGTCAATCGTAAAAAACGGCGTGTTCAATTCCAAATATCAAATAACAATATCACAAGATTTGGCAAAATATGAATAAGCTATACAGGCAACAAGTTGAAATGCTTTTAAAAATTATTCCGACTCTGTCGGGAATTGAAAGTTTTGCTGTTCACGGTGGAACGGCAATAAATTTCTATGTGCTTGATTTGCCACGCTACTCGGTTGATATTGACGTAACTTACACACTATTAAAACCACGGGAAGAAGCCTTTGCCGAAATTCATAAAAACCTGTCAATCATAAAAGAAAAAGTCAAGGCAATGATTCCGAATATTGTTATTTACGAAAAACCTAACAAAATTTATTGTACGCAAAAAGGCGTGATGGTAAAAATTGAAGTCAGTGGAACAAAACGGGGACTTGTTGAACCTTACGAAATAAGACCGCTCTGTGAAAAGGCACGGACCGAATTTGAAACCTCAAACAAAGCAAAAACCGTTTCCATTTCGCAACTTTACGGCGGGAAAATAACTGCCGCACTTGACCGGCAACACCCGCGGGATTTGTTTGATGTAAAATTGATGTTCGATTTTGTAACAGATTTTGAACAAGTCAAAAAGGGCTTTCTCTACTGTCTTTTGGGTAGCGACCGACCAATTGTAGAAACTCTTTCACCAAACAGAATTGACCGGCAGGCAACAATGGTCAAGCAGTTTTCAGGAATGACCGACATTCCGTTTTCGTACAGCGACTACATGGAAACCCGTGAGAAATTGATAGATTTTATCAATTCAAATTTATCGCAAAAGGACAAAGAATTTTTGATTGCTTTTGAGGCAGGAAGCGACTTGTCACCATTTGTAGATTATCAAGAGTATTTCCAATTTCCTTCAGTGCAGTGGAAATTCCAAAATATCAGTAAGTTGAAAGAAATCAATCCAAATAAACATAATGGAAGTGTAAAAAAATTGGCAAATTATTTAACGTAGAAGCGTTGTAAAGAAATTGTCAATCACGAATTTATCCGTAAATTTGCCGTAAAATTCCAGTTATGTATATGCGGTTTATACTGTTGCTTTTGTCACTCGCCCTGCAGTGGAATATTTCGGGATATGGCATTGATATTCCGAATACTAATCGTATGCCTGGCATCAACGGAAAACTGCTCGCCGTCACGGCGGACGGCAACGTCCCGCTGCACGAATGGAAAACAGCCTCCGAACGCGCATGGGACAGCGAAAGAAACGTCGAATACCTGAAAGAGCAAAAACAAGCGGTCATCACCTGGATATTCGAGGAAGGAACATTCGTCCCCGCGGCAAAGCTGACTGACGGTCAGAAACTTTCCATCGCAACCGACTATCTCGGCACCCCCGAAGCCATGTACAGCGACGACGGAGAAACGGTATGGACATGCGAACTCAACTCTTATGGCAAAGTACGAAACCACCGGGGCGGTTACAAAACCGACTGCCCGTTCCGCTATCAGGGACAGTACGAGGATGCGGAGACGGGGTTGTATTACAACAGGTTCCGGTATTACTCGCCGGAGGAGGGGGGTTATTTGAGTCAGGATCCGATAGGATTAATGAGTGATGAATTTAATTTGTATTCTTATGTTAGAGATTTAAATAACTGGATTGATCCATTTGGACTTAATGGAAAAAACAATTTACTGCAAGTCAACGACCGACGCAACATTATGTTATATCAGATAATAAAGGTAAAGTATATCATGGCGTTGGAGATACGAATGGAAAACGAGCGAAACAGTCAAGAAGTAGACTTGAGAAACAAAATCCTAAATCAAAACCATTTACGATCACAAGTCAGAAAAATTACAATAACAGGAAAGATGCATTAAAAGCTGAACATGCGGGTATAATGTCATCTGGTGGTGCAGGAAGTTCTAAAAATTATAATAAAATTAATTCACCTGGTGCCAAATTATAAAAATATGATTAACATAGAGCAGCAAATAAAAAAAGATCCTGTATCGGGAAAAAGAATCTTTTATTTCTCATCGTCAAATATTTGGGAACAAATTGAATATGTAAATGAGGAAAAAATTACCCATATAGAACTTAATCCGTATGTTGTTGAATTTTTTGAAGTCAATATAGATTTTCTTAAACAAGTACAAAACTTAGAAAACCTTTCAATAGTTGGATTGAGAAAAATTGATGTAACATGCATAAATAAGTTGAAGTCGTTGAGCAGTTTATATTTAGATATGAATGATACAAGGAAAATTGATTTTTCAAATATGAATTTGAGAGAATTGAATATTCGTTATTCAAGTTCGATGACAGGAATATCTTCCTTAAAACAATTATCCTCATTAATAATAAGCAATGCTGAAAGCAGTTTTTTCTCTTTAGAGTTGTTCTCCGCATTAAAAAAATTAAAAAATCTTGAAATTATTCAGTCAAATATCCCATTAGAATTCATTTATTTAACTAATAATTTATCACTAAAAGAATTAAGTTTAATACATATTAAAAAGAATTTCACTTTGAATTATTTAGAAAAAATAAATTTAAAAATATTGAAAATCGAAAATTGTAAAAAAGTTGAAATTCAAAACGTAGCAAACTTGATACAATTAGAAGAGTTTATGCTTGTTGATTCGGCAGTTATATCTGATAATAATATTTTTCTAAATTTGAAGAAATTGAAAAGTTTAATCGTTTTAGGCAGTTCTTTTTTTTGTGATGGCAACCTATTTGAATTACAAAATAGATTGGAATATCTTGGAATTGACAATAAAAAACATTATAACATAAAGTTTAAAAGACCGCATATCTCGTTGTAAAAATTAGGAAATCGGTGTAAAAATTAAGAAAAAAGAGAAAAGGTCGCCTATGAGAAAGTTGCTTACAATATTGTTTTTTATCCTAAACTGGGTCATTCAGGTTACTGACAGTCTGGGCAACCTGACACCCTATTATCACCGGAACGGTCTGGTCACACGGCATGTGGAAACCAACGGCGGGGAATGGACTGCAAATTCCACCGTAAAATCAAACTAAACTGTGCGAATATTTGGACAGCGTTCTTTGAAATGATGAAAAGAAATTGTCAATCACGAATTTATTCATAAATTTGCCATCAAATTTCAGTTATGACTATGCGGTTTTTACTGTTGTTTTTGTCACTCGCCTTCAACGGCCTGTCTCCCGACTGCATGATAGCCATCGATGCGGCTGGCGGACAGTGGAAGTGGAAACCGGAATACGACCTGGGGGGACGGGTGACGAAAGTGATTTACCATCCCGGCGATGAAAAACAGCGGCAGGAGGAGAGTTACGGATACCGGCGGGACGGTGCGCTCGTCAGGGCGAAAAATCAACATGCCGAAGTAATCCTCGAAAGGGATGTACTTGGACGTGTTACCGGTGAAAAACTGACAGCCTTCCTTCCGGACGTAACGCCGGATGAACAGTATTCCGTGAATTCACGGTACGACCTTTCGGGGAACAGGACGGGAATAAAGTCAAGTCTTGGCGCCGACGTCCGGGCAGACTACAACCTGATGGGCGACGTCGTCTCGCTTGCCAATGGCGGCTGGCAGACGCAGTACCGGCGCGACCTTTTCGGCCTCGAAACGGGACGTACCTTTGCCGGAGGAATACATACGCAAACCACCCGCGACCGCCTCGGACGCGTCACCGGACACAAAACCGGAAGAAACAGCGCCGTTCTTGCCGAAAAGTCCTACCTGTGGGGCATCAACGACAAACTCCTCGCCGTCACCGCGAACGGCAAAACAAAGCAATTCGCGTACGACACCTGGGGCAACCTCTCGAAAACCGTCTTTGAAGACGGCAAAACGGAGCACCGCAATCCCGACAAGTCGGGCAACCTGTTTGAAAGCCTTGACCGCTTGGACAGAAAATATTCGCAGGGCGGACGGCTCGAAAA
>JAITMM010000086.1 GCA_031277335.1 Tannerella sp. | reverse complement strand
TGCCGCAAGCCCTCGATTTGTTCCTGGTTGTTGTCAGTATTATTGGTAATGTAAACGCCTATGATAGTGTGTAATCCTGCTTCTTTGGCAATCTGATTGACATATTCCAATCCGTTGTTGAGTGTGCCGAAGGTTCTTATCCATTTTGCCAATTTTGTGACCGGAGCCATGCGCCGGCGAGTATCTTCTTCGGATAGAGGCAAACCGAAATATTCGCCGTTCAAAGCGAGCGACACATTTAATCCCCAAAACGCCGTTGTGACTTCTTCCCGGGGAAACCATACAAATGTAGATACCGGACTGTATTTATCTGATAGTTTAACAGTTGCCTTAACAAGCAAGACTCCGTTTTCCGGCACTTGCAACGTGTTGTTTGAGTAGGGACGCGCTGATGCAGAGTTGACGGGATTGCTGCCATCCAATGTGTAGAAAATTTCGCCGTCATCCTGTGTAGACAGCCTCACTTGTGTTCCGGCATTTACAAATCCGGGACGAATGTTTGCGGAGGGCGGCTGCGGCGGCATGAAGGTCAAGGCGATTGTCGGTTCTTCTGCCCGAAGGACAGTAGACCATGCACAAAACAGCGTGATGGTTGCAATGAGCATAATGCTGTAGGTAAATGATTTACGTCTCATAATATTTTTTATCAAATGATTCTTGCTATAAGTCTCCAAAATTATATTTTTTTTGCGAGAACACAATAATAAACCTAATTTATCATCACAAAACAAGTTTTTGCTATTTGAAATTATGCTGTACTGATTTGATTTGCCAGGGCTGATCGACTTTTCGTTCATCCTCGTTTATTGATTTAGAGATGCGTATCAGCGACAATTCCGTATCGCATGTGTTGACATCATTGAACTCGTCAAGAAAAGCATCCGAGGTATACGTAACGTAAGAGTAGTCATCCTCCAGTTCATCGATACAGTAATCCATGTCGTGATCGTCCATGCAATCACAAAATTTTACGGCAGCTTTGCGTGCCTGACTTCTATTGTCTTCTTCGACCACTTCGCACGAAGGAAGCCATACGAATGCCAAAAGTGCCATTGACCAGCCTATCCACATCATTTTCAATAGGTTTTGCCTGGTTATTACATTTACTTTTTTCATATTATTTTGTTTTATCTTCCCTTTAAGGGATGATTCCTAAATTACATTTATGTCTCTGATTTAAAATACGTATGCCAATCCGAGTCCGTTGCCGGAAGCCTGAAATTTCAGGTAGGGGGCAGGCTCGATGGAAGGTTGATAACTAATCTCACGAAGATACGTATTGCGGGCGTTCCTCTTTTTTGTGCCGCCGATGATCCATAAAGGTGTGCCTACAATTGCGCAGAGAACTCCGCCGTAGGCTAAAGCGCCTCCTGTACCTGAATAATCTATAGTAGAAGAGCCACTGTCTACGGCATCAGACCCGACCGTGGCGGCACCGATAATAGCTAATCCTAAGCCACCCAATGTCAAACCCATCCCGACACCTTTCAACGTGCGGCCGGTTCTATAAGAACGATACAGGGCAGGGTTGTCCAATGACATGTTTCGCAGCAAATCCGACCCACTCATTCTGTAGGGGCGTGCCGATTGCTGCTGATAGGCAGATGAGCGGTTTGAAGTTTCATAATCATCTCTGTCATAAGAGTTTGCTCGTTGATTATTTTGGGCTTGACGCTGAACGGTGGCCGATCTGGACGACGTCTGCCGCTGTACGGGTGACGGACGAGTCGACGTCTGCCTCTGCTGTACTGCCGTTGAGCGGTTTTCCGTTTCGTAAGCATCACGGTTGTTGGCGTCAGCTCGCTGATTTACAGATGATTGCTGTTGTGCTTTAGGTGTGGTGGCGTTCGCATTGTTAAATTCGTCTTTTGTGCCGTTTTGATACATGATCGATGAAATATCCGACGTTTTCATCTTGTAATTAGGCCCGTCAGGATTATCGAATCTTTTGTATCCGACCTCATCCGGTCCTACTTCAAACACCAGAGCCTGAATCTCAGCGCCATTCCTCAGTGTTATTACATCCTGTGCAAACATTATTGCACCGCCTGCGAGGCAAATTGCTATCGCAATCACTTTCCTCAATTGAAATCTTACTTTTAACATGATCTATAAAATTTAAATAAAAACTGCTGCAAAATTACATTGTCCGGTCACCGCTGTCAATCACCTAAATGGGGGAAAAACATAAAAAGTGTCCGTTTTCGGACACTTACTGTCCGAAAACGGACACTTTTTGAAAAGTTAAAAAAGTTAATTATTTGAAAACTAATTAAGTAACATTTTGGCACGATTTTTGTATATATTTTGATAGAAAATTATTTACAATCATAAAAATAAAGTCATGATTAAGATTACAGATTTAGAGAAAATTTACCGTACCGAGGAAGTCGAGACGGTAGCGCTGAACAAAATGTGTTTGGATGTGCATGAGCGTGAGTTTGTTGCCATTATGGGACCTTCGGGTTGCGGCAAGTCTACCTTGCTGAATATCCTGGGTATGCTGGATGAGCCTACGGCCGGCAGTTTTATGTTTAACAACATCGAGGTGGCCAAGTTCAACGAAAACAAGCGCAGTGACCTGCGAAAAGCCAATATAGGCTTTGTGTTTCAGAGTTTTAACCTGATAGATGAGTTGACGGTTTACGAAAATGTGGAATTGCCGCTTGTCTATAACAATGTGAAAGCAGCCGACCGGAAAACAATGGTTGAAGCAGCGCTCGAAAACGTGCAGATGATGCACCGCCGTAACCATTTCCCCTCGCAACTGTCAGGAGGTCAGCAACAACGCGTCGCTGTAGCACGGGCAGTCGTCAACAAGCCGAAGCTGATCCTGGCGGACGAGCCGACGGGAAACTTGGACAGCTCCAACGGCAACGATGTGATGGACATGCTGACCCAACTCAATGAAAGCGGCACCACCATCGTCATGGTAACGCACAGCGTGCACGATTCGCGCTATGCACACCGCGTCGTCCACATGCTCGACGGACGGACGGTGACTGAAAACTTCCTGAAAGAACTGGTGTATATGGCGCCGGAAAATTGAAAACCGTAAAAAAAGGAATATAAATGATGAAATAGACATTGATGATTATTACGACACTTATCCAAAACTTGCGAAGCCTGAAAAGGAACAAGCTGTTTACTGCGTTGAATCTGAGCGGATTTGTGTTAGGCTTGACTGCCTCCATGATTCTTGCTCTCTACATTTACAGAGAGTATAACGTTGATAAATGTTTTCCCAATCACGAAAATATTTATCTTCTGATAAATTCGGAAGACAACGGCGTAAATATTGACTACGATTTAGCCGGAATGCTGAAAGAAGGTTTTCCCGAAGTCGAAGATGCAGTCACGTTTGAATGCTATCCTGCCTCTCAAGGCTCTTATTTGCGCAACGTATCAAAAAACGGGTTCGTCACAACTTTTACAACATGCACGGCTACCAACGATTTTTTTCGGATGTTTTCGGTTAAAACATTGATTGGTAGCCCACAGTCACCGTTTACCGACGATAATTCGACAGTGATTACCGCTTCGCTGGCGCAAAAGCTGTTCGGAAGGCTTGATGTGGTTGGCGAGATTATTGATGTGTCAGGTCGCAATGAATTTGTTATAAGCGCAGTTATTGAAGATTTTTCCGAAAATTCAAGTTTTGCAAAAGCAGACTTTTTTATAAACAACAATAAGCCGGAGAACCGTCTATCCATGTCTAATAGGGATGAAAAGTTTTGGTATCCTCAAATGATTTATATTCAACTTGCCGGTACGGCTGATCCCGAACGTTTTGCAGCAAACGTCAATCACTCTTTTCCGCCTGTGAACGATGTTGAAAGCATACGATTGGTTCCGTTGGCTGAAACTTATATGGCAACCGAACTTGTCGGAAAACTAACCCAGTCGGGTAATCCTGCTTTAGCAAAAGTTTTTCTGGCTATTACGGCGGCTATTCTGATTCTTTCCGTTTTCAACTACATTAACTTTTCGTTATCCAAACAGTTGGCAACCTTAAAAAATATCGGTATCCGAATTACCAATGGTGCCAATCCTGCACAGTTGCGCACAATGTTTGTATCCGAAGTTGCTGTGATGCTTGTGATTGCCTATCTTCTGGCTTTGGGGCTTACATACCTGGCGCTGCCCTTTATGCAGGTAAATCTGCTTAACGTACCGTTACATTTCAGCAATTTATTTTCGCCGACGCTGCTTTGGCTGAGCCTTGCAGTTTTAGTTGCCATTGTAGTTATTGCTTCGCTTGCACCCGTTTACATTATTTATCGTTTCGATATTCAAAGTCTTTTTGGCAAGGGCAGTATGCGTTTGGGCAAGCAACGGGTCAAGCAGGTGTTAACCACCGTTCAACTGGCGGCATCTGTTATACTACTGGTTTCACTCTTTACCATGTACAAACAATTAGAATATACGCAAAGCTATAGTTTAGGATTTGACAAAGCGCATTTGATAAAAATTGCTCTTGGTCGCACAGGTCAACCCCAAGCGTTTAAACAAACAGTTGACAGGTTTGCTTTTGTAGAAAACTCCGCCTTAAGCAGAGGTGCACCCGGAAGAGTTAACATGACCGGAGGTTTCAACGTAACAGATGATGCAGGCGAAAAACTGAATTTATGGGCTCAAATTATTTTTATAGATGAAAATTTTATGAAAACAATGGGTATACGGTTGGTTGACGGCAGAGAAATGCTTGCTTCCGATTTTGGAACAAGCTGCTACATGAATGAGGAAGCGATTAAACAGGCCGGATGGAAAAGTTATGAAGGGAAAAGATATGAAAGTTGGGGAGGTTATGATATCATCGGTATTGTAAATGATTTCAGCATGTTGTCCATTCACAGTAAACTGGAACCTATGGCCCTTTTGACGGTGAAAGAGAATGAACAGCGATTTGATATACTCTCTGTCAGGCTTAAGCCTAGTAATTTACCTGAACAGATGGTTGAATTGGAAAAAGTATGGAAGCAGAACTATCCAAATGCACCGTTCAGCTATGCCTTTTACGATGATGTGTTCGACGCTTTTTACCGCAAAGAGACACAACAGGCAAGAGGGATAGCGGCTTTCTCGATTATTGCGCTGCTGATTACATGTATGGGACTGATTGGACAGGTGTTTCAAGCCCTTTTGGTCAGACGTAAGGAAATTGGCATACGCAAGGTATTTGGCGCCGGTATCATGGATATTATGGTTTTATTCAACATGACATTTATAAAATGGTTTGTTGCAGCATTTGTAGTCGCTGTTCCTATTGCATATTACTTTATGAATCAATGGCTTCAAACCTTTGCCTATAGAACGCCGCTGAGTTGGTGGGTTTTTGCACTTGCAGGTGCTGCTACATTGGCTATTACGCTGACAGTGATCAGTTGGCAGTGCTGGCGTGTTGCAAGTGAGAATCCTGCAAATACGGTTAGGACGGAGTAAAAGAATTAGTGTTGATTTGTGAAATTGCTTCATTTCCTAAAGCCAAACATTAATTTTTACAATAGAGAAAAGTCATAAACAAAAAAATATGTTTTATCAACTGAAAATCATTTTGCGCAACTTGCGGCGCGGAGGCATCTACTCCGCCATCAATATCGGCGGGCTGGCTATCGGCATGGCGGCTGCCGTCCTGATCCTTGCATGGATTTATCACGAGTGGTCGTATGACCGTTTTCATGCGAAGGAAAAACAGCTTCACGTTGTCTATCACCGTGCTACATACGATGGCGCCGTGCAGTGTGGCGACTGGACGCCTATGGTATTGGGCGTCGCCCTGAAAAATGATTACCCTGAGATTGCCGGCATGGCAAGGATGTCAGAGAAAACATTTCTATATGGCAACGATAAGGAAGTGTTTAAAATTTCAACAGGATGCACCGACCCTGACTTCCTGACAATGTTTGATTTTCCACTCTTGCGGGGAGACAGGCAAACGGCACTGAATGACCCGTATTCTGTTGTTTTGACGGAAAAGGCGGCTATCCGTCTGTTTGGCAGCGAAGAACCTATGGGAAAAACCCTCTTAGTTGATAACCGACATTCCATGACGGTCACCGGCGTGATGAAGGACTTGCCCGGAAATACTATGTTTCAATTTGAAGCATTGATGCCAATGGATGCCTTGAAAGCGCTGGGCGAGTATGACGAAAGGTGGGGAAACAATGTAACTCAGACATTTGTGGAATTGCAACCACAGGTGCGTCTGAATACCGTCAATGAATCCATCCGCGGTATTTATAATATGTATACCAAAAATACGTCGAAGACCGAAGTCTTTCTCTATCCGTTCAGCAGGCAGCATCTATATTCCACATTCGAGAACGGCGTGCCTGTCGGCGGGTTGATTGATACATTGCGGCTGTTTGGCGTCATTGCCGGGTTGATTTTATTGATTGCCTGCATCAATTTTATGAATCTAAGCACGGCGCGAAGCCGGAAAAGGGCAAAGGAAGTCGGAGTCCGCAAGGTGTTGGGTAGCAGGCGATCATCATTGATCAATCTCTTTCTGGGCGAATCAATAATTGTTGCGTTTATTTCCGCTTTTATAGCCTTGATCTTGGCCTTGAGTGTTTTACCCGTATTTCGGACGTTGATGGGAATGCATATCTTATTGGATTTGACTAACGGTTGGTTTTGGGCGGCCGGATTGGGATTTGTCATCTTAATCGGTTTGTTGGCAGGTATTTACCCCGCTTTCTACCTGTCTTCTTTCATTCCTGTAAAAATGTTGAAAGGCATTTTCAGGGAGAAAAAAGGATCGGTTTCATCGCGTAAGATGTTGGTAGTAATACAGTTTGCTATTGCATGCGTGTTAATTCTCTGTACGATGGTGATACATAGACAGGTCAGGTATGCGCAGGACAGGGAGTCGGGTTATAACAGGGATCAACTGATTTATACCCGAATCGAGGGCGACATAGCCAAAAATTTTGAGGTGATAAGAAACGGGTTGCTTGCCGACGGCGTCGCCGTATCGGTAACGCGTACAAGCGCTCCGATGACGGCGAGATGGGCCAATACTTGGGGTGTCAACTGGCGTGGCAAAGACCCCGAATCAAAGGTGTCTTTTGATATCTTTTTTGCGGACGCCGATTGGACAAAAACGGCCGGAATCTCCATCACAGAGGGGCGCGACATAGATATCTATACTTATCCTACCGATTCTACTGCCATGTTAATCAATGAGTCGGCTGTGAAAGCCATGAATTTTGACAATCCTATCGGCGAAATAATCAACACGCAAGGACAGGACTGGCATGTGGTCGGCGTGATCAAGGATTTCATCCTAATTTCTCCTTATGAGCCTGTCGTGCCGATGGTTGTAGGCGGGCCTGCAGGATGGTTCACGATGATAAATATTAAATTGAACGGAGCCAATCGCATGGAAGACAATCTGCAACGGACTGAGCAGCTATTCAGACAGTTTAATCCGGCTTATCCGTTTGAATATCAATTTTTGGACGAAGAATACGCCCGTAAGTTTCAGAACGAACAGAAAATGGCTTCGCTGATTAGCTGGTTTGCCGGTTTGACGATTCTCATATCGTGTCTGGGACTGTTTGCGCTGGTGGCTTATATGGCCGAGACACGTCGCAA
>JAITMM010000041.1 GCA_031277335.1 Tannerella sp. | reverse complement strand
GTGTAAAGCACAATCTGCCGGTCGACAACACGGAAGGCAACTCCCCGTCGGTCAAACAGTTCCGTCAGGGCTTCGTTCAACGGCTTGGCTCGCCATGCGGCATTTGCCTGACCGTCGACCCTGATTTCACCGGCGTCGTAAAAAAATCTGTATTCCGTCTGTTTCTCAATCTCTTTCAAGATATTCTCGATGGTTGCATTGCGCATTTGCAGCGTGACGCTCGCATTTTGTGCAAAACAGGTTGCCTGGATGACAAGAAACAATATGAGCAGTTTTAGATATTTCATTTTATTTTCTTATTTTTCAGCTATATAGACTGTATCCTGTTTTAACGAACATGACATGTTTGCCGATGTTTCGATCACTTTCAAAATGGTATCTACGGACTGGTTGCTGTAAAAAGCACCGGAAAATTTACGCTGTTTGACGGTTTCGTCGAGGAAAACGAAATGGATATTGTAATAGCGTTCAAGGCGTTTGGTCAATTCTGACAGAGCCGTTTCCTTGAAACGGTATTCGCCGTTTATCCACGATGTATACATTTCCGTATCGATGGCCTGCTCCGAAATTTGCCGGGCCGATTTGTCGTAAACGGCTATATGTCCGGCCTTTACTTTATGTTCCACGTGATTGTCCGAACCATAAATGCTCACAACGCCCTCTATCAGCGCAGCCGACACGCGGTCATCGTCTTCGTAAGCCGAAACGGTAAATTGTGTTCCTGTCGCCCGGACATCAATATATTCCGTTTTCACGGTGAAGGGCCGCGTCCTGTCAGCCGCTACTTTGAAAAGCCCTTCGCCTTCGAGCCGTATCTCGCGGCCGGCGGAAGTAAACCGTTCGGGATAAACGAGTTTCGAGCCGGCATTGAGCCATATTTCCGAGCCGTCGGAGAGCGTCAACTGAGCGTACTGGCCTGCCGGAACGGACAGCGTATGGTAGGCAGTCACCTCAGTGACAGGCTTGTCGATGATCCGTCCCGCAAAGAACGATGCCGCAAAAATAATACCTGCAACCGCAGCTGCAACAGCAATCTGCCAACGTTTCAGTATCAGAGATTTATGACGGCTGATACCTGCCCTGAACCTATTCAGTCCTTTTCGCGCAATTTTCTTATCGTCGAGCGCAGCAGCCAATTGCGCCACAGCCCAACTGTTTTTCAGCCGTGCCGCTTCCTCCAACATGTTTGCGTCTTCGCCCAACGCATCCAGTAATACCTCTTTTTCCCGCTCCGTCAACTCGCCGGCAAAAAATTTAGATAATAATTCGTAGTCCATATCCGTTTATATTTATGAAGTGTCATGCTTGACACGATACTATATAAACGACTAACTGTCTTTTTACCCTGATTCGAACCTAACAAATAATATAAATTTTCAATTTGTCACAAAAAAAATCCTAAAAGGCGGGGTGTCATAAATATGGCCATCTCGCAAAAGAATTATTGTTCTCTAATAATTCCGTATAGGAATTGATAAAAGAAATCAATCAGTGAGAAAAACAATCTTCTGAAAATCTTCGATATTAATGATGATACGGTGTTCTGAAATGTGCGTCCTTTAGTTCATGCATGGTTTCGTTGCTCATGTTTTTTTCCTTCCATAGACGGTCGGCTTCTTCGTCAACCTTTTTGCAATAGAAATCAAATAAAACATCTTTCAATTCGGTCAGGCTTGTTTCGTCCCGAGTAAACTGAAAGATTTTCAACAAATGAAGTTGAACAGGATTTAACGGTTGTGCTACTGCTGCTTCCATTTTATTTTAATTTGAATTTTTAATGCCGCAAAGGTAACACTTTTTTTATACTTAACAAATTCAATTATTATCTTTGAAACGAAAAAAATTAAATAAACAATACAAAAAACGCATCTTTCAGCGCTACTCTAAGAATTTTCAGTGCATTGGAGATATGTGACTCGACTGTTTTGACGGATATTTCCATTTTTTCGGCTATTTCCCTGTATTTCAGTCCGTCGTAACGGCTGAGTTCAAATACCCGCCGGCATTGTTCGGGCAATTCGCTAATCGCCTTTTCGACCATCCGTTCGAGTGTTTCAATATCGGGATAACCGGAATCGAATTGGCTTATAGCATGATAGTTGAATTGCATTTCCTTTTCAAGCGTCTG
The DNA here is from genome assembly GCA_031277335.1 of Tannerella sp. GTDB lineage: Bacteria > Bacteroidota > Bacteroidia > Bacteroidales > Tannerellaceae > Tannerella. The sequence continues at coordinate 5,155 of JAITMM010000041.1, read as the reverse complement.
CTGCCCGGTTGCAAAACGCTCCACTACCTGCCTGTGTTTCAGGAAGTCCATGCAGCCGTTTTTCACCATCGTCAACAAATAGGCATACAGATTGGTATCCGGCTGTAACGATTTCATCCTTTGCCAAAGTTTCAGAAATACGTTTTGCAGAATATCTTCCGCTTCATCGACGTCGCCAACATATTCACCGGCAAAACGCAACAAACGAGGATAATACTCCTCAAATATCCGATTAAACGCTTTCTCCTCACCTGTCATATCCGTCACCGACCTGTCTGTCCGAAAAATTAATACAGGCGCAAACGTAGATAAAATAAACGATTATGCAAAATACGTCGAAATAAATCTCCGGATTCGGGCAAGGGGCAAGAGGCAAGGTTCAAGGTTTAAGAATCCATCAATTCGTCATTCCGCACATAATGCGGAATCTCCTGTTTGTATAAAGGCTTAGGAGATTGCGGAGCAAGCACGCAATGACGACATGATGAAATTCAGTTATTCAGTTACTCAGTTATTCAGTTATTCAGTTACTCAGTTACTCGACTATTCGCTCTTAATCGCCTTCGCCGGATTCTCGTTCGCAGCCTTGACTGCCTGGAATCCGACTGTGAGCAGCGTCAACACAATGGTAATCAATGCCGCTAAAGCAAACATAGCCCACGAAATTGAAATTCTATACGCAAAATCCTGCAACATATTGTCCAGCAGCCAGTAAGCCAAAGGAAATGCTATCAGCATTGCTATACATATCAATATCAAAAATTCATTCGAGATCAGTTTGACAATATCTAAAATGCTTGCTCCAAGCACTTTGCGGATTCCAATTTCCTTTGTCTTCAGTTCGGCCGAGAAGACAACCAACCCGAAAAGTCCGAGACACGAGATAAGAATTGCAATGACGGCAAAGGTCCCGAATAACATATTCGTGCGAATATCAGACCTGTAGAGCCGATCGAAAGTCTCGTCCATAAAGCTGTATTTGAAAGCCGCGTCAGGATTATATTGATGCCATACTTTTTCCAAGGCGGCAATGGCTTGTTGGGCATTGTTTGCACGGGTGCGCACGAAAAGCTGACGGAATCCCTCTGACGGGCGTGCGAAGCCTGACGTGTCGGGAATGTTATACAGTACCATAGGGCCGATGGCTTGATGCAAACTTCTGAAATGGAAGTCCTTAACTACGCCTACAATCTTCCAGTCGCTTTTATCGGCCCATTTCCCGATAGGATCGGTGATTCCCATCGCTTTTACGGCGGCTTCGTTCAGGATAAATTGCCGTTCGTGGATGGAGGTAAAGTTGCCGCCGTCGACAAACGTAAGACCCATCACGCGCACAAACGAGGTGTCAACTTCCTGATGGTTATACATCATCAATCCTTCGCTCGTCTTGCCTTCCCATAAACGGAAAGCTGCGCCTTGTTCCACATCCATAATATTTTCACTCGCCCCGGTGACTCCGGCTATCGACGATTGCTGTTCCAAATCGGCCTTTACCGTATCGAATCGCTTCGCCATATTCCCGATATCGCTTACCAGGACTTGCTCGCGGTCATAGCCCATATCCTTTTCGCGAACGTATCTCATTTGTTCGCTTAAAGCTATAGTCCCTACAATCAGCGCAGTAGATGCAACAAATTGTGTCACGACAAGTATCCTGCGGAAAAGATTGCTTCCCCGCTTTACCTGAAACGACTGCATCATGCTCACGGGCTTGAACGACGACAGCATCCAGGCCGGATAGAAACCTGCCAACGCAATGACTACAAGAAACATGGCTATATAAATCGACCAAATATTGAAATCAAACAGATTGACGGCTAAATCCTTGCCCGACAACTGATTATACAAAGGCAAGAGTACGAGATTCAATATCAAGGCAATAAATATCGCCAAGGCAAACATTATGACGGCTTCGTTGATTAACTGCACAAACAGTTGCCGTTTTTTGGCACCTATCGTTTTCTTCAAACCCATTTCGCGATGACGCTTTGAGGCTCTTGCTGTTACAAGATTGACATAATTGATGCAGGCAATCACAAGAATGACTAAGGCAATCCATTGAAAGAGACGAACGGTCTTCAGTCCAACCGGTTCGCCGTCAATATTATACAAGTGAAGATTGACCAGCGGCTGCAATGAAAATGAACGGAACCTTCCCCAAAACTCCGGCTGCCGTCCTCCGATCTGCTGCGCGAGCTTTTCGACGTCGGTTCCCGGCGCAACTTTCAGATACGATGTGTATTCCGTTGCAGCCCAATTGTTCATGGCCTGATAATGCATCGACGCCGTATCTACTTCATAGAGGCTGACCAAATCCACATTTGTAAGATATGTATTGTCCGGCATGTCTTTCATGACCGCCGTCACCTGGATTTCCCTACGGTTATTGAGCAGAATTACCTGATCTACAGGGTCTTCATTCCCAAAAAGCTCCTTCGAGAGACGTTCGCTGATGACCACGTCGGTCGGATTTCGAAGCGGCCGGGAGCTATTGCCCCTTACGATCGGAAAATTGAAAAAATCGAAAAAATTGGGGTCGGAATAATAACATGATACAGCCGACGACTTGATGTCGCCATGCTGCAAATAGCCTGCCTCCCAAGTACGCAGGCGAATCATATCTTCTACCTGGCCGAAATCTTCCTTTGCTGCCGAAGCAAACATTGCCGTCGACAAGGGCACATGCATATCCCTGCCCTCACCTTTAAAACGCGACGTCACCAGGTAGATGTCTTCGGCATCTTTATGGAAACGGTCATAACTTCTTTCGTCCTGTACCCACAAAACGATAAACACACACGTTGCTAAACTCATTGCCAATCCCACAATATTTATTACAGAATATACACCGCTTCGGCGAATATTGCGAAATGCTAATTTAATACTTCTATTCATAATATTTTATTTTTTAAAAATTTAATACTTCTCAGTACAAAAATCGTGCCAAAAATGTAATTATCTGATAATAAAAGTATTAACAAAATGGCCTTTTAAAAAAGTGTCCGTTTTCGGACACTTACTGTCCGAAAACGGACACTTTAAATCCGCATTCGATTGCCAAGAAGAGAGAAACCGGTATAACTTTTCGAAGTGAAAATCACTTCAATATTTCATCTATCTTTTTTAGTTCTTCTTTACTGAATTTCAGGTTATTAAGTGCATCCAAAGCATCAGTAACCTGTTCCGGTTTGCTTGCGCCGATCAAGACCGAAGTGACGCGCATGTCTTTCAAGAGCCATGCCACAGCCATCTGCGCCATTTTTTGTCCTCGCTGTTGAGCTATCTCATTGAGACGGCGTACCTTGTCAATAACATTTTCAGTGACGTCCGTTCTCTTGAGGAAAAAACCGACTGCCGCACGCGAATCTTCGGGAATACCTTTCAGATAACGGTCAGTCAGCAATCCTTGCGCCAACGGTGAGAACGGTATGCATCCTACGCCGTATTCTTCGAGTGCATCCAGCAAACCGCCTTCAACCCAACGGTCGAACATGGAGTATCGCGGCTGATGGATGAGGCATGGCGTTCCCAAATTTTCCAATATCTGAAACGCACGGCGCGCCTCTTCGGCAGGATAATTGGATATACCTACATACAACGCTTTGCCTTGACGTACAATCAGATCCAACGCCGACATTGTTTCTTCAAGCGGCGTATCCGGGTCGGGACGGTGGTGATAAAAAATATCTACATATTCCAAGCCCATGCGTTTCAAGCTTTGATCGAGTGACGAAACAAGGTATTTCTTTGAGCCCCATTCACCATAAGGCCCATCCCACATATAGTAACCTGCTTTGGACGAGATAATTAATTCATCACGATAACCCTGCAGGTCTGTTTTCAAAATCCGACCGAAAGTTTCTTCGGCGCTTCCGGGAGGCGGTCCGTAGTTGTTGGCCAAATCTAAATGCGTAATGCCTCCGTCGAAGGCCGTACGAATCATGTCACGACAATTTTCATACACATTTACACCGCCGAAATTGTGCCACAAACCGAGCGACACCAATGGCAACTTAATACCGCTACGACCGCATCGGCGGTATTCCATCGTATTATAACGAGAGTTGGAAGGTTGATACATAGTTTTTTATTTTTATTGATATATTATTGAATCTTTTGTCTTTTATATTTTTACACTTTCTAAATAAACAGTATCGGGGCTTAAAGCTGCTTCGTTCGACCATTCTATGCTTAATCCGTCGGGACGGACTGAATTGAAAATGGATAAGTTCTTCAATTCCTTGAATATGCCTTTATCCAGATAAGGTTTTACGTCGAAACGACGAATCTCGCCGTTTGAAAACGACAAAATCAGAAAATAATCATCTTCCGGTTGAACTTTAATTACTATTGGTTTCATATTGTTCATTTTAGGGGTTCAATCTTAAAAACCGGTTCTCCTGTTTTTGCCAGTTCCCAATTGGCAAGCAATTCTTCCTCGTGTAACACAATCCAAGCTTGCACAAGTTTTACCTTATTACTTTTCAGTTTACCTTCGATGAGTTCTCCTTCAAATATAGAAAAAACAGCCCACTCATCTTGATATTTCACGTGGATGTGAGGAACGTGATGCCGTATATTATCAAACTGATAAAGGTAAATTACCAACCCGTAAAACATAGAAATCGCTGCCATAAACGCTGACTTGAATTTGCGTTGCAAATATAAGAAATGTTTGTGAAGAAACAGTCGCTTTTTTCTAAAAAAACTGTCATCTATGCTAAAATAATAAGAATCAATTACTCAATTACTCAGAACTCGAAATAGACTTAACCGGGTCGGCTGTTGCCGCCTTTACCGCTTGATAACCGACTGTCAGCAAAGCAATTCCCACACTGATGCACCCGACCGTGATAAACAGCCACCAAGGGATATCCGTCCTGTAGGCAAAGCCTGCCAGCCATTTATTCATCACCCACCAAGCTATGGGTGAAGCAACTATAACAGAGATAAATACCAATATCAAAAACTCTTTGGACAGCATAAACATAACATCGCCAACCGTCGCCCCCAACACTTTACGTATTCCAATCTCCTTGCGACGTGTCTCGGCCATATAAGCCACCAGCGCAAACAGTCCCAGACACGATATGAGAATCGTCAAACCGGCAAACCAGCTAATCAGCGAAGCCATTTTCTGTTCGTTCTGAAACTT
>JAITMM010000114.1 GCA_031277335.1 Tannerella sp. | reverse complement strand
AGAAAGGTTCGTCAATCGTTGAGTCCCAGTCGTTTCGGGCGGTTACGTCTAAATAAGCCTGGTTTTTCCAACCGAATGATACGCTGCCATATACCGAATTGGAACGGCGCAGTTCATGGTTTTCCTCCACATACGGACTGCCCTTGACATTGGAAGCAGTATATAATCCCTTGACAACCAATTCATCACCACCGGTTTGTTTGATGCCGTATTCATAATCGCGGTAATTGGCACCGGCCAATGCATTGATATTCAAATCGCCGAAATTCTTGTTAAAGTAAGCGATAAAGTCTGCATTGATTTCCCTTGTATGACGGTTGTATTCACGGAAATATCCCAACGGAAAATCGGTCGATTCCTCGCGTACGCTCAACTGACGGGAATTGAACTGGTCAATTCCGATACGCCCTTCAAACTTCAGCCAATCGGTCGGTTTCCACCAAAGGGAGGATTTCCCGAACGTTCGGTCGCGTTGATATTTATTTGTATTGCGATAGGCCACGTAGTAGGGGTTGTCGTGATATTCGAGGTTCCAGTTATACATTGTATAATTGCCCTCCGCATCTTTCTGATCCCAGTTGTCCTTGATGGCTTTCATATCCACCTGGCGCCCAAACCATTGCAGGAGCGATTGGGCAGGATTGGTGGCATTGTAGCCTGTGCCGGGAAGGTTTCCGCTTGTGGTGCGAACATAATTTACGGCCATATCAAAGTCAATATAATCATTCAGTTTATACTGATTGTTGATGTAGGCTGCATAACGGTCAAGATTGGTATTGGGCGACGTTCCCGTCTGTCCGCGATAGGAGATGGAAGCGCGCGTGTTGGCACGTTCGGACGAAGACGACAGCGAAATGGTATGCGACGTCGTGTGGCCGTAGATAAAGAAGTCCTTCACATTGTTGGGATGGGAGACCCACGGTGTAGCCTGACGTTCGCCGTTGACTACGGGACTGTTAAACTGCGGCAGCATCAAACCTATGTCGAGCCGAGGCCCCCACGATTCATCTGCATTGTCATTGACTCCTCCGCCGTATCCATCCAGATAGCCGAAACCGAACTGTGACGCAAAATCCTGATAGCTACCCGAAAATCCACCGGCCTGAGCATCCTTATAGTCAAATTCCGAAGCGTAATAGCCTTGACCGTACTTGTTTTGGAACTTGGGCAGACCATAGACCTGTTCGACCGTATAATCACCGTCATAACTGAGTGTTACACCGCTGTTGCGCTGACCTGACTTTGTCGTAATCAGCACTACGCCATTACCGGCGCGCATCCCGTAGAGCGCTGCGGCGCCTCCCTTCAGTACGGAGATGGATTCGATATCGTTGGGATTGATATCGTTGATGCCGGAACCGAGATTAATCGTCGAACCGGTTGAGTTATCGTTCGTAACCGGCACACCGTCAATGACGAACAGCGGCTGGTTGCTCCCGAACGACGAGTTGCCGCGGATCACGATGTTTTGCGATGCGCCGATCTGGCCGCCTTGCGCCGTAATCTGCACGCCTGCAATCTTGCCCGACAGCGAATTGACGAGATTCTGCTGACCAGCACCGGTCAACTCGTCCGATTTGATTTCCTGCGCCGCATAGCCGAGCGATTTCTTGTCGCGCGACATGCCGAGCGCAGTCACCACCACTTCGTCCAATTGCTGTGTATCGGACTGTAAAACTACACGCATTGTTTGGCTGACAGCCGCATCCTGGGTGATCATCCCGATGTAGGAAACAACGAGCGTGTTAGCATTGGACGGCACATTTAGTTCAAACCGTCCATCTACATCTGTAACAGTACCGGTCGTCGTCGCCCCTTTGACAACAACAGATGCACCGATAACAGGCTCTCCGTCATCGGCCGAGATAACAACTCCGGTCACCCGCCTTGTTTGGGCGGTAACAAGTCCTATACCTATTAGAAGGCATAGTAAAAGATAAGTAATCTTCCTCATAGACATTTTTTTATATGTTTAACAATCAATAATTTAAAAATCTATTTTTATTCAAGTTCCAACTTTTTTTCTTATCATCCGGACTGTTACATCGATTCACTCGGACTGCCATCTTAAAGACGGCAGGAAAAACGAACTATTAATTTGTACATTCGTAAAAAGCTGCAAAAGTAATACTAATCCTTGAAAAAACAAATATTAACTAAATAAAAATGATGATTTGTGAATAAATGTTTTATCGATATAATTGTATATTGCAGTAAATGAAAGAAATAACGTTTTGCTATATGTACCACGCCTGATATCTTGAAACCGTCCTTTAAAAACAATCTTAATTCAAAAAACAGATGAAAACTGTCGAAAAAAAACGTTCGTTTATTTTAGACAACTCCAACGGTTGATTCGGATTCTGCAAATTATGCGTCGGATATGTTAAAACTAAAAAGAAATAAATAATTTTATTATTTTTTTTAAAAAAAAGGTGTACATTTGTGGTCGAAATTTATAGAACGTTTTTTCGATACAAAAAATGTATTGTAAAACTGAGAAATTAAATAGTATTAATTAAAAAAAATGCTTATGAAAAGAGTTGTTTTTCTTTTAATATGCTTATTATTAAGCGTATGGTTTGTTACCGCTCAAACAAGACAGGTAACAGGCGTTGTTATTTCAGCCGATGATGGTGAACCGGTCATCGGCGCTTCGGTTGTTGTCAAAGGCGCAGCAACCACCGGCACGGTCACTAATGTAGATGGCCGATTCGAACTTAATGTGCCTTCAAACGCATCAACCCTCGTTGTCTCCTACATCGGGATGATTACTCAGGAAGTGGCTGTCAGCCAGTCGATGCGAGTTATGTTGCAGTCCGATACGCAGCAATTGGACGAGGTTGTCGTGACGGCAATGGGTATTTCGCGTGAAAAAAAGGCGTTGGGATATGCGACGCAGGAATTGCAGTCGGAAATCCTTTCGCAGGCTTCCAACACTAACCTTGCAAGCGCGTTGCAAGGCAAGGTGTCCGGAGTTGACATTTTCCAGTCATCCGGTATGCCCGGAGCATCGTCGAGGATGACGATTCGTGGAGCACGCTCATTTACAGGTGATAATACGCCGTTGTATGTCATTGACGGTATGCCTGTGGCCTCCACATCCGATATCTCTACCGGTAATTCGGTGACCGGCTCCGACTATTCTACGCGCGCATTGGACATCGACCCCAATGATATTGAGAGTATCAATATCCTCAAAGGGCAGGCTGCTTCGGCGCTCTACGGTATGCGCGCCTCAAATGGCGTAGTTGTCATTACGACCAAGGGCGGAAAAGGCTTGCGGAAAGGACAGACAACGGTCAGCTATTCTACAAGCCTTGTGTTTGACAAAGTGTCTGTTATCCCTGATTTTCAAACACAGTATGCGCAGGGCAGCAAGGGAACGTATGCCTACAACACCTCCCTTGCCTACGGCCCGCCTATCTCCGAATTGCCTAACGACAAGACTTACGGAGGAAATACGGAGAATACCTATACCGGTCGGGACGGTATGAAACCCGGCATGTACTATGTCAGACAGCGTGCCGACGCAGGTTTAGACCCGTGGGTTGTACCGCAGACGTACAATAACGCAAGGGATTTCTTCAATACGGGCTCCACATGGAGCAATTTCCTCAATGTAGCCAAATCGTTTGAAGGCGGAAATGCTTCGATATCACTGGGCAGTATGAACCAAGAAGGTGTTGTCCCAAACACGGGGATGGATCGTTATAATGGCAAGTTCACAGGTGACCTGGAACTCTCAAGCCATTGGAAAGCAGGTTTTTCAGCCAATTTTATCGCCTCGTCAATATCGAAAATGACAGGAGCCAATGACGGTATTATCGCAACGGTTTACGGCGCTCCGGCAAGTTACGATTTAGGCGGCATCCCGCCGCACTTGGCCAATGACCCGTATACGCAGGTGTCCTATCGCGCAACCAATTTCGACGTAGCATATTGGGCTGTGCTGAACAATGTTTTTGCCGAAAAAACACAACGCTTCTTCGGTAATGCATATACAAGCTATTCAACAGCTTTCGACGATAACAGCAAGTTGAATATCAGATACCAGCTTGGAACAGATGCGTATTCTACAAATTATACCGACCGTTTCGGATACGGACATGCCAACACGCGCGGTCAATTGGATCGCTATAACGTGACTGTCACCGAACTTAACTCATTGCTGACGGCCAGCTACAACAGGAATCTGACCGAAGACCTTGTTTTAGACCTGCTTTATGGCAACGAAATAATCGAGTATAGCCGTAATCTGCTGGATGCTTTTGGCATCAACTTCAATTTCTCGGGCTGGAATCACATGAATAATATAGGTACGTATCAAAGCAGTGAGACAACCCGCAACCGCAGAACGTTCGGTAACTTCGGTAACCTCGCACTTTCGTATCGCAGCATGCTCTATTTCAATGCTACCATCAGAAATGACCTTGTCTCGACCATGCCGGCAGGCAGCCGTTCGTTTACGTATCCTTCAGTATCGCTGGGATGGATTTTCACCGAGATGGAAGGGTTGAAGAACAATGTCCTCACGTTTGGAAAGATTCGCGCATCGTATGCCGAAGTAGGACAGGCAGGTGATTACAGGGAAAGCTTTTACAGCACACCGACCTATGGCGGCGGCTTTTCGGCAGCTACTCCCATAATTTATCCCATCAATAACGTGACGGCCTATACGCTTTCGAGCACCGTCTACGACCCGAACCTGAAGCCGCAGAATACCAGGTCTTATGAATTGGGCTTGGACTTGACTTTCCTAAACGGGCTGGCATCATTGAACTATACGTTCTCGCGCCAAAACGTGAAAGATCAGATATTTGACGTGCCCTTGCCCGGTTCGACAGGCTCAGGCGCGCTACGCACAAACGGCGGCTCGGTACATACCAACGCTCACGAAGTCACCCTGAGCTTTAATCCGATAAGAAGCAAGAATATCAATTGGGATTTCGCATTTAACTTCTCGAAGATTGATAACTACGTAGATGCGCTGGCCGAAGGAGTTGAGAGTATCTTCCTTGGCGGATTCGTTGAACCGCAGGTACGCGCCGGCATCGGAGATAAGTTCCCCGTCATCTACGGAGTCGGATACTTAAGAGATGATCAGGATCGTATATTGGTTGATGCCAGGGGATTGCCGATACCCGGTGCGGAAAGGGTGCTGGGAACGGTTGAGCCTGACTTCCGTCTTGGTTTTAATACAGGTCTGACTGTCTACAAACTACGTCTGTCGGCTGTGCTCGACTGGAAGCAGGGTGGCGTCATGTATGCTGCCACACCGGGACTGTTGAGCTATTACGGCGTGGACCAGAGGTCGGCTGATTTCAGGAATAATAAAGCAGGTTTCCTCTTCGAAGAGCCTGCCGTAAAAGCCGATGGATCGCCTAATAACATCTTAATCAACGCCCCTGAAAGTACTGCCGATGCGCAGGACTATTTCAACGCATTGAACAACGTGACCGAATCAATGGTTAAGGAGACTTCCTTTATCAAATTGCGCGAAATAGCGCTCAGCTATCCTGTCTGGGACAAGAGTAACCTCAATGTCTCTCTGAATGTTTTTGCACGTAATTTGATTCTGTGGTCAAAACTGAAAGGATTTGACCCCGAAGCATCGCAAGGCAACAATAATATGGGCGGAGGTTTCGAACGGTTCTCCCTGCCGGGAGCTTCAAGCTACGGAGTTGGACTGAATGTTAAATTTTAATCATTAGGAAAATATGAAAAAGATATTAAATATTTCAAAAAACGCAGCAGGTATCATCCTGGGAATGTTAGTGTTATCAAATCTGCTGCTTTCGTGTTCGGACGATGTGCTCAACGCCGTCAATCGAAACAATGACAATCCCAGCGCAGTTGAAAGCCAGTATATTCTGGCAGATATTCTCGTCAGAACGGCTGTCAGCAATATCGGAGGAGACTTTAACACATATCTTTCGACTTATGTTGAACATGAAGTCGGTATCGACAACCAGCTTTGGCGCTCGGAAACTCGTTCCGGAGAGCCTTCTGTAGCCGCCACTTATAATAACTCATGGTCAAATTTGTATCAGTCCTTGAAAGACGCACGAATCGTTATCGATCAATGCAGCGAAGGCGGGCCTGACGAAGGAAATTATGTGACAAGAGGCATAGCGGAAGTGTTGGCAGCCTACAATTCGGCCTTGATAACTGACATGTTCGGCGACGCGCCATGGAGCGAGGCTGCACAGATTAATCCTGACGGCAGCCCCAAAGTGATGACGCCCAAAATGGATACGCAAGAGTCTATTTATAACGGGATTAATGCCTATTTGGACGCAGCTTTGGCAGACTTCCAACTTACAGACGTGAACCCTGTCGGCAGCTTCGATTTATTGTATTCGGGCGACAAGACCAAATGGGTCAAACTGGCTTACGGCCTGAAAGCACGTTATGCAATGCACCTGCTGAACAAGGCTTCGAGCAAAGATGCTGAACTGGATAAAGTGCTTGATTACGTGTCCAAATCATTTGCTTCAGTCAATGACCAGGCTGCTTTCAACATCTACAACGAGACGCAACTGAATCCGCTCTTCGACTTCCAGTGGAGCCGCGACGGACTGGCTGCCAGCGAAAGCATGGCCGATAAACTGATAGAGCGCAATGACCCGCGCTTGCGTCGCGTATTCGTGGACGCCGACTGGGTGCAGGTCGAAGGTCCTGAGGCCGACAACTACTTCATGGCGCCCAATGGCACTCCCGACCAGATGCGTTATTACTATAATACATCCATGTTCGTCTTTTCACAGACTGCTCCCACAATGTATTTGAGCTACCATGAACTGATGTTTATCAAAGCCGAAGCATTGGCCAGAAAAGGACAATTGGAAGAAGCTGAAGCAGCCCTGAAAACGGCTGTTGTGGCAGCGATTGACAATTGCGAGATTGGCGTGGTGGCAGCAGAAAACTGCCCGTCAGCCCTTCAATTCGGCGGTTTGGATGTGTTCACCGAACCCATCAGCGCCGACGAAGCAGCCTCGTATTTCGATGAAAGCGTCAAACCGCTATTTGACTCTAATCCCCTTAAAGAGATTATGAATCAGAAGTATATCGGATTCTTTGGCTCTTCCGGCGAATCGACGGAGACGTATAACGATATTCGCCGGCTAAAGGCAATGGGCGAGGATCTGATCACGCTCAAGAATACGAATCCGTTCCCGCTACGTCTCCCGTATGGCAGCTCCGACACGACGACCAACCCCGAAGTGAAAGATGCCTACGGCAACGGACAGTACGTCTACAGCGAACCGGTCTGGTGGGCAGGCGGTTCACGGTAAAAACGTTTGCATCAAAAAAAGGCGCTCCTTATGGGGCGCCTTTTTTTTGATAGTATAATAGAAAAAAACGGTGAATCATTTCCGGTATTTCCAAAAACATCGTATCTTTGCGTCCTATTTGTATTCAAATAGTCTTATTATATTAATTAATTTTGAGAAAGTGTTATGAGAACAATATCAATTATGTTTACAGCTATCTTTGCCTTGTTGACTTGCAAGTCAATCTCACAGGATAATCCGGTCACTCCACCGGTCAGTTTTTATCAATTGGAATTTACGTCCATCACCGGTCAACCCGTTCAGTTTGAGACTTTGAAAGGGAAGAAAGTATTGATTGTCAATACTGCTTCCAAGTGCGGATTTACGCCTCAGTTCAAAGATTTGGAAGCGCTCGCAGAGCGTTACAAAGACAACCTCGTTGTGATCGGCTTCCCGTCGAATGACTTCGGCGGACAGGATCCCGGATCAAATCAGGAGATACAGGAATTTTGCCAGCTAAACTATGGCGTCACTTTTCTGATGATGTCAAAATCTATAGTTAAGGGAAATGAAAAAAATCCTGTGTTTCAATGGCTTACTACAAAAACCGAAAACGGATGGAACGAAGCCGAGCCGTCTTGGAATTTCTGTAAGTATCTGATTGACGAGACAGGACGCCTTGTAGGATTCTATCCTTCAAAGGTAAACCCGCTGAGCGATGAAATTGTGAAAAGAATAGACCTCTGATCTCACAAAGAATCCTGCCGGGATAAAAAAAAGAGGCTGTCTTGAAAGCAAGACAGCCTCTTTTTTTGTTTGCTTACTCAAAGAAGAGCCTGCGATTGTCAAGCGGGCTGAAGACCTTTTGGTCAGGCTGTTGTGCAGGAACGCCGAAGGGCATCTGGGCAACGAGTTTCCATTCGGAATCAATCTTCCATTCTTGCGCTACAGCACTATTAATCAGTGGGTTGTAATGCTGAAGAGTGGCGCCGAAACCGGCTTCTTCAAGCAGCAGCCAGACGGCATACTGATGCATGGCCGAAGAATGCTGCGACCATACGGGAAAATTGTCTTGATACAACGGAAATTGCTCCTGTAATCCTTTTACAACACGCTGGTCTTCAAAGAAAAGCACAGTACCATAGCCGGACCGGAAACAATTGTCGATTTTGCCTTTTGAATCATTGAAAGCTTCGGCAGGCAAAATCGCCTGCAACGTGTCTTTTACGATGTCCCAAAGGCGGACGTGATGCTCGTTTAAGAGAAGAATCATTCGAGCAGACTGGGAGTTGAATGCCGATGGTACATTTAATATAGCAGTGTCAATCAATGATTTGATTGCATCGTTAGTAATCGGACTTTTAGGTGACAGGCTGTAATAGGAGCGCCTGTCCCGGATGATTTGTTTAAGTTCCATATCATTTAATTTATAAAGTTTGTAAATGCAAATATAGTTGTTTTTTTAAATTTCCAAATGAAAATGATAAATTATTTTTGCAAAAGATAAAAAGAGAATAGTACCGTCGCTTCGCTCGGATGTATATTGACTTTATTTCTATTTTTAAGATTCCTGTCCTCTGAAGAAAGTTCTTACTATGTTGAAGTTGCTATCTACCAGGTTTATATCTGCATCTTTGCCGACAGCTATCGAGCCTTTGCGGTCGTAGATATTCATCATGCGGGCTGTCGAGGTACTTGCCATTTTGACGACATCGAAAGCCGGTAGCTTGACGTTAGAAATCAGGTGTCGCACCATGCCGTCTATAGGGGTGATGGATGATGCCAGTGATGTCCGGTCTGCCGTCATGGCGACACCCTGCTCAATCAAAAATGAAGTGCCTGCCGTATGAAACACAGCACCTTGTACTCCTCCTGCTGCATGGTTGGCATCGGAGCACATCGTGATTTTATCAGGCCCTTTGCATCGGTATGCTATAATTATCAATTCGTTAGGCAGATGAAAACCGTCGGCAATGATTTCGGCGTACATGTTGTCGATTGTCAGAGCGGCTTCCAATACGCCTCCGATGCGGAAAGGACCTACTTTCTTCGTCTGCGACATGGCGTTAAACAGATGGGTCACGCTTGTAGCACCCTGACTGACTGCATATTCTACCTCTTTATATTCGGCGCAGCTATGACCTATAGATATTTGAATACCCATCCGGCTGATGGCCGGAAAAAAATCGACGTTATGGTCTACTTCGGGCGCTATCGTTGTTCGCCGAACGACGTCGCGATTATTTTCGTAGACTTGTAGATTGCTGTCATTCAACGAGATAATATTTTGTTCGGCTTGACATCCTTTGTATACTTTGTTCAGGAAAGGCCCTTCAAGATGGCAGCCGCCAATTTCCGTTCGCCCCGGCATGTTTTGTTGCTTGGCAGAGCGGATAGCTGTCAATCCGCTGATTGTGTCGGGGATAGAATTTGCCGAGAGGGTAGGGAAGAGGGTTGTGATGCCATGTCGCCCATAAAAATCCCGCATGCCTATCACTGACCTGACTGTGGCATCGTTGCAGTCGAAGCCGTCGCCTCCGTGACAGTGAGTGTCAATATATCCGGGGATGGCTGCAAGGCCGTTTCCGTCAATTACGGTCATATCATTATAACTTGCGGAAGAATTGATTATCTCCGCAATCTTTTCATTCTCAATTATAATCGTCCCGCGAGGGATAATTTCTTTTTCAGTGTAAATATCAATATTTTTAATGCAAGTGAGCATAATTTTTTAATTCAAAAATTCAAAGATTCAAAAATTCAAAAATT
>JAITMM010000015.1 GCA_031277335.1 Tannerella sp. | reverse complement strand
AGATTCAATGTTCAAAGTTCAAGGTTCAATGTTTAAAATTCAAAGTTCAAGGTTCCCGAACCATCATTCCGCACTCGATGCGGAATCTCCAGTTTGCATAGAAGATTGAGAGATTGCCGGTTATCTTGAACTTGATTCACTACCTTCAATGACAATAGGCGGTAATGACATTGCGTGCAGGAGCATCCCATCGGGATGCATCGCTCGGTAGAAACGTTATACAAATCAATGGACGCATTCCGTACGGAATGCATCCCAACAACGGCACAATTTTTCTACCGAGCGATACAATCCTAACGGATTGCCATAATAAGGTCACAACGCTTAACAATGGCATCGCGTGCAGGAGCATCCAAACGGATTGCCATATTGTTATAACATGTTTTCTATCAATATTATATTATTCAATTATTCAAAGCTCATAATTATCAAGTTTCAGTTATTCAATTTTTCAAAACTCATAATTATCAAGTTTCAGTCATTCAGTTATTCAGTTACCCAGTTACTCAGTTATTCAATTATTTGCCCCTCATGTACATCGACACCTGTTTCACCCCGATTCTATATCCGCAATACCATCGCCCGGAAGGTATTGCAGTGATTGTAGACATTTTCAGAGCGACGGCTACCATCATCGCCGCATTCGAAAATGGCGCCCGTAGCATCCGTCCGGTTGCAACGGTCAGGGAAGCAGAGGATTACAAAGCCCTTGGCTGGCCTGTCGGCGCGGAGCGCAACTGCCGCCGTTGCGATTTTGCCGACTTCGGAAACTCGCCTGTCGAGATCAAACCGGAGATGGTAAAAGGTAAAGACCTCGTTTTCACCACTACAAACGGCACGAAAGCCATCCATTGCGCAAAAACGGCCGCCCGCATCATCACCGGCGGATTTGTCAATCTCCAAGCCGTGGCCGACGAATGTATCCGTGCACAACGCGATGTCGTGGTCGTCTGCGCAGGCTGGGAGGACAAGATAAATATCGAAGATACGCTGTTTGGCGGCGCCCTCGTGGAGCAATTGCTGCCGAACGGCTTCCAACCGGCCGGCGATGCCGCCATCATCGCCCTCATGCTGTGGCAGAAAGCGAAAGAAGACCTGCCCGGTTTTATCAAACGGACAGAACATTATAAACGGATGATAGACAACAATGTAGAAAAAGATATACCCTACTGTTTGACATTCAATTCGTCCAAACTCGTCCCTGAATACTCGCAAGAAGCAAATTGTTTAGTTATCAACAAATAAGATATGAATTTCTTTATACCCGCAACAAAAAAAGTGCAACCCTCAACATTCAATTTCGAGCTGTCAACCGGCAAAGTCCGCTTCGGCATCGTCGGCACCAACACCATCACCAACTGGATCCTCGCTGCCGCGAAGGAAGAAGAGCGGTTTGAGCTGACTGCCGTCTATTCGCGGTCGGAAGACACGGCCCGCGCATTTGCCGAAAAGCACGGTATCCCTCACACTTTCACTTCGTTGGAAGCCATGGCCGACAGTCCGCTGATCGACGCCGTCTATATTGCATCGCCCAACGCATTTCATTCCGCCCAAAGCATCCTGTGCATGGAGCGCGGCAAGCATGTCCTGTGCGAAAAGCCGATTGCCTCCAATGCCGCCGAAGCGCGACTGATGATCCAATCGGCTCAGGATAACGGTGTTGTGCTGATGGAAGCCATGAAGCCGACCCTGACACCCGGCTTCCGTGCCGTGCAGGAAGCCATGCCCCGCATCGGTGTGCCGCGTCAATATTTTTCGAGCTTCTGCCAGTATTCATCACGTTATGACCAGCTTAAGGCAGGCACAGTCCTGAATACGTTCAAACGCGACCTGAGCAACGGCGCCATCATGGATATCGGCGTTTACACCATCTTCCCGATGGTAGTGCTTTTCGGCCGTCCCGAAACAATTCAGGCAACAGGCGTGCAACTCTATACCGGCGTGGACGGTCACGGCAACGTCTGCTTCAGCTATCCCAACGGATTGACTGCTACCGTCTTATACAGTAAAATATCCAACTCAAAACTGCCCACCGAGATTCAGGGCGAAGATGGCATCATCACGCTGGACCGCATCAATATCATCAGCGAAGTGACTTTTACCCCCAGAAACGGTCAAAAAGAGAACATTATGCCTTCCATCGACCATAACGAATATTATTACGAGATAGCCGAGTTTATCGACCTGATCCTGTCCGGCCGCAAGGAATCAGTCAATAATTCATTGACCAACTCACTGATAACGATAGAGATAATAGACGAAATCCGCCGTCAGACAGGCGTTGTTTTTCCGGCTGACGAAAAGTAGCGTCCTGTGCTCCCATACAGATTGTAAATCCGTAGCCAATTTCATTGATGAAGCAAAAAATGATTATCTTTATTCTATACAAAAACTGTATTGCCAATACGCTTACAAAATTGTTTTAAAAGAGAAAAATGAATATTAAAAACGAATTGCCTGAATACGTCGCAGGTATTGCAACAGCAAAAAGCGCTGCAGCTCAGCGTCGTGCAATCATACATAATGAATATATGCGACTATTGGAAACTTTGCAGCGAAAACGCAAGAAGAAAGCCGTATTCAATGATTTTTTAGCAGTTGATGTCTATATTACGATGCATGAAAGCGGTAAAAAAGCAAGTTATACGAGTGCATTTAACTGGCAATCAACCTATGCGGTAAAGCATCTGGAGAAAATTATCAAGTATGCCAAACAGCGGGCAGGTGAACCGATATATTATTCGCCCAAAAATACAGGTAAACAAAAAGAGTTCAATTATATAAACATGGCAAAACTGTATTACGATTTTACGGATTACGAGTATGACTATCTGAATTTTACCGTTAAATTAATATTGGGCATTAAATCGGATGGCAGACACATACAATACAGTGTGAACAAGATAGATATAGAAAAAGAAAAAACTTCGTAATAAAGTCCTGCTAAAAGCCGCTTGTACGAAGTTTTTTTGATAAGCACCGGAATCGTATTCCTGCCGGCACATTTGAGTGCAAAGTTAAATATTTTTTCTGATTGTACAATGGATTGCGGAAAAAAATTATACCTGTCGGAAAAAAACATTAAGTAAAATCAAACTAAACTGAAAATATATAAACTTATCAATGAGCAGCGTATATAAATATTTATTCTATTTTTTCATCCTGACAGTCGTCCTGTATCTGCCTTGTTTCTATCTCTGGAAAAGGCGTAGAGACAGTCAGACAACTGCTTACAGGCGAGCGCATCCCGATGCAGTCAAGGTATATTTGGAACGGACAAAACTGAATGATTTATTGACGGTTTGGAAAGTAAACGGAGCGGCCCCTGTCCTTTTTTCCGAAGGGATCAGGACAGGATTTTATCTCTTACCCGGTGAAAACAGTATCGATGTCGCCTACCAGTGGACAACCGTAAGCATCACTTCCCTCAGCGGATATGAAACACATACGGCAGAAAACAGTCATTTAACGCTTTTTATAGAAGCAAATAAAAATTATTCATTGCTGTATGACCATGCCTTGAAAGATTATGTATTTATGGAAAAGCATCTTACCGTATAGAAACGGGAAGTATCGTATTGAATTTTCAACGGACCGGGATGAAAAGATCAGGCGAGATAAATCATTCGTCACAAATGAAAAAAGTATGCGATTATTTTGAGTTTATTTTTGCAGGTTCAATAATAATTGATAACTTTGCGTCGAATAATTTAAAGCACAAATAAGATGGAATCAAATGATTTAAAGAACAGGTTTGCAAGACATTTACTTATGTTTTGCTGTGCGGTGGCCGCGTTGCTGCCGGCAACACCCGTCGCCCTGCTTGCCCAGGACGATGGCTACAGGGTGACCTCCGTTTCGATTTTCAACTATGGAGACGGACGCTATGTTTTCCAGGACGAGAAATCCGAAAAGCCAATCTCAGGAAAACACAGGATTATAGACGGTTACAAGTCAGAGTACGTACTTGCCGAGTTTGACAAGGGCATGTATAACGGTTCCTTCCGCTTCTTCAAATACAACAACCTCATCGAGGAAGGCACCTACAGGGAAGGCTGGCGCGACGGAAAATGGAAGAAATTTTACGCGGACGGAAAAGTGGAAGAAGAATATACGTGCGTGCAGGGGAAAGTGGACGGCGTGATGAAAACGTATTTCCAGGACGGAAAAATCAAAAGCGAAAACAACTACAAAAATGGCGAACCCGTAGGTAAACAGGTGGAATACAAGGAAGACGGCTCCATACGGAAGGAAGAATTATTTGTTGACGGCAAACCCGAAGGCAGACATGTGGCCTACATCACCGGTTCACGCGGCAACTATACCGAGACAAAAAACTATAAAAACGGCTTGCCGTCAGGCGAATTTTCCAAAATCCTCGAAAACGGCGACGTCCTGGAAAAAGGCAGCTACCTGAACGGCAAAAAGGACGGAGTCTGGGAAACCTTCAAATATGACGGCGCACCGGAGACCTATGTCACTTACAAGGATGACATGAAAAACGGAGAGACCAGAAAATTTTTCACCAATGGAGCAATATCGGAAAGCATTAATTATAAGGATGATAAGAAAGATGGCGCGAGCAAGGAATTTTATTTTCCGTCAGGAAATCTGAAACGGGAAGTAACGTTTAAAAACGGCGTACAGGATGGAAAGGAAGCCAGGTATGAAGAAAACGGGAAAATCACCATGCAGGCCAATTATCTCAACGGCAAAAGGGACGGCAAGCAGATGAACCTGTCACGCGACTATATCGAGACAACAAATTACGCAAACGGCATGCAGAACGGCGAAACCACCAAAACGCTGGAAGACGGCACGGTCATAGAAAAAGGCAACTATCTGAGTGGCAGGAAGGAAGGCCTGTGGGAATATTTTTCTTATACGGGAAAGCCCCAAAAAACCGTCAACTACAAGAACGACGAACAGGACGGCGAGACGAAAGAATTTCACGACAACGGGAAGGTATCGAAGATTGAAAACTATAAAGACGGCCGGAAAGACGGTATTTTTACAGAATACTATGATTCAGGCAATTTGAGAGCAGAATACCGGTGTTCAAACGGCCGCATGGACGGTTTGCGCAAGGATTATAAATCGGACGGGAAGCGGCTGGAGAGTGAGCAGATGTTTAAAAGCGGCAATCGAATATACGTAAAAATGTATAATGACGACGGAAGCATCAAATATCAGGACGGAGTAGAATAGCGGGCAAAGTAATAGGATTTTAATGTGGCCGTGTCTAAATAATGATGAACTTTGCATCATTGGATGCTTAATGACTATCGCGTATGAAATATTTTAACGTGGCAGGGCCTTGCTTTGAGGGTGTACATTATATGCTTGACGCGACCGAGCGCCTGCATAACGAGTTGACAGAACTTATCAGCTCCGAACAGTATTTTGTCATTCACGCTGCGCGGCAGACGGGCAAGACTACGCTGTTGATTAATCTGGCTCAGAAAATCAACTTGGAAGGCAAATATCATGCGGTCTACTGCTCGCTCGAAAACGCTTATGTCACGCCGCAACCGGAAAAAGGCATTCCCACAATCATCAATTCGCTTCAGATGGATCTGGACAATTACAATATGCCTTATGCCGGGAGATTTAAGGAAAATGTTGATCTCGGTGATTATGCCAATGCCTTGAGGTTTTGTTTGAGAAATTATTGCAGATTGCTTGACAAGCCGCTTGTGGTCTTGTTTGATGAGGCCGACTGTCTGAGCGAGAGTACGCTGCTGTCTTTTTTACGCCAACTGCGCAACGGTTTTGTAAACCGTTCGATCGCACCTTTCCCCATGTCCATCGCACTGGTTGGGATGCGGGATCTGCGTGATTACAAGGCTAAAATCCGTGAAGACAGTGAAACGCCCGGTACGGCAAGCCCGTTCAACATCATCACCAGTTCATTGACGCTCCGCAATTTTAATAAGGATGAAGTTGAAATGCTTTACAGTCAGCACACCGAAGAAACAGGTCAGATTTTTGAAAAAGACGCCGTCTACCTTGCATTTGAACAGACGCAGGGACAGCCGTGGCTCGTCAACGCCGTTGCAAGGGAAATCATTATCGGGCAGCTTAAAAAGGATTTCTCCATCCCGATTACCGGCGCGATGGTCGCCGAAGCCATCCAGACCATTATTCTCCGGCGCGATGTGCATATAGACCAATTACTTGACAAGCTGAAAGATAAGCGGGTGCAGAAGGTGATCGAGCCGATGATGCTCGGCGAAGGACAACAGGTAGACAGGATGTCGGACGATTTCAATTATGTGAGGGATTTGGGACTTATACGGTTAGGCGCCGACAACAAGGCAGTTGTACCCGGAAATCCGATCTATGGCGAAGTAATCATCCGCACATTGAATTACAACGAGCAAATGTCTTTACAAGGTGACGAGCGTTTTTCCGTTTATGAAATGCCCAGATACTACAAAAACGACAGCCTCGACATGAGCCTGATGTTGAAGGATTTCCAGCAGTTCTGGCGCGAAAATTTCGATATCCGGCAGGAACGGTTTCAATATAAGGAAGCCGCACCGCACCTGATCCTGCAGGCTTTTCTGCAACGTGTGCTCAATGGCGGCGGCCATGTGCAGCGCGAAATGGCAACCGGCACAGACCGTCTTGACCTGTGCATCAGCTATCAAGGCAAAAAATACCCGATTGAAATCAAAATCAACCGCGGCAAACATTCCATCGTGGAAGGCATCGGGCAGACCTTGCGTTACATGGATACGCTCGGCTGTACCGAAGGCTGGCTGGTGGCTTTCGACCGTGACCCGTCAAAACCGTGGGACGAAAAAATCTTCCTGCAACCTGAAAATATCAACGGAAAAACGGTCAATGTTTTTGGCTGCTGAATGAGTTGATTCCGTTTCATTTACAGGAAAACAGTGCAATTATTCGGACGAAGCGTTCCCGGAAATGTTGAAAAGAGATGAAAAAAATGAAATAGTGTTTATCAACATGAAGATGGCTTGATAATTAATTTAAGTTGCTATTTATAAATTTTATCATCGGTAAAAATAGAAATATAGTTGATTTCAACCGAGTAGTAGAAACAGTTTTTCAAGG
>JAITMM010000184.1 GCA_031277335.1 Tannerella sp. | reverse complement strand
AAGTCGCATCGCAATCGGAAGTCGTAATCACCATGCTTCCCAATTCGCCTGATGTGAAAGATGTTGTGTTGGGCGACAACGGTATATTAGCAGGAGCCGTCAAAGGACTGACTGTGATTGATATGAGTTCGATTGCGCCGATCGTCAGCAGGGAATTATGCGCCATTTTGGAGCAGGCAGGATGCGATATGCTTGATGCTCCGGTAAGCGGCGGTGAACCGAAAGCCATCGACGGCACATTATCGGTGATGGTTGGCGGGAAAGAAGATGTTTTTAATAAATACGCTGATCTGCTGAAAGTTATGGCCGCATCGGTGGTTCGTGTCGGAGATATTGGGGCAGGGAATATTGCAAAGCTGTGCAATCAATTAATCGTAGCGCTCAATATATCAGCCGTTTCCGAAGCCTTGATGCTGGCTAAAAAGGCCGAAGTCGACCCTGAATTGGTCTACAAAGCCATTCGAGGTGGACTGGCCGGCAGTACGGTTTTAGACGCCAAAGCGCCTTTAATGTTAAACAGGCAGTTCAAACCGGGATTCCGTATCGATTTGCATATCAAGGATATGAACAACGTACTCGAAACATCGCACAACTTGGGCATCCCGCTGCCCTTGTCTGCCGCCGTAATGGAAATGCTGCAGGCGCTCAAGGCAGACGGACTTGGAAATGAAGATCATAGCAGTATAGTCAAGTATTACGAGAAGATATCCAATCTCAGACTTGGGGATTGAACACTTCGATGTTTATACAATTAATTCTATTAAAAATCCAAACATTCAGCACTAATTTAACAATGAAAAAATCTGTAATTTATATAATTATCATATTTTCTCTGATCATGACTTCATGTCATCAATCGGACTCCGGAACAGACGGTAAGGCCATCGATCTTTCGTCAATCGATCCCGGCAACTATGACGACACGTGGTGGAACCGCCAACCTTATCGACTGGTACAGACCAATCTGCCTGAAATAGAGGCGATGATGGACAGGAAAGCCTATGTCCAATCGATGGTAGATGCCAACGTCACCATCGTGTTGCTGAATGTGGGAGGCATTGTCGCCAATTATCCGACGAACCTGCCGTTTCATTACCGCAACCCTTACCTAAAAGACGGCGATTTGGTGGGTGATTTAGTCAAAGGCCTGCATGACAAAGGTATAAAGGTGATTGCCCGCTTCGATTTCAGCAAGATCAACGAGACGCTGGCTGCCCGGAAACCCGACTGGCTCTATGTCTCGGCGGCAGGCAAAAACGTCAACTACAACGGCCAGGTGCATACCTGCATCAATGGAGGTTATCAGCAGGAATATGTGTTTGACATACTGACGGAAGCGCTTTCGGCCTATCCGTTTGACGGGATATTTTTCAATATGATAGGATATACGACGTCGGACTATAGTGGCAACCAATACGGTATCTGTCAATGTGATAACTGCAAGCATAGATTTAAGGAAATGACAGGTTTCGACCTTCCGGCAACGTTGGGCGATGCGAACGATCCGGTCACGCTTGCGTACAACAATTTCAAGCGCATCACGTCCGAAGAACTGTTCAATAAAATCGGGAAACACATCAAAACCGTCAGCCCCTCGATCATGATCAATACCTACACGGACGCAGGTGTGGACATGATTGCCAGCGAATCCAATTCCGAGTTTACGCGCCCCAACGAATGGAATTATTCGGCAACCGACAATGTCAAGAGCGTACTTGGCTCTTACAAAGACAGGTCTCCGGGCAATCTACTGATTTATTTTCAGGCAATTGGCTACCGCCATGTCGGGACGTCGCCCAATCTGGCCAGGGTATGGATGCTGGAGAATATGCTGCATGGCGCGCCGTTGGGGTTTGTCGTCACCGGCGGAACATTGGTGACGTATGAAGACCGCATTTTTATTCCGGAACTGAATCATTACTACGGTTTCCATAAGAAACATGAGAAATTGTTCACCAATGTCCAATCCGTCGGCAAAGTAGCTGTAATTCGCGGATCAAGAAGTGAATATCAGGGAATTATGAAACTCCTGACGGAGGAGCATGTCATGTATGATATCATCGAACCGGCAGTGATAGGCACCGAAAGAATGCCGCGCAAACTGGAAGAATACGATGCGCTGATTCTGGCTGAACTGACCAATATGGATGAAAATCTGATAGAAACAATCGATGCGTATGTCCGCGCCGGAGGCAAAATCATTACGACCGGCTTTACGTCTACCGGCAACGAATTGGGCAAACAGCTAAATACGATTCGGCTCAAATCACTTGGCGTACACCCTAACTACGAGCGGTTTACACGAGAGAATTCTACCTATTTGAAAATCTCCGACAGCGACAAACAGGCCCTGGGGCAAAACGAATTTAAGGATTTCAGCATCATGCTGATGTATTCTGATTTTCTGAAATGCAAGCCGGCCGGAAATGCCGCCGGTTACCTCCGTCTTTTACCTGCGACTATGTTCGGCCCGCCCGAAAAATGCTATTTCACCGAAGATCAGATCACTGATTTTCCGGGTATTATCGTCAATTCTTACGGTGAAGGAAAATCCGTTTTTATACCCTGGAGAATTGGCGAACAATACCGTGCCAAAGGGCATTACATGCACCGGACGCTTTTTATGGCAGCGCTGCGAAACGTGCTGCAAGTGGAACCCACGATTCGGACCAATGCATCCCCCCTTGTGGAAATGAGCCATTTAGCCAATTTAAACGGCCAATTTGAATGGGTAGGCCTGATTAATCACACCGGAGAGATCGGCGGCTCTTACCTTGCTCCCGTGCCCATGTATGATATCAACATCCGTTTCAAACCGGCCCGACCGGTGAAACAGATATATTTGCTTAATTCAAGTCAGTCCGTTTCATTCAGACAACAAGGTGACCGGATAGAATGTACTGTGCCTAAACTTGATGATTTCGAAATGGCGTTATGTCTTTATGAATAGCGTATGAACCGGGGATTTTGAAGTTTTGTAAAACTTTTTTATTATTTTTGCATTTTCAAAACATATATTTAGACATGACAAATATGAAAAAGTTCATCACATTGATCTCGACCCTTGCGGTCGTATGGTGTTGCTGGTCATCGTGCGACACGCCGACAGGGAAGACGTCGGACGTGGCCGTTCAAGGGTCAGATGCCGATTTGCCCTGGTACAAAAAGACTTATCGCTGGGCGCAGACCAATTTTACCGAAGATGACCCGGTGAAAGCCGATATCGAATTTTGGCGTAAACAGTGGCGTCGCACAAAAACGCAGGGGGTGATTATCAACTGCGGAGGCATCGTGGCCTATTATCCCAGCAAACTTGACTTGCAGTATCGTGCTCAATATCTGGGAGATCAGGATTTTTTCAAACGGGTGAGCGATGCCGCACGCGAGGAAGGGATTGTTGTGATAGCCCGTATGGACATTAATCGTGCAACAAAAGAGTTTTTTGATGCTCATCCCGATTGGTTTTGCCGCAGGAAAAATGGTGAACCGATTATCACGAGCGACAGGTATATTACGTGCATCAATAGCGATTATTATAAAGTATTCATTCCTCAGGTGTTAACTGAAATAATTGAAAATTATCATGTTAAAGGTTTTGCAGACAATAGTTGGAAAGGGCTTGGCCGTAACCAGATATGCTATTGCGACAATTGCAAGAAAAAATTTAAAGACCAACACGGTCATGACCTTCCCGAAGCCGTTTCGTGGGACGACCCCGTTTATCGCGAATGGGTTCGCTGGGGCAACGAATGCCGACTGGAAAACTGGATATTGTACAACGAAGTAGCTCAAAAGGTTGGTGGTGATGATTGTCTGTGGTTAGGGATGTCTCCTTTGGGAAGCATCGATCTCAAGGATTTGAAGAAGCATACAAAGATGATGTTCAGTGATCATCAAGGTCGAGGTGATTTGGGGTTTGAAGAAAATTCAATTTATGGTACAATGGTGAGCATGGCCTTTGACGAACAAATCATTAACGCAGAGAGTATGGCTAATTATATAAGAGGTGCCCGCACATTTCGCCTGGGTAGTAATCCCAAAGAAGAGACAAGGCTTTGGATGATTTCGGGGATTGCCGGAGGCATTTCGCCATGGTTTCATCATATCGGAGGAAGTCAAAACGACAGTCGTCAGTTCGAAACGCCTGTACCCATCTTTCAATGGCATGCCGACAATGAACAGTATCTTTACAACCGTACCGATCTTGCCAATGTGGCTGTCATCTGGAGTCAGGATAATTCCGATTTTTACGGTCGAAATCAGGCTCGCGAAAGAGTTTCACTGCCGTTGAACGGATTTAGCCGGGCACTGTCACGTTATCGTATACCCTTTCTAGCTGTCAATGTGATGGATATAGGTAAATATGCCCCGCGTATCAATACCCTGGTCTTGCCAAACGTCGCTATCATGTCCGATCAGGAGGTAGATATGGTATGTGACTTTATAAACAAAGGCGGAAATATCGTAGTAACAGGCGTCACTGCTACTTTGGACGGAGATGGTCAACCGTCAGGCAATGACAAATTATGGAAAGCGCTGGGACTGAGCAGGACAGGCGAGACAAAAGGCGCCATCGGCGCTGTCGATACCGGTTGGGATGCGGCCGGTGCACACAACTATTTGCGTTTACCTCCCAAAAGCAATCGTCACGAAATACTTGCAGGTTTTGAAAACACGGACATGCTGCCTTTTGGCGGTGGCATACAGATAGTTAATTCTAACAGCACCCTCAAACCACTATTGTCCTATATCCCGCCGTTCCCCATCTATCCACCAGAATTTAGCTGGATTCGAGAAGAAGAGCCCGACACGTATCCGATTTTTGCCGGCACACTTCCCGGAGGCGGACGGGCAGTCTATTTTGCCGGCGACATAGACCGTTGCTATGGCAGGGCGCTCCTGCCCGACCATGGCATTTTGCTTGCCAACGCAGTGGAATGGGCATCAGGTGGCAAACTGCCGCTTTCTTTGGAAGGGCCCGGATATATCGAGTGTAAACTTTACGGGCAAGGAAATCGTCGGATCATCCATCTGGTGAATTTAACCGGTTCAGATCGTGCAGGCTTTCTTGACGAATTTATCCCTGTCGGACCTTATACATTAACAGTTGATGCACAGGGCATAAATCCCAAAAGCGCTTATATGACCGTCCAGAAAAAGAAAGCGCCTATGAAAATTCAAGACGGCAAAATATCAGTTACCGTCGACCGGATTATGGATTTTGAAATGCTTGTTATCGAATAAATATTAATATACTGATCCTCAGAATAAAAACTACTTTTTATAAATCAACAAATATATGCAAACAACGATCCGACGCCACATACTGAATTTTTTAGACAAACTAATCGTAGTTAATAAATAATATGACAATTATATCATCAAAAAAACTGTCCGTCAAGGTATTGCTGCTTGCGATGTCCTTTTTCACAATTGGCATCGTTGCTCAGACGGAGAAATATTCGATAGTAGTCGATCCTGCGGTTGGACAAAAAGTGGAGTACGGACTTGGCAGGTTTGAAGAGGCGCTGAAAGCTAAAGGCATTCTGTCAGAAAGAGTTGATAACCTTGGGTCGGCCACCGGAAGACAAATTGTCGTTGCAGGACTGTCGACGGGGAATGGGGTGCTGGCGCAGATAGCCCGCACAGGCAATCGGGCGATTCCCGGCGTTGCGGAGGCGTTGGGCATCTGGAAAGAAACGTATGACGGGAAACCGTTGCTTGCTTTGGGGGGATTTGATGATCAGGGCGTTATGTATGCTCTGCTCGAAGCTGCGTTGAAAACGGAATGGGGTTCGAAAAGGAACCCGTTTGAGTTTATCTACGAAAATGTGGAGAAACCCGATATTGCAGTCCGGGCTATTTCGATGTATACAATGCACAGGGTTGTGTGGGAGAGAAAGCTCTATGACAGAAAGTATTGGGAGAAGTATTTCAACATGTTGTCTCAAAATCGGTTCAACTCGTTTGTGATCATTTTCGGATATGAAAACGGCGGTTTTCTGGCGCCGCCATATCCTTATTTTTTCGATGTGCCGGGCTATCCCGATGTGCGTATGGTAGGCCTTACAAAAGAGCAGCAAAAGCGCAATCTTACAGCGCTTAACGAGGTGATTGACATGGCTCATCAGCGCGGCATAAAGGTCACATTGGGTATATGGGACCATATCTATCGAGGTGGCGTTCAAGCGGGTGGAACATCAGGCTGGCAGAATGCTCTCAATCAACCTACCGAACATCTTGTATGGGGCGTCACCGGCGACAATCTGCTTGCATATACGAAGGATGCATTGGCTGCTTTCGTAGAGCATTTCCCGAAAGTGGACGGCATTGAATTTCGTATGCATAACGAATCGGGACTGCGAAATGACGAGCAGGAGGCATTTTGGAAAGATGTTTTTAAGTCGCTCAAAGCCACCGCTCCACATATCCGTTACATGTTGCGGGCAAAAGAAATGCCCGAAACGGTTGTGCAAGCCGCATTGGACGAAAAGATTCTATTTCAGATCGAGACAAAATACTGGATGGAGCAGATGGGAATGCCATGGCATCCTGCACATATAAATACGGAAAACCAGATGGAGCGCCGTCACGGATACGCCGACATGTTGCGCTATCCGCAAGATTATAAGGTATATTGGAGACTGTGGACAGGCGGCACCGCCCGCATGCTGCTATGGGGCAGCCCCGAATATGCAAGACGTTTTATTGAGAGCGCGAAATTATACGACGGTGATTCTTACGATGTTCTGGAACCGCTGGCAACGAAAATGGTGACACGTCCGCATGATGACGAACCGTTTGAACTGCTTAATCCGGCATATAAATATTATGAGTATGAATTTGAACGTTACTGGCATTATTATCAGGTATTCGGAAGAATTGGCTATAACTTGGGGCAGTCGCCCGATATTTGGAATCACGAGTTTGAAAAACGCTTCGGCCGCGCCGCGACTTACTTGCAACAGGCTATGCATCAGGCAAGTTGGGTTCTGCCGCGAATAGTGGCCTCCTGCTATCCTTATCAGGCATTCCCGACAACAAGAGGATGGGCGGAGAAGCAGCCGTTCGGACGGCTTTCACGCTATGCAACCATAGAAGGCACTGATGTGCAGGTCTTTGCAAGTTTTGATGAAGAAGCAAAATTGCTAATTGAGCATGGTGAAACTGCCAAACTCTTGCCGTCCGTCAACAGCGCACGGTTGAAAGAGATTTCGGATCAAATAAATGAACTTGTACAAAAGGCTGAAAACGGCGCCGGCAAGAGCCAAAGCAATGAATTTAAATCGACAGTGAACGATCTCAAGATATTGTCTAACTTGGCATTATATCATTCGCGCCGTATTCCGGCTGCCGTCAATTACAGGCTTTTCGAACGAACAAAAGATGTTGCAGCGCTCGACAGAGCCATCGAACACGAAAAGAATGCCATACAGGCTTGGAGTCAGATTGTCGATGCAGCAGGAGATGTCTATTCAAAAACACTTGATTTTGGAGTAGAAGGCTCGATGTCAAGTAGTTTAAGGCTCGATATCAGAGGGCACTGGAGCGACGAACTGACATATCTCGAAACAGGACTGGAAGAACTTGTGAAGCAAAGGGCATCTCTTACATCGGTAAATGACACCATAAAAGCGCCTGAATATCAAGCCTCTCCCCGTTCGGATAATAATGTTTTGTTTCAAGTCGACCTCGATATGATTGAAAAATCTCCTGTCAATAAAGCCTTGACAATCAGGGCAAAAGTGACCGGAGTAAATGGCGTCAAATGGGTGCGACTAAGGCATCGTCCTGTTAATCAAATGATTGAATATAAAACACTTCGTATGGTACCTACTTCAGTCGCTGATATTTTCGAGGCCACCATTCCCGTGCAGGACATCAATCCACGCTTCGATCTGATGTATTTTATTGAGGTCATGGACAATAACGGCAACGGTAAGATATATCCGGATATGAACTTGCAAACTCCTTATGTATTTGTAAAACTTGATTTTAAATAATAAAATATGATTTTTTTAGGTGAATTTACGACAAAAGCCGATACCGTCGGCGGAAGCATTTGGTGGACGGCATGTGTGGCGCTCATTCCCATTCTGTATTTATTCTGGGCGCTGGCCGTTCAAAAGATGAAAGGGTATGTAGCCGGACTTACCGCATTGCTGGTGACCTTTTTACTGGCAATTTTCGTATTCAGGATGCCGGTAGCCATGACAACGATGATCACGTCGTACGGCGCTCTCTACGGTTTGGTGCCCATCGGCTGGATTATCCTGACAGCCATCTTCTTATACAAGATTGCCGTCAAGACGGGTCAGTTTGAGATTATACGCAGTTCGATTGTTGCCATCACAGACGACCGGCGGCTGCAGGCCATTATCATTGCCTTCTGTTTCGGCGCCTTCCTCGAAGGCTCGGCCGGATTCGGCGCTCCGGTGGTGATCTCGGCGGCATTGTTGATCGGGCTGGGGTTCAAGCCATTGTATGCAGCCGGGTTGTGCCTGATCGCCAATACGGTGCCGGTAGCTTTCGGGTCGATCGGCATTCCCATCACCACGTTCGGGAATTACGGATACGACGTGCCGGCGATTTCGGCGATGGTGGGTCGGCAATTGTCGCTCATCTCACTCATAGTTCCGTTCTATCTGGTTCTCATCATGGTAGGATGGAAAAAGACTGTAGAAGTGCTTCCGGCCATTTTGATTTCAGGCGGCACATTTGCGCTGGTTCAATTCTTGGTGTCAAGTTATGTCGGCCCCGAACTGCCCAATATCCTATCGTCGCTGGCATCCATTATCGTTTTGGCAGTCTTTTTAAGGTTCTGGAAACCAAAAAACGCCTACTATTTTGCCGACGAAAAGCAGGCGGAAAAAAGCAACAAACAATATACCGGCGGTCAAATTCTGAAGGCTTGGTCGCCCTATATCATTTTGACGGTTCTCGTCACGCTGTGGGGAATGCCTCAAGTGAAAACCATCCTGAATGACAAGGCATTGACATGGATACAGGATGTGCCGGCCGTGATGGGGCATTTATTCAATGTCGCAGGGAAACCTACTGTGCTTCAGTTCAGTATCCCTTTCCTTGGATTGGCAGGCACTGCCGTGCTCTTCTCGGCGATCATCACCAAGTTTATCGTCGGGATGTCATGGAAAGATTTTGCCAAAACCTTCGGCGAGACATGCAGGGAGATGGCTTTCCCGCTGATCACCATCATGTCCGTATTGGCGCTGTCCAATATTGCCAATTATACGGGGATGATGATGGCGCTGGCGGCTACGCTGGCTAATTCGGGTGTCGTATTTGCCTTTCTGTCACCTGTTTTGGGCTGGGTCGGCGTCTTTGTCACCGGCTCCGATACGGCGGCCAACAATTTATTCGGCCCGTTGCAGTTCGAGACGGCCAACAGCGTAGGGATGGATCCGACGCTGGCGCTGGCTGCCAATGCGTCGGGCGGCGTGACGGGGAAAATGATTTCGCCGCAATCGATTGCCGTGGCCTGCGCTGCGGTGGGGCTGGGCGGCAAGGAATCGGATTTGTTCCGATTTACGGTCAAGCACAGTTTTATCCTTTTGCTCCTGCTGTGCGTGCTTACATTCCTGCAGTCCAATATATTATCGTTTATGGTGCCGTCATGACGCAATAGAATGAGCGATTAAAACATAATAAATACAAACAATT
Source organism: Tannerella sp. (assembly GCA_031277335.1). Taxonomy (GTDB): domain Bacteria; phylum Bacteroidota; class Bacteroidia; order Bacteroidales; family Tannerellaceae; genus Tannerella. The sequence goes on along the minus strand of JAITMM010000184.1, from coordinate 57,528 downwards.
TTAAACAAACAATCATGATTGAATCAATTCATAAATACATGAAGCTCGGATTAGTCCATTTTATGGCGTATCCGAGTACGATCCGGGGCGAAGGCCCCATCCTGGAAACGATCCGCAAAGTCGCTGTGGACGAATACTTTTCAGCCATCGAGATCACCACCATTAAGGATCCCGAAATCAGACGCCAGGCGAAGAAAATGCTTGACAGTTCGCACATGCGCATCGCCTACGGCGGGCAACCGAGACTGTTGATTACAGGACAGAATATCAACGACCTGAATGAAGAAGGCAGGCAAACAGCCCTCGCCAATATGAAGGAAGGCATCGACGAAGCCTACGAAATGGGGGCTGCCGGCTTTGCATTCCTGAGCGGCAAATATGCCGAAGAAACGAAGGAAGAATCCTATCAGGCGCTGGTCAGCTCCACGAGAGAACTGTGTGCCTACGTCAAAAGCAAGGGCGACATGAAAATCGCACTCGAAGTGTTTGACTACGACATCGCCAAGAAAAGTCTGATCGGCCCGGCATCGCTTGCCTTGCGTTATGCCCGGGAAATCAGGGCTGAATATGACAACTTCGGCCTGATGGTCGACCTCAGCCATATCCCGATGATCCACGAGACGGTCGAGGAAGCGCTGCTGCCCGTCAAGGACTATATCATCCATGCGCATATCGGCAATACGGTGATTAAAAGCCCCGAGATGCAGGCGTATGGCGACGAACATCCGCGCTTCGGGTTCCCGAACAGCGAAAATGATGTCGATCAGGTGGTTGAATACTTGCGTGTGCTGTTTAACATCGGCTTTTTAAACGGGGAGACGCTTCCGACCGTTAGCTTTGAGGTAAAACCGGTGGGTGATGAAGATCCCGATATTGTGGTGGCTAATGCGAAGCGGACGTTGAATGAGGCTTGGGCGAAGACACCTCACCCCCGACCCCTCTCCGAAAGAGAGGGGAGGGGAGATGGAATTGCTTAGTTATTACAACTATCAATTATTTAGTTACTCGGTTATTTAGTTACTCGGTTATTCAGTTATTCGGTTATTCAGTTATTCAGTTATTCAGTTACTCAGTTATTCAGTTATTAGCGTATGAAAATAGTAATTTTAGATGGCTATACTTTAAATCCGGGAGACATCTCCTGGGATGGTTTGAAAAAATTTGGAGACGTCACAATCCATGAACGGACGGTGGCGGAACAAATCATTGAACGGGCGGCAGGGGCCGAAATCGTTTTTACGAATAAGACGCCGCTAAGCAGGGAGACCATTGGCCAACTCCCCGGATTAAAATATATTGGCGTGCTGGCCACAGGTTATAATGTGGTGGATATTGCAGGTGCTAAAGATAATGACGTCATTGTCACCAATATACCGGGCTATGGCACGGATTCCGTGGCGCAGATGACCTTTGCCCTATTGCTCGAACTGTGCCATCACGTACAGGATCACAGCGATTCGGTCCGGCAGGGACGCTGGGCGCAGTCGGTTGATTTCTGCTACTGGGATTATCCGTTGATTGAACTGGCAGGCAAGACAATGGGAATCATCGGCTTTGGAACGATTGGCCGCAAGGTGGCCGATATCGCTACGGTTTTTGGAATGAATGTCATCGGCAACGACAAATTCCAATCCGACCAGTCGCACAGGAAGAATTTCAAGTGGGCGGAAGTGAACGAGCTGCTGGCGGAATCGGATGTTGTGAGTATCCACTGCCCGTTATTTCCGGAGACAAAAGGACTGATCGACAGGGAGCGTTTGAAGCTGATGAAGAGTACCGCCTTTGTGATAAACACGGCCCGCGGACCTGTCATCGTCGATGCCGACCTGGCGGAAGCGTTAAACAACGGCGTGATTGCCGGCGCCGGCATCGACGTCCTCTCCGTCGAACCGCCTACCCCCGACAATCCGCTGTTTTCCGCCAAAAACTGCCTGATTACCCCGCATATCTCCTGGGCAACCCGCGAAGCAAGAACAAGGCTGATGGATATAGCGGTCAATAATTTAGCGGCTTTTATAAACGGGTCGGCAGTGAATATTGTCAACCCTTAAATGATTATTTTGTAACATCGTCAATCAGGTAGAATATTGATTTAAAGCTGATTCCGCCGCTATGTTCGTTCATCCCGATTTCGCAGGTGCGGCTGGTGGAGTAACCTTCATGGCATTCATGCGGTATTTGCTCTTTTAAATGCCTCTGTCCATGTGCGTTGAGTTCCGGAAAGGTGAATCCTCTGTCGCCGGCAAATCCGCAACAGTTAGATTCTATTATCGTAACTTCTTCAGCACATAATTCAGCCAATCTAAGCAAGTTATCTTCCATCCCGATCTTTTTGACCGAGCAAACGGGGAAGACGGCAACTTTTGCTTTTTTAAGTTTTACATTCAGTTTCGGCATTACAAATTCCAGCATAAAAGCTATTGGGTCATAGACTCTTAACGAGGTGTTACGGTTTGCTTCCATGAATGTGAAAAAGCATGGACTCATATCGAATAATATGGGATATTTGCCGTTTTCGGAGGCTTTCAATAGTGCGGCTTCGAGTTCAAGTGACTTTCTGCTGCCTTCTTCTTTGAATCCCTTGCTGCTGAAAGCCATCCCACAACACAGATTGTCAAGGCTTTCAGGGTAGATAACGGTGTATCCGGCACGTTGAAGCAATTCGACTGTTTTTTGTGTTAATTCAACTTCATTCTTGTCGTAATCTGCTGATTTTCCCATGGTTCGGTTGATGCAGGAGGGGAAATAGACCACCTCACCCCCGGCCCCTCTCCGAGGGGAGAGGGGAGGGAGAATTGACCCTTTCGGAAAATAGGGGTTCCAGGACGGGATTTTTTGGAAAGAAATTTTTCGCAATAAGGATGATACAGCTGACATGAACTTGTTGCCGAATAGGAGTTGGAAAAGATATACTGTATTAAGCATCAGTCGCATTATGGTAGTTGTAAATGCAAAATGATGGGCTATCCATGATGATGTTTTGCGGGACAGCGATGACGATTCATCATGTCGTAACTGTTTGATATATTTGCCTGTATCTATTTTCACAGGGCAAATCAATCCGCAAAGGCCATCGGTTGCGCACGTTTCGTTGGAAAAATAACGTGAGTCGCGGGCAATACGCTTTAGGCGGTGCCGGTCGGCGGGATTTGCTTCCTTTACTGCTTCCAATCGCGCTATCTCTCTTGCTATCACGATTCTATGACGCGGAGACAATGTCAATCCTTCGGCTACGCAAGCCGATTCGCAAAAACCGCATTCCATACATTTGTCTACCAACTCATTAACAGCAGGCAACGGTTTCAGATTTTCGACGTGTATATTAGGATTCCCGTTGATGATGACACCGGGATTAATCAGATTATCAGGGTCAAATAACTTTTTAATCCTTTTCATCAGCTTATAAGCCGTTGCGCCCCATTCCTTTTCAACAAACGGTGCCATATTGCGACCGGTGCCATGCTCGGCTTTCAGTGACCCGTCAAATTGATGTACCACAATATCAGACAGTTCGTTCATCAAATCAGCATATCTCTTCACTTCGCTTTCTATGTTAAAATCCTGGGAGAAAACAAGATGCAGATTGCCGTCCATCGCATGCCCAAACAGGACGGCGTCGTGATATTCATACTTCTTAAACAACATTTTCAACGCTTTACACGCCTCCGCCAGCCTTTCGACAGGAAACGCCACATCCTCAATGATACATGTCGTCCCCGTGTTGCGCAATCCGCCGACCGATGACAGTAATCCCTTGCGCGCCTTCCAGTTGAAGTTATATTCTTTAGGATCAGACGTAAAGTGGTAGCTTTTGATAGTTTGAATCGGAAAGACAGCTTTACGTACTGCCTGCTCCTTTTCCATCAACTGCTCCTGATTATCAGCCTGGATCTCAACCAATAACACACAAGCCGTTTCGGGCAGCGTGCGGAAATAACCGGGCGCTTCGGGGTCGTCCTCGACCGACCGGATCGAATCCCTGTCCAACAGTTCGACCGCCGAAACAGGACTTTTCTTCAACAGCGGCACCGCTTCGCAGGCAAGCTCGATCGTCTCGAAAATAAGCAACGCGCAAGCTTTCAATTTCTCATCTGCAACCGTGTTGTAGGTAATGTCCGAGATAAAAGCCAGCGTCCCTTCCGAGCCGATTATCAAGTGTTTAATGATATCGATCGGATCGTCGTAGTCGACAAAAGCGTTGATGCTGTAACCTGTCGTATTTTTGATTTTGTACTTATATTTTATCCTGTTCGTCAGCGACTTATCTGATTTTATTTCGTCACGAATCGCTTCTATCTCACGAATCATCTCCGGATGAGCCGTTTTGAATGTCTCAACACTGCCCGAATCTTCAGTATTCAACACCGTACCGTCATACAAAATCAGCCGAACATCGGCAACTGTTTGATACGAGTTTTGCGCTGTGCCACAGCACATCCCGCTTGCATTATTTGACGCTATACCTCCGATCATAGCAGCATTTATCGACGCCGGATCAGGTCCTATTTTTCGCCCGTAAGGCTTTAAAAAAATGTTCGCGCGCGAACCGATAATTCCGGGTTGAAGCCTTATTTTCATTCCATTGTCCAAGATATCGTAATGTCTCCATTTATGCGAAGCAATCATCAAAACCGAGTCGCTGACCGCCTGTCCGGACAGGCTCGTCCCGGCCGCACGGAAAGTAACGGGAATTTTCAGCGAAAAACATTGCCTGATAACAGTAATAGCCTCATCTTCAGTGTGCACCTGCACAATTACCTTGGGAATCAACCGGTACTGGCTGGCATCCGTACTATAAGCAAGTAACTGTAACTGATTGGTAATAATCCGTTTGGCAGGTATAGCCGAAGACACCTTATCTACAAACTGTTTGTAATCGGACGGTGATGGATTCACTGATAAAAAAGACTTGTCTTTCTTGCAGTTGTCTTCATTTTTTAATGTTGCCGAGTTCATATTCATCTACTTTATCTTTGAATTACAAAAATAATCATTTCAATTTTATTTTTTGTAGATTTGCACTAAATTCATTGTCGAAAATGACGACTCTTTTCTTTGTCAATAATAAGTATTAGCGCTAATGCGTTATGGACGAGACATTTCATATCACAAGAGATTCATTTCGGCAGTTGTTCGACTGTATGTTCGAACCGCTATGCCGATTTCTGGCCTTTTATACAACTGACCGCATGATAATCGAAGAGGTGGTGCAGGACATCTTTATCAAATTGTGGGAAGAACGTGAAACACTGCAAATTACATCAATTAAGACATATCTGTATACCGCCGCCCGCAACCGGATGCTAAATGCAATCCGTAATGAGAAACGCCGAAATTCACTGCTGGAACAATGGGTAGAACACGAAACGGAAAATCGCCGAGGTGAGGAATGTTTTGATATAGATGAATTTACGCTTCACATACAAAGCGCTATAGATACCTTGCCTGACAAATGCAAAATTATTTTCAATCTGAGTAAAAAAGAAATGCTCACCTACAAACAAATCGCCGAGCGTCTCGAAATTTCAATAAAAACCGTAGAATCGCAAATGGGCATTGCTCTAAGAAAAATAAGAGAAAGATTGTTTGCGATATATCACCGATAGAGTAATCTTTAATGTCGCCGTACATGATGTAAATATTTTTAAAAATAATTAATTTATTTTAAGGGTAGACGTGCCATCAGGTGTCTATAAAATAGAGGCAAAAAAATCCTCATGATCATTTATGGACATAGATACGCTGATAGCAAAATATTTGAGTGGCGAAAGTACTCCTGAAGAAACTGATCAAATCAATCAGTGGAGGCAGTCGTCTGTTGAAAACGAACACTTATTCCGCCAATCGGAAGAATCCTGGCAATTATTTGATACCCGGCACTCAACAAATCATTATGATAAGGAAAGAACATGGGCCGGGATCCAACAGCAAATTCGACGTCAGTATTCCCTGTCGGCTTTGTGGCGAGTCTCCGGCATTGCAGCATCGATAGCGTTGCTTTTGGGTTGGGCTTTATCATATATCTCTACAGGAAATCATCACGATACGGCCGTCGGGCAACAGCAAATAATCACTTTGTACGTTCCGGCCGGAATCACTTCGCAGGCCATCCTCCCGGATAGCACAGTCGTCTGGCTCAATTCCTCATCTACAATCAGTTATCCAAGTAATTTCACCGGCGAAACAAGAAGCGTAGAATTGATTGGCGAAGCATTTTTCGATGTGACACGTGACGAGAAGAAACCATTCATCATCAAAAGCGGTGATTTAAAAGTACGCGTGCTTGGCACTTCGTTTAATTTCAAACATTATGGAGAAGACACTCAAGCCATTCTCGCAGTTGTAACCGGCACGGTAGCCCTGTCGGCAGGCTCTGTCGCAACTACTACATTACAAGCCGGAAAATATGCCGTGGTGGATAATCAAACCTTGCAGACAGAGGTGCTTCAGATACCAAAATCAGGATTATCGACATGGCGGGACTATAAAATGGTTTTCCGCGACGAACCTATCATCAATGTACTTAACGAATTGGCAAGAAAATATAACGTGGAATTTGAGATTCGGGACGAAGCGATTAAACGTTATATATATACAGCTACATTCGACAATATGAATTTGGAAGATGTCCTGAAACTCCTCAAGCTATCGTCTCCGATCGATTATAAAACTCAAAGTCTAACACTTAATACCCCGAATGCCTATGGGAAGAAACAAATTACTATCTTTCAAAAATAAGCCGACGGCTTAACCACAGGAAAGGAGCAAAGAACATTGCTCCCATACATTTATTTATCAATGACATTATTGTCAAAACCCTTAATTATAACAAAATAAAAACGATTTAAAAAATGAATATACATATATTTAAAAATGTATCACTTTTGGCAAAAAGGACAAAAGGGCGAATATGTATCTTGAAAATATCACTTTTTTTGATATGCTTTTCATCGCTGCATCTTTTTGCAGCCGATGCCTATTCGCAGTTGACTCGCTTGACTCTTCACATGAATCAAGTTGAGATAAAAGATGTGCTCATGCAAATTGAAGACCAATCTGAATTTTATTTCCTCTACAACGGCAAATTAGTCGATGTAGACAAAACGGTAAGCGTGAGCGCCGACAACCGGCCGATCACGGACGTACTTGCTCAATTATTTGACAGCAAGGATGTTGTTTACACAGTTGTAGATCGACAGATTGTGCTGATGCCTGCTTCCTCGCGGGATGATTTGAACGTTTTACCTGCCACCAAACAGCAAGACAATCCGATTTCCGGAACTGTCCGGGACGAGAGCAACGAACCTCTTATAGGCGTCAACGTACAGGTGAAAGGCACAACGATCGGTACAATTACGGACATCGACGGGAAATTCTCCCTTTCCGTATCCGGCAGTCAGTCAATCCTTGTTTTTAGCTATGTCGGCTACTTGACGCAGGAAATAACAGTGAGCACCCAACGTACCATGAATGTGGTAATGAGAGAGGATTCACAAAGCCTGGATGAAGTCGTTGTAACTGGCTATAGCACACAAAGAAAACGCGATCTTACCGGTGCAGTAGCTGTTGTGAAAATGAACGAGATAGAAAACATCCCTTCAAGCAATATCATGCAAACATTGCAGGGACAGGTACCGGGATTGTTTATTACCTCAACAGGAAGTCCAACCGGCGATGCTACGGTTAGAGTTCGTGGTGTCAGCACATTAAGCAATAGCGACCCGCTTTACATCATCGATGGAATACCAACCGTTGGAGATATGAATAACATTGCATCCGAAGATATTGAATCAATTCAAGTTTTGAAGGATGCTTCTTCGGCTTCAATTTATGGTTCGCGCGCTGCAAACGGCGTAATCATTGTCACAACAAAAAAAGCCGACAGGTCAGCTACCTCCTCCATTAGTTTCAGGAGTTCGATGACAGTAAATACGTACACGCAAAAACCGTTGGAATGGTTGAATACCTACGATCGCGGGTGGGCGCAATGGAGAGCAAGTCGCAATGACGGCGTAGAACCGACAAGTTGGCCTTATATATATACAGATCATCAAGAGGCAAATGGCAATTGGGTGCTGGATCGAATTGACTATCCGGAATGGATTGACGCCGACAGACCGACAGGTCCCACTATGAGACCGGCAGATACGGACTGGGTCAAGGAAGTTCTGCAAACGGCAATCACACAGAGCTATAACGTCACCGCATCAACCGGAAGTTCTAAAGGACGCGCTCTGCTTTCACTCGATTATTTAGATAATGTAGGCGCCGTCAAAGGTACTTATAACAACCGTATGAGCATCCGAATCAATTCCGATTATACGTTGATTAAAGATAGATTGAACATCGGAGAAAATATTATGATATCCCATACTAAAAGAAGCAGTCTCAATCAAGGCAGTTTATTTAGCAGAACCCAACAAATTCAACCGATTATACCAATACATACGGATGACGGCATCGGTTGGGGAGGCGCTTATGGCGCTATGGATGATAACGGGCAAAATCCACTTCGCATCATAGAACAGAATAAAGATAATTACGAGAATATGCTGCGGTTAATGGGTAATGTTTATCTTGATTTGGAGATCATCAAAAACCTGCATGCAAGAACAAATATATCGTTGAATCAGGGTTTTGAATATTCGAGAATAATGACATTGCCGTTTTCAGACGGAGCACTCGTCGATGATCTCTCGCGTGTTCAAAACGAAGCAAATCGCACCGGTTCATTGACTTGGACTAATACATTGAGTTATATGCTGGAATTTGGGTATCATCATATTGATATAAATCTTGGACATGAACAAATCAATACATCACTTGAATATCAGCAGTATATGCGTGATGGATACGATCTTTATGACCCGGAATACATGTATATTTTTGCCGGAGAATCAAGTATCATACTTGGTGCTGCTACCGACAATGACCCCTCTCCAAACAGAGCTTCCCAATCACGTCTGTTATCTTATTTTGGGAGAGCAAATTATGTGTACCGCGACAAGTATTTGGCTTCTTTCACCTTACGTCGCGACGGCTCTTCAAAATTTGGGGCAAACCATCGTTTCGCTACATTCCCCGCCTTTTCGCTTGCTTGGCGATTGAGCGAAGAAGGTTTTTTCAAAAAAAATCTTCCGGTTGTATCCGATCTGAAATTACGCTACGGATGGGGACAGACAGGAAATGAGCGGGGAATTGATGATTTTGCTGCACAAGGGTTGTATCAATCTCTATATCAGTCACAGAATGCGGGAGTTAGCGGCAATGACGATGGCACGTCCTACGATATAACAGGTGCCGGCAGCGGAACAAAACCGATGGGATTCCGTCGTATGCAAATGGAAAACGTCCTTCTGAAATGGGAAACTATAACGGAAAACAATATTGGTATTGATTTTGGATTTATGAATCAAAAACTGACCGGTTCAGTAGATTATTTCTTCAAAAAAGCCACAGATATATTAGTCACGCCTCCCTCTCTGGGCGTTTTGGGCGAAGGCTCAAACCGGACGGTAAACGGGGCAAGCATGGAAAATCAAGGCTTTGAATTTATTGCGCAGTACAGAGACAGGATAGGAGATTTGTCGTATAATGTAAGTGCAAACTTGAGCAGATACCGCAACAAGGTAACCGAGTTGCCTACAACCGTACTAACTCAATATGCAGGAAATGGTGTAGATAAGATTATCTTGGGACGTTCGCGTAGTTCTGTTTTCGGCTACTATGCAGACGGTCTATTCAAGACACAGGAAGAAGTTGATGCCTATATAAACCAATCGGGTAAAGGAATCGGGCGTATTATATACCGTGATATTTCAGGACCCGGAGCAACACCGGGTAATACACCTCCTCCGGACGGGTCTATTACAACAGCCGACCGGGACTATATCGGTAAAACCGATCCTGATTTCATCTATGGCATTAGTATCGGTCTACGATATAAGCAATGGGATTTCAGCATGTTTTGGAACGGAGAAGCCGGAAAATTCAGTGATGCGGGGAGAGCCGTCAAACTCAACAGCCAGTTTATCGGAGCAGCAGGACACATGGGACAAAATTACGGCAAACAAACCTTGGATGCCTGGTCGCCCGAAAATCCAAACTCAAAGATCCCCGCCTTATCTTTAAATGACGTAAATCTGGAAGGAAGTACAAGAGCAAATTCTACTTATTTTCTGGAAAACGTCTCTTATTTTAAATTGCGTAATATGGAATTTGGGTATACCATTCCTACATCCTTATCAAATAAAATCCTGATTCAGAATGCCCGTGTCTATTTATTAGGCCGAAATCTGTTGAAGTTTTATAAGAAATCAGGTGATCAGGCTTTTACAGGAGCCGATCCGGAAACTCCCGGAAATGCTTATCCAATTCCTCTATCTATAACAATAGGTCTTAATGTTACATTCTAAAAATAATTGAATATGAAAAGTTTAAACTATTTATTTGTCATCTTGGGATTTGCCATCCTGTCTCTTTCGTGCGAAGATTATCTTGATGTACAACCGAAAGGAACAATTGGTGAAGAAATGTTAAATACACCTGAAATGGTCGAAAAAATGATAATAGCTGCCTACGCTCATGTAGAACACGATTATGAAGTACAGGCAGCCTGGTGGTTTTCCGATCTTCGGAGCGGTGATATGTATAAAGGCGGAGGCGGCGTCTCCGACCAGGCTTGGGGACACGATATTGAAGTGTCTTCGACAATTCAGGTAACAAGGGCTGAATTTAACACGAAATGGGTAAGACATTACGTCGCTATTTCACGTGCCAACAATGCATTAGCCCGTATAAACAACCTCACTGAGGCTGAATATCCCGATAAAATAAAGCGGGCAGCCGAGATGCGTTTTCTGCGTGCATTCCAATACATTCAGCTAAAACAGATTTTTAACCGAGTGGTTTGGGTGGATGAAACCATGGACGAAGCCCAATTGCTCGAAGAATCGAATGTGAAATATACCTCGCAAGAATTGTGGGATTTGATCATTGCCGATTTCCGTTATGCTGCCGACAATCTTCCTGAAGATAATTTGGATGTAGGGCGTGCCAATAAGTTTTCGGCTACAAGTTTCCTTGTTAAGGCTTTGATGTTTGCAGCATACGAGCAAAATGAAGATTATTCCGTTAATAACGTGAACATGGATAAAATGAGGGAGGTAGTATCGTTAGTCAGCTGGATACAAAGCAGAAACAGATTCATATTGAACGATGATTTTGCAAAAAATTTCCTCTACGAATTTGGAACAAAAGGTAGTACGGAAGTATCGGAATCAGTCTTCGCCGTTCAAAGTTCGATTAATGACGGAACACCTTTCGGAAAACTCAATATGTTCTCAATGCTGTCCTATATTGTCACTCCTGAATACGGATGTTGCGGTTTTCGTCAGCCGAGCCAGAATTTGGTGAATGCATACAAGACTGATCCTGCTACAGGACTGCCCCTATTCGACAACTTTAATGATAACAATGCCCCTCAATTCCAACAAGGGTCTGATATTGACGCTCATCCTGAAATAACGGTTGATCCGCGACTTATGCACACGGTAGCATTTGTTGACAGACCTTATAAATACGATTTGACTTATCTACTCCCCACAAGCGGCATTCGCGACCCCCAACTTTATGGCTATACAATGTCGTTAAAAGAGATAGAGACCTATAATTGCACCTGTTACACAGCAGCAACATTTTTCCGCAGCAGTTCCTTGAAGAGAGATTTGATTCGTTATGCCGAAGTCCTGCTATGGAAAGCCGAAGCGCTGATACAATTAGGAGAATTGGAAGAAGCACGCCTAATCATCAATCAACTTCGTACTCGTGCAAAAAACAGCACGTCCCGATTGATAATGCCGGACGGTACGCCTTCGGCCCACTTTAAGATCGAAGAATATCCTGCTGCCGGATGGACAAGAGATTACGCCTGGAGAGCGCTTCAATGGGAAGTGCGCCTTGAGATGGCTCTGGAAGGAAAACATGGGTTTGATTTGACACGCTGGGGAGTATTGGGTGATGTATTGAATAAATATTATGAGGTAGAAAAAATACGTAGAGCTCAATATATGAGCAATGCGCTATTTACAAAAGGCAAACATGAATACTTCCCTATTCCTAACAATCAAATAACATACAGTAAAGGACTTTATAAACAAAATCCCGGTTACGACCAATAATTGCTTTCTTTGAAATAATGTGTAAATGCAAACAATTTAAAACAACAGAATACGTTATACGGACAGAACTGATATCCGTTTTCTCTGTTCTTTGTCTCTTGCTTTTGGCAGGGTCTTGTGGAAATTCTATTGAAAAAGTAAGTTTTCGGAACGTAGAGTTGATACAGGATATTCGTAGTTCAGGAATAGTGGACATCAGTTCAAAAATAAAGTTTCCTGTTGCACCGGCTGAAATAGACATACGTTTCAAGCCCAACAACTTTTGGCTGGGGGTAGGTTCGGCAGAGAAATTCGGAATCAGGCTGAGCAATCAGTATGGACAATATATTGAAGCAGGATACAATTCTTTCCTTCAAATATTCTTCGTCGAGTGCAGACATTCATCTTCTCCGGAAGCATTTGTGGACGTTCCGGTGCAGTTTTATTCCTTAGATGAAGTCGAAATGCTTGATATCCGAATCATTCTGGACACCGATTCAATTAAGTTGTTGACAATGGATGGTATGGTAGAATTAACAAGTTTGTATTATTATTCAGCCGAATTTAATAAAATAGAACTGTTTGCAGAAAATGGAAAAGTTTATGTAGAAGATTTATCTATTACGCAAAAAAATATTAACAAATTAACAACAAAATGATCAAATGAAGAATTTAAAATTTTTCTCGGCAATCAAAGCGATATTAATTTTCGCTTTAGTAATCGTCTTTTCAAATTCCTACGCGCAACAAATCAGCGGGTTAGGCATATTTGACGGCGTAAGTGACGTAGGAGGCATGAAATTGTTCGGCAGTATCAAGTATGAAGGCTCCACCCAGACCTACACCCTCTCCGGAGGTGGTAATAATGTGTGGGGAAATACTGACCAGCTTTTTTATGCCTGGAAACAGGTAAAAGGTGATTTTTCAATGACAACGAAAGTTGCTTTCGAAGGTAAAGGAGTCGTAGCCCACCGTAAAATTGGCATAATGATTCGAGATGCTCTTACCGGCGAATCGAGATGTGTGCATATTTCCATCCACGGAGATGGTTTGACTTCGCTGCAATACCGTAAAGAAACAGGAGGCCAAACCGAAGAAATAAAAGGCCCGCCCAACGGCAACTATATCACCTTGGAAAAGATCGGCAACAAAATCCGTATGAGAACGGCCACCGATGTTTTACCAAAAGATATCACGGCAGAAATTGAGATGGATTTTCCGGGTACTTTTTACGTCGGTTTTTTTATCTGTTCACATGATGTAGATATACTTGAAACAGCTTATTTTACAAATGTAGAATTTAAAAAATTATAATCCTATTTAAAGTTTAATTATTCAATATTAAAAATATATGTTTATGAAATACAGTTTTTTAACATTTTGCATGTTGGCGATTTTTTCTGTTTCTACTTCTGCGCAACAGCCTCAACAAAGCAATGCACAGGGTCAGCAGAGACAAAGAATCACCAGCTTTTTGGAGATTTATGACATCACTACCGGAACACGGAAAGTTGTCAGGGAATTTAATACTCGCATCGAAGCTCCAAACTGGACTCCCGATGGTAAGTGGCTGATATATAATAGTGGTGGACTGTTATATAAGATTTCTCCTGATATTCCCGACAGTCGGCCGCAATTAATCAATACTGATTTCGTCGCCACTGCGAACAATGATCATGTAGTCAGTTTTGACGGAAAGTTTATTGCAATCAGCGCCAGTCCTGTAGAGGCACGTCGATCGTATGTATATACTGTGCCGACAGAAGGCGGTGTGCCTCAATTGATTACCCCAATAGGCCCAAGTTATCTTCATGGCATCAGTCCTGATAATAACTTTCTTGCCTACTGCGCTGAGCGTAACGGCAATTTTGATGTTTATGTCATCCCTGCTAGGGGAGGAAAGGAGCGTCGCCTGACAGAGGCCGAAGGGCTGGATGACGGGCCGGAATATTCACCTTGTGGCAAGTATATCTGGTTTAATTCCGTACGCTCCGGATTGATGCAAGCCTGGAGAATGAATGCTGACGGCTCTGAACAGACGCAAATGACTTTCGACAATGATTTAAATACGTGGTTTCCACATGTTTCACCTGACGGCAAACAAGTTGTAGTCATCGCCTATCGCAAAGGAGACGTTGAACCCGGTGACCATCCTGCCAACAAGAATGTAATGTTGCGTCTGATGCCGGCTGAAGGAGGAACACCCAAAACCGTTGTCGAACTTTTCGGCGGACAGGGAACAATTAATGTTCATTCATGGGCGCCGGATAGCAAACGCTTTGCTTTTGTCAGTTATCGTCTGGAAGAACCTTCTGCAACGACGCCTGCACGGTAGATATTAAATATTTCGTACAGATTTTTTAGCATATTCACTTTAAATTTTTTGTTTTTAATGATATGAGATGCTTTTTTAAAAAAGTATCTCATATCTATTTTTGATACTATAATGACAAAAGTCATTGGTGAATAAAAAAAATTATTACTTTTGCAATCATCTTTTTTTAACAAATTACGACTCTAACAAAATATAAAAAAATCTCCTTATTAACAACATGAATGATAATAAATTAATCATTAACCGACGCAAATTCCTGCAGTCTTCGGCTTTAGCTGCAGGTGCTTTTGCAGTCGCACCGCTTCAGACGGCTTGTACGCCGGCAAATAAAACGGCGGAGAGTCGCTCCAATTTTGGCGGTGTCGAGATTGGCGCCATCACGTACAGTTTCCGTTTGATGCCGACAACCGATGCCGGCAATATATTGCTTTATACGCTTTCAGCGGGGCTTGGCACACTTGAAATGATGGGTGAAGTGGCCGAGAACTATGCAGGCAGGCCGAAAGCGCCTCAGTTCGGGCCGCAAATTCGCCCTGAGCCGGGACAGGTGTTGACGCCTGAACAACAACGGCAACGCGAAGCGCAGCAGGAAGCACGGCGTGTTTATAATGAGGAAGTTAGGGCATGGCGTCTCTCCGTCCCCATGTCTAAATATGAGGAATTGGCCGGAATATACAAGATGGCCGGCGTCAATATCCATATTATCAAACTGTCGCCCAATTCAAATACTTCCGATGACGAGCTGGACTATATGTTCAATGTATGTAAGGCGCTGGGTGCCATGGGTGTAAGCACGGAACTTGATCTTGAAACAGCCAGACGCGTATCTCCTTTCGCCGTAAAGCACGGCAAATTCCTTTTGTTGCACAACCATGCGCAATTTGCCGATGAGAGTTTCACATTCGATCCGTTCCTTGAGTTTGAAAATGTACGCATAAACTTCGACATGGGAATCTACTATGGATCAACGGGTAAGGATCCGCGCGACATCGTTGAAAAGTATCACGAAAAGATTGCTTCCATCCATATAAAAGATTATACCGCCCCTACCGCGACGCTTGTCGGCATGACAGAGCAAAACCGCGTCTGGGGACAGGGTGATACGCCGCTCAAGGAGTTTCTGCTTTATATCCAAAGCAATGCGGGCAAACCGGGCTGGCCGGTGCATTGCGACATCGAAATGTCGTACGTCATTCCGGAAGGTTCGGATTCTGTAATTGAAGTAGCACGCTGCGCAGATTTCGTAAAGAAGATATTGATAAAATGAATACTCCCGAAAAACGTTTGCATCGCGTCAGGGATGCATCGCTCGGTAGATTGGTATATATCAAGTTGGGCGTCATGATGTTCATGCAGTATTTTATGTATGCCGTGTGGTGGATGCCGTTGGCTGCTTTCCTGAAAAGTCTGCCTAACCTGACGCCCCAGCAGATGACGCTCATCTTGTGTTCGTCGGCTATCGGTTCGATCACGGCACCTTTTATGGGAGTAATTGCCGACCGCTATCTGAATGCGGAAAAACTGCTGGCCGGACTTAATGTCATGGTAGCCGTCTTTCTGCTGCTGGCGGCACAGCAAACCGGTTATGCAGGCTGGATGATCACCGTGTACTTGGCCATGTCATGTTATATGCCTACCTGGGGACTGACAAGCTCCATCGCGATGACACACGTCCCGTCCGGACAATTCCCGAGGATACGGATGCTTGGCACAATCGGCTGGGCTGCATCGGGACTGTTCAGTCTGGTGGCCGTCTATCTGTTGGGCGTACCGAAATTCGACGGCACCGAACTACCGCTTTATTGCGGCTCCGGAGTGGCCATCGTCGCGGCGCTGATCAATCTCACGCTGCCCAAAACGCCTCCGATGAGGAAGAGGGCGGGGAAATATTCAATTGTCGACATTTTGGGACTGAGAATTGTATCCATCCTGAAAGACAGGAACTTCAACCGGTTTCTGCTTGTTTCTTTTCTGGCCATCATACCGTTTACGATGTACAATGTCTTCGGCTCAATGTTTCTCGCTTCGCAAAACGTGCGCAACATCACCTTCACAATGGGATGGGGGCAGATATCGGAATTGTTCTTTCTATTGATTACCACCGGCATACTTGTCAAATACGGCTTGAAGAAGGCCATGTTTTTCGGTCTGCTGGCCATGCTGGTCAGGTTCATGTCCTTTTACGCAAGCGTGGAAATGGGGCAACAGTGGTGGTGGTTTTTCTGCATGGGAGGGATATTGCCGCACGGTCTGATTTTCGGATTGTTCTTCGTTGCAGGACAAGTATATACGGGGAATCTTGTGCCGCAGGAATATAAGGCGGAAGCGCAGGGATTCCTGCTGTTTTTCATCTGGGGAGCCGGATACCTTGTCGGCACGCTGGTCAACGGCAAGCTGATTGAATATTTTGACTGGCCGGCGCTGTTTCTAATAGTTTCCGCGATGACTGCCGTGGCCATCGTCCTGCTTCTCGTGCTTTTCAAAAACCCTTCAGAGGGGAAATCAATTGTAAATAAATAAATTAAACTAAATATCTTAAAAATTATGACTGATAAAAATGTTATTGCGGACAGCTCAAAAGCCGCCGCACCGGGCAAAATGAAGGTAGGCCTCTATTCGATCACCTATCTTGGCTGCTGGTTCAGGGAACCGCATCTGACGTGGCAGCAGGTACTGCAGCGGGCTAAAGATTTTGGCTTTGACGGCGTCGAATTTGATGCTAAACGCCCGCATGCCAATCCGATGGACTGGGATCGCGACACGCGGAAGGCTGTCGTTGACCGTGCCGGCGAATTGGGACTGGAACTCCCTGCCTTGGCAGCCAACAATAATTTTGCAAGCCCCTGTCCCGAAGACCGCGAAGCGCAACTGCTGATGGTCCGGGAACAGATTAAATTGGCCGCCGACCTGGGATGCAAGTCGTTACGTGTTTTTGCGGCATGGCCGGGAATCACTTTCAGAGATGGCTGGGCCAATTATGACGAGCCGCGCAAGGAATGGGCAGACGGCTGGAAAGGCATTCCCAAGCTTGTCCGTTGGAACTACATGATAGACTGCTTCAAGGAGGCCGCTCGGATGGCCGGCGATCACGGGATCGTCCTCGCCCTGCAGAACCACGAACCGTATGCCGGCACATGGCGCGATTGCCTGAAAATCCTTAAATGGGTCGACTCGCCCCACCTGAAAATCTGTTTCGACCTGCCGCCTGCCGAAGACAGCAGGGAAAACATCACCGAAGCAATCAATACCATCGGCCATCTGGATGTCCTTTTCCATTACAACGGCGAATTTGAAAGGCTGCCGGACGGCAAAATTGATGTCATCCCTTCATTCGGCTATCCGAAAATCCATCATTACGGACATTTAGTCAATGAGTTGGCGCGTATCGGGTATGAAGGTTATCTAAACTGGGAGTTTTGCCACAACGCCATTGACGAAAATGGAAACCTCGGCACCCTCAAATTTGTCGACGGCCAAACCGAATTGGCATTGGAATATATGCGGGGGCTGGTGGCTGATGCTAATAAACCGGCAATTAAATGAAAAAGTATAGTTTCATCATTTCAGTTGCATGGCTTTTCGCGTTCTGCACTTATAATATGAATGCGCAACGCAATGTCTCTGAATCAAATAACTCGCAATGGCGTGGCGAAAAGCGCGACGGGATTTACAACGAGACCGGCTTGTTGAAAGAATGGCCTGCCGAAGGCCCCCGGATGTTGTGGAAATACGATGGATTGGGCGACGGGCATACCTCGCCTGCCATTGCCGGCAACAGGCTCTATATCACCGGAATGACCGGCGACAACCTCATCCTTTACATGTTCGACCTCAATGGCCGGTTGCTCAACAGGAAGGACATTGGCAAGGATTGGATTGAAAACAACCGGGGCCCGCGATCCACCGTATGTGTCAATGACGGCAAATTATACATATACAGCACATTAGGCAAACTCGTTTGCCTGGATGCAGCGACACTTGATGAAGTCTGGACCAAAGATCTCTTTTCCGATTTCGATGGCAGAACCATTACCTGGGGCGTCACCGAATCGCCGTTGATTGTAGGCGACAAAATCATTATGACGCCCGGCGGAATTAAATATAATGTTGTGGCATTGAATAAAAATACGGGCGAATTGATATGGTCCTCGCCCGGTGAAGGCACCGTATCTGCCTACTGCTCACCTCAGTATATAGACGATCAGGATATGCCAATCGTGGTCACTTCCGTTTTCGATTATATCATTGCTTTGAACGTTAATACGGGCGAAAAACTGTGGTCATTCCCCCGCACAAGCGAATTTAACAATCATCCCAACACTCCGCTCTATCACAATGACATGATTTTCTCTCCCACAGGCGACCGCGGCGGAGCAATCATGCTGCGAATGAAAAACGGCGGAAAATCGGTGGAAAAGGTGTGGGAAAACCTCAGTGTGGATACACAGATGGGTGGTGCCGTCAGGATCGGCGAATATGTCTATGCTTCCGGGCACAGGGATAGAAACTGGTTCTGTGTGGATTGGAACACCGGCGAAACAAAATACAAGGTGCGGGACATTGCCCCGTGCAGCGTGATCTCCGCCGACGGCATGCTCTATTGTTACAGCGAGAAGGGCACCATGAACCTGGTCAGACCAAATCCCGACAAATTTAAACTCGTCAGCAGTTTCAGCATCACCTCGGGCAACGGCACGCATTGGGCACATCCGGTGATTCATCAAGGCGTGCTTTACATACGTCACGGCGATACGCTGATGGCGTACAAGATAAATTAGGGCTCAAACGGATTTACCCCATCCCATTTGCCGCCGCCTGCAAGGATGGTATATAACGCATCGTAATGCATGGTTTCAAAGATGGTAAACTCTGTGAAACTGATCATTGCCCTGTCATCAATAAACTGGCGTTCCTTGGGAAGCTCGTTTAATGCCGGAATCACCATTGCATTTCTCGACCTGCCTGCCACACCCGGCCCAAAGGCGGTAATGCCCGGTCTCAAGCCCCATCCGAGTTCCTGGGTATAAGCGCTTTCACGGTCGTGGAGATTATGTATCTGATTAAATCCCAAAGCCGATACATAGCTGATTCCCAATGGATTTAAACCCAGCTTATAGTCCATCAACTCGGAGGCTGCATCAAAATAGGCCTGTTCATTCGACAGTTTCCAATACAGAAGCGGAATGGCTGCATATTGCGGCTGGCGCACATTGTGCCCCCAATCACGGCCATCAGGATTATTCCCGACGGGGAATACGTGCGACTCCAGCCCGGAAATGTTGGCATCGGCCGCCGCCTTGAGTGCCGTTTTGAAGTATTCCACGATGGCTGCATCCGTCGGAACGCTTTTTTCCAATACATACGACATGATATAGGCCGGATTATCGAATCTGCTGTCATTCAGCGAATAGCCCGGAGTGAGATACAGGTTGTATTTCAAGGAATCAACTACGGTATACAACTTTCTGATTTCTGCATGGTCGGCTTCATCACGAGTCAACAGATATCGCTGGATATGATAGTAGAGCTTTTCGGGCGCAGCAATTCTTGCGCCGATGGCTTTGAAGGCACGTTCGCCCCTTTCGGCAAGAGCGGCAGATTTCTTAGGGTTGTACGGTTTGATAACGTTCGCCAAGTGCATGAAAAGGCCGGCTGCCGGAGCGGTCGCCCTGTCGTCAACCCTAACGGTTCCGTACTTTTTCGTATCGAGATCAAGCGGCGCCGCAAAAGGCTCCGGATACCTGCGCGTCTCGGTGCCGAAATGAACGCTACCGTCCTCATTTTGCAAATATTCCCAGATCAATGTCCCCCAGATGGCCTCGTCGATGATGTCGGGAATATTGTTTTCGTAGTTAATAATATGGTAATCAGCGTCGAAGTCGCCGGGGATATGATACTGTCCGTCCGTGAAATATTCTGGAAAAGTCTCGTAGATCATCAAGTTAAGCATCGGATTGGAAATATGATATGCACGCCTGTCGGCATCTCCGGCATCGTGATAGCCGCCGTAGCAACGGAAGGTCGGTTCGTCTCCAACAACGTCGATATTGGCTTCACCAATGGGGCCGTCCACATCATAGATCAGTGTGTGACAGGGGTTTTCCCTGATATCCGGTTCATGCACAGGGCACCCGCAACGTTGCAGGTATTGAGACCTGAAAATGGTATAAGCCAGCCTGTTGGAGAACTCTCCTCCGATGCCGAACGGGTAAGAACTGCCATAGCCGTCCACCGTGATTTTATACGGTCCGCCCTCGGGCACTTCCGACAGGTCGATCCTGTACACAAAACCGCCGACCGAGACATCATCTCCCGCCTCTTTCACCGTTCCCTTCGCCACAACGCTGCCACGCGCATTAGTAACCTTGTAATCAGGGAGAACGCCTTCGATCCTCCTGCTTCCCCCGGTTCCCAGCCATATCGCTAAACCGGCATATCGCGTCTTTGACAAAGCGCTGTATCCCACCTGATTGGTCTTAATCGACTCGCAGAACACATCCCGCTCATTAAACTTAATGCTCCTGCTTCCGTAGGGAGTTTCCACCTTGTATCTCTTTCCCTTGACGAGCTTGCCGGTCTCAAGATAGACATGAAAATGAATCCCGTCCGTCTGCATGGCATACAGGTGAACGGCCTCTGCCGCCTGTCCGTTAATCTTCCAGTCAGCAGGGTTGGCAACATCGATAGCGCTGATATCCAGCGAATCGCAGGTAAAGAAAGCCACAAGGACACGGTCGGACGCCGTGCGGACTTCGCCAAGCCTGATCCACGGCGTTTCAACAGTCGATGAAAGATCTGCACCTTTGCAGGAAGTGAATTGAACCAACGTGCAAGCCGCCATTAAAACAGCAGTCAATAAAATGGTATAACCTCTTTTATACATGATAGATAAATGTTTATATGAAAATTTAGTCTGATTTTCGCAAAGAGCCGGGACGCAATAAAATCACTGCAAATATACACATTTATTTTCCAAAATCCCATCATCACTCCCCACAGATTGTTGGAGTTTCGGGAAAAACCGTTACCTTTGTGCTGCTTTTTATTAAAAACAACAAGAATTATGGAAGGAACAAGGTTAAATAAAATCGATAGATTACTGCAAAAAGAGTTAGGTATCATGTTTCAGCAACAGACCAAAGCCATGCCCGGCACGTTGATTTCGGTCAGTGCCGTCAGGGTCAGCCCCGATTTGGGCGTGGCAAAAGTATATCTCAGCATCTTCCCCTCCGAAAAAGGAAAAGAATTGCTGGAATCGATCGAACACAACAGCCGCACCATCCGCTACGACCTGGGTCAACGCGTGCGGCTTCAACTTCGCAAAATACCCGAGCTGAATTTTTTCCTCGACGACACGTTGGATTATATCGAAAAGATTGATGATCTGTTAAAAGACAAAAACATTTGAATCTTGCATTCTACATAGCCCGCCGGTATCTTTTTGCCAAGAAATCGCAAAATGCCATTAACGTCATCTCGCTCATTTCCGTGTGCAGCGTGGTTGTGGCAACGGTGGCGATGGTCTGTGTCCTGTCGGTGCTGAACGGTTTCGAGACGCTGGTGGCCTCGATGTTCAATAACTTCGACCCCGAACTGAAAATCATGCCTGCCACCGGAAAAGTCTTTGACCCGACGGCCGCTTCATTTCAGCCTATCAGGCAAATGCCTGATATAGAACTATTTACTGAGGTGCTCGAAGAAAATGTGATGGTACGCTATCGCAACAGGCAGGAAATAGCCGTCGCCAAAGGCGTGAGCGACAATTTCCGGCAAATGGTCAGCATCGATTCATTGCTGATTGACGGTAAATTCATGTTGCAGGAAGAAGACATAAACTACTCTGCATTAGGCATCGGACTATCTTCGGCGTTAGGCGTCAGAACAGGTTTCACCGATCCGCTTGAAATCTATGTGCCCGTCCGCGACAGGAATCTGAACATGGCCAATGTGGCTTCCGCGTTTCAGCTTGAATATGCGTTTATCTCTGCGGAATTTTGTGTAAATCAGGCAAAATACGACGAGAGCTATATGATTCTGCCGATTGACATGATGCGCCGTCTGCTTAATTACGAAACCGAAGTCACCGCCTTGGAGTTGAAACTCAAACCGCAGGCTAATATAAAAACAGTCAGGCAAAATATCCAAACCGTATTGGGCGATAATTTTAAGGTATTGGATCGATTTGAACAACAGGCATCTACGTATAAAATGATGCGGGTCGAGAAGTTTATGGTATTCCTCATTCTGGCGTTTATACTGGCCATTGCATTATTCAATGTCGTCAGCTCACTTTCCATGCTGATGATTGAGAAACAGGAAGATGTGAAAATGTTGCGCAGCATGGGAGCCGACGATCGCCTGATCAGGCGCATTTTCCTGTACGAAGGCAGCATGATCCCGACTTTCGGCGCTGTGGCAGGGATCACGATCGGCGTGGCGCTTTGTCTGGTTCAACTTAAATTCGGATTGATTAAATTAGGAAATATGGGAGCATTTTTATCAAATAATTACCCGGTACGGATCATTCCGACCGATTTACTGCTGATTTTCACGACCGTGTTCGCAATCGGTCTTTTCGTTTCATGGTATCCCGTAAGATATCTGGGGAAAAAATGGCTGAGTGCCGGACGGATTGCCATCGCATTCCTGCCGATGCTATTGATTGGTTGTCAGGGACTTCAAAACGACAGAAAAAGCGTCGCAGTCACTATCGAGCCGCAACGCTATTTCGTGGAAAAGATTGCAGGCGAACAATATAAAGTATATACGGTGGTGCCGGTCGGGCAAAGCCCCGAAAACTATGACCCGGCGCCCGGCGAGATGATCAGGATTGCTCAAAGCGCAGCCTATCTGCAAATTGGCCCCATAGGATTTGAGCAGGCATGGATCGACGTCATTCGGCAAAACAATCCTGACCTTATATTTTTTGACCTATCCAAAGGCATCCCGATGATAGGAGAATCTGATTCTCCGTCGGGAATAGATGAGCATCAAGAAGCTGAACATCAGGAATCTGCGACAGAAACTCATGCAGAAGACCTTCACAGCCAACATCAGCACGGAGGCGTTGACCCGCATATCTGGAGTTCCACAAGTCCGGCAAAAATGATAGCACTCAACACATTACAGGCCTTCCTAAAATTAGACCCTGAAAATGAAGCTATTTACCGTGAAAACTTCAGGCAGCTCATTCAGGAGATTAACGAAACGGAGCTTCAGATGCATGCGATGCTTGACACGCTGTCATGCCGCAGTTTTGTGATTTATCATCCTGCATTGACCTATTTTGCAGAGGAATACGGGCTGAATCAATTGGCCATCGAAGCAGGCGGGAAAGAGCCGTCGGTGGCCTCGATGAAATCGTTGATTGACGAAGCCGTTGCAGACGGGGTCAAGGTGGTTTTTGTGCAGCAGGAGTTCGACAGCAAACATGCCGAGCAGGTGGCAAAAGAAATCGGCGCCCGCACAGTAGTCATCAATCCGCTGGACAGGCATTGGCGCGAACAGATGATTTTTATGGCAAACGAACTGATTAAATAGATGGAAAAGTTACTGGAAGTGAAGGATATAACTGTGAAGTACGGCGTAAAAACCGTACTGAGTGAAATATCTTTTACACTTTGGAAAAATGATTTTCTCGGCATCATCGGCCCCAATGGAGGCGGAAAGACTACGCTGCTGAAGGCCATTTTAGGGCTGTTGAAGCCTTCGTCAGGCCAAATCATATTCTATAAGGACGACCGGCAGGTCAACATGCTGAAAATCGGATATCTACCGCAGATCAACCAGATAGACAGGGCGTTTCCCATTTCGGTACACGAAGTCGTCGCATCAGGTTTGATCAGCGAGAAAAAAGGCTGGCGACACTATTCCAAAGAGCAGCAACAGCGTATCAGCGAGACACTTGACAAAATGGGGATCCGGGACAAAGCCAAACGCCCCGTAAGCGATCTGTCCGGCGGCGAACTGCAACGCGTCCTGCTTTGCCGCGCCATCGTTTCGCATCCCGACCTGCTGATTCTCGACGAGCCTAATACGTTTGTAGACAAGCTGTACGAAGCCAAACTGTATCAAATGCTCGAAGAAATCAACCGCGACATGTCCATCATCCTCGTCTCGCACGACACGGGCACCATCCTGCCGATGGTAAAAAATATCGCCTGCATCAACGAAACGCTTCATTATCATGCCGGTAATAACCCGTCCGACGAGTGGCTGGGACAAGCCTATCACTGCCCCATCGAGCTGATCGGACATGGCTCCTTCCCTCATCGCATCCTGCAAAACCATGAGCATTAATGGATAAGTTCGATGTCATCATTGTCGGCGGAGGCTTGGGAGGGCTTGAATGTGGCTTTATCCTTTCGAAAAACGGATTGAAGGTCTGCGTACTGGAACAGGATGTGCAAACAGGCGGATGCCTGAGATCTTTTTATCGCGGTAATTCTCTGTTTGATACCGGATTGCATTATGTAGGCGGCTTGGACGAAGGTCAGTCACTGCACCGCCTATTTCATTATTTCGGCTTGCTGGACTTGCCGTGGCACAGGCTGGACGAATCCGGCTTCGATGAAGTGGTGATTGGCCGTCAATCCTGGCTGATGGCCAATGGTTATGAGCGTTTTACTGATACACTGGCACAGTCATTTCCACACGAGCACCGGAGCCTGAAGACGTATGCCGCCTTTTTGAAACAGGTGAGCGGCCATCTTTTCGATGCCTTCGGTCAACAAAATAAGGATGAGCTGTTTACGTCGTCATTATTTACCCGCTCGGCCTACGATTTTCTAAACGAAACAATCGATGACCCCTTATTGCGCAAAGTCCTGTCCGGAACGTCGCTGAAGATGGAACTGAATGCCGAAACACTTCCGCTATACATCTTTGCGCAAATCAACAGCTCCTTTATCGAAAGCGCCTGGCGGCTTAAAGGCGGAGGCGGACAAATAGCTGAAAGACTGACGGATCAGATTCTGGCGATGGGCGGCGAAGTTCGCACCGGCGCGAAAGTGACGCGCATGGCAGAACAAAACGGAATGCTGTCCATCATCGAAGTCAATCACCATGAGCAACTTACTTCCAAGTGGGTCATCTCAAACGCCCATCCTGCCTACACTCTTTCATTGATCGACGAAACGAAAATGTTGCGCCGCATATACCGGCGCCGCATCACTTCTCTCACCAATTCATTCGGAGCGTTCACTGCAAATATACAGCTAAAACCCAATAGTTTACCCTATACCAACCGGAATATATTCATCCACGGCAAAGATACTGACCTCTGGCGCTTCAATCAGGACGATCCGGTATCAAGCGTGTTAGTCAGTTACTATGTGCCTGATAATGACGGGGATTATGCCTCAAGTATCGATTTGCTCACGCCCATGTCGTGGAGCCGGGTCGAGCCATGGAAGAATAAACCGCTCGGCAATCGCGGCAATGATTATACAGCAATAAAAGCAGCCTGTGCGGAAGCATGTATTGAACTTGTTTCCGGGCATTTACCTGCATTAAAAGACAGCATTGACAAAGTCTATACGAGCACTCCCCTGACCTATCATTCGTACACCAACACGGTCGAAGGCGCAGCTTATGGCATTAGAAAAGATTATAAACAGCCGATGTACACCATCCTTACGCCGCGCACCCCTATCCCAAACCTCTTGTTTACAGGTCAGAACCTGAATCTGCACGGGATGCTCGGCGTCTCGGTCACTTCGTTCTTCACCTGTGCCGAAATTTTGGGAATGGACGTTATCAGACAGGAATTGAATATATTATAGAATATGCCCTTAAAAAACAGTCGTTTTCATCTGATCGCCTTCATCATCGTAGTAATCTGGGGGATAACTTTTATTTCGACTAAAAAGTTACTGTTTGCCGGATTGTCTCCGGAAGATATATTCCTGTACCGCTTCATTTTAGCCTACATCGGCATCTGGTTCTTCGGTCGAAACAAATTGTTTGCCGACAGTCTGAAAGACGAATTGATCTTCATCATGCTGGGAATCACCGGAGGATCAGCCTATTTCCTGTCGGAAAACTATGCGTTGCATTTCATTCAGGCCTCCGACGTGTCCCTGATCGTGTGCGCCGCGCCGCTGATGACGGCTTTCCTGTCGCATCTGTTTCTGAAAAACGAACGGCTGAGCAGACGGCTGATTATCGGCTCCTTAATGGCTTTGATCGGCGTGGCATTTGTCGTTTACAACGGTAAATTCATCCTCAAACTAAACCCGATAGGCAATGTGCTGAGCCTGCTCGCCGCCCTCAGTTGGGCATTTTATACCATCATGATGAAGCGGTTAAGCGCCCGCTACCCTGTTTCAATGATCACAAGAAAAGTGTTTTTCTACGGCTTGCTCACCGTCCTTCCCGTCTTTCTGTTCAGACCGCTCAACACCGACTGGCAACTTTTATCGCAACCTGTCATTTTCCTGAATCTCATCTTTCTCGGCATCGTGGCATCGCTGTTTTGCTACTTTTTCTGGAACATCGCCCTCAAGAATCTCGGCGCGATCCAGACAACCAACTATGTATATAACGTCCCTATAATCACGCTCATAGCATCAGCTTTATTATTAAACGAAATCATTACTGTCTTCGCCGTCATCGGGATGCTGATGATCCTTTCGGGCGTCATCTGGGCGGAGAGAGGAAAATGACATTTGCGCAAAAATACATAAAGTGTGCAATATTTTGTACTCTTCTTGTTTGTTTTACAAAAAGTTTATGTACTTTTGCAGCGAAATTTTAAAATGTTTCGTTATTTGGGCGTTGTTTGCCGGTTTTAGCAATTCGTAAACGCAGCGCCGCAATCCCGAAACGTCAGACCTGAAAATTGACAGATTATGAGTTTGAAAATTATTGTATTGGCTAAACAAGTACCCGACACGCGCAACGTAGGAAAAGATGCGATGAAAGAAGACGGGACAGTCAATCGCGCTGCATTGCCGGCCATCTTCAATCCTGAAGATATGAACGCGCTGGAACAGGCATTGCGATTGAAAGACCTGTATCCGGGCACAACGGTTACTTTGCTGACTATGGGGCCGATACGCGCAGCCGAGATCATCCGCGAAGGCTTATACCGCGGTTCCGATGGTGGTTATCTACTGACAGACCGCTCTTTCGCAGGCGCCGATACGCTTGCCACATCGTATGCCATAGCCATGGCTATCCGTAAAATCAAGGACTACGACCTGATCCTCTGCGGCAGGCAAGCCATTGACGGAGATACGGCGCAGGTCGGTCCGCAGGTGGCCGAAAAGCTTGGTTTGGCGCAAATTACGTATGCCGAAGAAATCATCAATATCGGATCGGCGAAAGATTCCGACAGCCCGTCAGGCGGAAATGCATCCGACCGGCCGTCAAATTCCTCTTCGTCAACGAAACGTATCACCGTCAAGCGACGCCTCGAACGCGGCATAGAAATTGTCGAAACAAACTTGCCGATTGTCATCACTGTGAACGGCTCAGCTCCGGCCTGCCGTCCGCGTAACGCCATCCTTGTCATGAAATACAAACATGCCCGGACAGCCTCCGAAAAGAAGGATATGGATGCACGCACCGCCGAACTGTTCGCGCTTCGCCCCTATCTCAACCTCAATGAATGGAGCGTGGCCGATGTCAATGCAGACGTCAAGCAATGCGGTCTTTCAGGTTCGCCTACCAAGGTAAAGAAAATCCAGAATGTCGTTTTTCAAACAAAGGAGAGCAAGATGTTTACATCAGGCGACGACGACATCAACCTGTTAATGAAGGAGTTGATAGACAATAACCAATTATGAATCAATATTGACCGAATGTTTGAATTATGAACAATTTATTTGTATATTGCGAAATAGAAAACGGCATCGTGACCGATGTAAGTCTTGAATTGCTGACTAAGGGACGTTCGTTGGCTACGACGTTGGGTTGCCGCCTGGAAGCCGTTATCGTCGGTCATCAACTGGCTGATACAGAGTCTCAAGTCTTCCCCTACGGAGTAGATGTGCTTCATCTCTTCGATGACGCCCGCCTGTATCCTTATGCTTCGCTGCCGCATACTTCCATATTAGTCAAGCTCTTTGCAGACGAAAAGCCGCAGATAGCTTTGATGGGAGCCACCAGCATAGGGCGTGATTTGGGACCGCGCGTCTCTTCAGCTCTATTTAGCGGATTGACAGCCGATTGCACCGCCCTGGAGATTGGAGACCACAAGGAAACAGTCATCACCCCCGGCAAACCTGCCGGCACCCCGCCGCAAGTAAAGATGTATACCAATCTTTTGATGCAGATACGTCCTGCCTTCGGAGGCAATATCGTCGCTACGATTGTCAATCCCGACTGTCGCCCCCAGATGGCTACCGTCCGCGAAGGCGTTATGAAAAAGGAAATCTTCGACATTAATTATAAAGGCGAAACGATCCGCTACGCCGAGAAATATCCGGGACTGACCGGATATGTCAACGATACCGACTTTGTAATCACCATCATAGACCGGCAGATGGAAAAGAGCAAGGTCAATATCAAAGGGGCCAACATCATTGTCGCAGGCGGCTATGGCGTAGGTTCCAAGGAGAATTTCCGGTTGCTCTACGACCTTGCGGCTGCCATCGGCGCCGAGGTTGGCGGTTCGCGTGCCGCCGTCGACGCCGGTTTTATCGAGCATGAACGCCAGATCGGACAGACAGGCGTGACCGTTCGTCCGAAACTGTATATCGCCTGTGGCATATCGGGTCAAATACAGCATATTGCAGGCATGCAGGAGAGTTCGATCATCATCTCGGTCAACAGCGACCCTCACGCACCTATCAATACGATAGCCGATTACATCATCACCGGCTCCATCGAAACCGTGCTGCCCAAGATGATCAAATATTATAAAATGAACACGAAATAGGAAATTTATTGTAGAGACGTTGCGCGCAACGTCTCTACGACATTATATTATTAAATATGGCCAATTATTATTTAGACAACCCGCGTTTCCGACACCATCTGCATCACCCGTTGATGCCGCGAATCGTCGCATTGAAAGAACGTGACTTTGCAGACAAAGACAAATACGAATATGCTCCCGTCGATTTTGAAGATGCGATGGACAGCTATGATAAGGCATTGGAAATCATTGGCGAAATATGCGCCGAAATCATCGAACCCAATGCAGAGTCTGTCGACCACGAAGGCCCGTCGCTCCACAACGGACGCGTGACCTACTCATCGGCAACGCAGCAAAACCTCGATGCCGTCCGCAAGGCAGGATTGATGGGCATGGCTATGCCACGACGCTACGAAGGACTGAATTTCCCCATCGTCCCCTATATCATGGCCGCCGAACTTGTATCGCAAGCCGATGCGAGTTTTCAAAATATATGGGGCTTACAGGACTGTGCCGTAACACTTTACGAGTTTGGCAACGAAGACCAGCAGCAACGCTATCTCCCGCGCGTCTGCGCCGGCGAAACGATGTCGATGGACCTGACCGAGCCTGACGCCGGCTCCGACCTGCAAGCCGTCATGCTGAAAGCTACATTCTCCGAAGAAGACAATTGCTGGTATCTCAATGGTGTAAAGCGTTTTATCACCAACGGAGATTCCGATATCCACCTCGTTCTCGCCCGCTCCGAAGACGGCACGAAAGATGCGCGAGGCCTCTCCATGTTTATATATGACAAACGCCAAGGTGGTGTGGATGTGCGCCGTATCGAAAATAAATTAGGCATCAAAGGCGCTCCTACATGTGAATTGGTCTTCAAAAACACAAAAGTCGAACTCTGCGGCGAACGCAAGTTGGGACTTATCAAATATGTGATGGCGTTGATGAACGGCGCCCGGCTTGGCATCATGTCGCAGTCGGTAGGCATCAGCGAAGCAGCCTGTCGCGAGGCGCTCGCCTTTGCAAGGGAACGCAAGCAGTTCGGCAAGGCCATCATCCAATTTCCACCCGTCTACGAGATGCTCGCCCTGATGCGCGCCAAGACGGATGCCTCACGCACAATGCTCTATGAGACAGCACGTTTCGTAGACATGTACAAGACGTGGGAAGACATCGCAAAAGAGCGCAAACTCGAACCGGAAGAGCGTCAGGAGATGAAGCTCTACAGCAAACTCGCCGACGCCTTCACCCCGATGGGCAAAGGCATGACGAGCGAATATGCCAACCAGAACGCCAACGATGCCGTCCAGATTCATGGTGGCTCCGGCTATATGAAGGATTACGCCTGCGAACGCCTCTACCGCGACGCCCGCATCACCAATATCTACGAAGGCACCACGCAGTTGCAAGTCGTGGCAGCCATCCGCTATGTCACCACCGGCCTCTACCTGGAACAAATCCGCCGCTACGAAGCCCTCGACTACAAACCCGAACTGGACGGCCTGAAACAGCAATTGAAGGATATGACCGAACATTACGCAACAATAGTCGCCTCAGTGTCCGAAACAAAAGACAGTGAATACATTGAGTTTCACGCCCGCCGCCTTGTCGAAGCCGCATCGCATTGCATCTTCGGCTACCTGCTGCTCCAAGACGCCAACGCCAACGACCTTTTCCTCCGTTCCGCCGAAGTCTATATCAGATTCGGACAATCCGAAATCCAAAAGATCGAATCCTATATCCAACATTTCAATCACGAGAGCTTCAAGGTTTTACAGGCGGAATAATTCCGAAAAAGAAACACTCTTTGCGGGGAAAAAGAACATTTGATTTATGAGAAATAAAAATTTGTAACTATGAAGCATATCATTATCGGAGGAGTTGCAGGAGGAGCTACGGCGGCTGCAAGAATTAGAAGAATGGACGAGTTTGCAGAAATAATTATGCTCGAAAAGGGTAAGTATATCTCGTATGCCAACTGCGGACTGCCATACTATATCGGTGGTACGATTAAAGATAGAGATGAACTGTTTTTGCAGACGCCCGAATCTTTCGGAATCCGATACAAAATCGACGTGAGAGTTGAAAATGAGGCAATTGCCATTGATACTGTTTCAAAGATAATTACAATACGACGCAAAGATAGCACGACCTATACCGAAACGTATGACAAACTTCTGCTTTCGCCTGGTGCAATCCCAGTCAAACCGCCCCTGCAAGGAATTGATTTGGAAGGAATTTTTACTTTACGCAATGTGGACGACACCGACAACGTCAAAGCGCATCTGACTTCATACGACGTGAAAAGCGCCGTTGTTGTCGGCGGGGGATTTATTGGCTTGGAAATGGTTGAGAATCTGCATAATGCAGGAGTTGACGTTTCCGTAGTCGAAATGGGAAATCAAGTCATGGCGCCTGTCGATTTTTCGATTGCTTCGCACGTACATCATCATCTTATAAAAAAAGGAGTGAAGTTATACCTTGAACAAACCGTAGATAGGTTTGAAAAGAGAGGCCAAAGGATAGAAGTCTTTTTTAAATCAGGCAATAGTACGACTACGGACATGGTGATCCTTTCTATCGGCGTCCGTCCAGAAACGAAACTGGCCAAAGAGGCCGGACTTAAAATCGGCGAGACGGGTGGCATTTGGGTAGATGATTATCTGCAAACCTCAGCACAAGATATATATGCAGTAGGAGACGCGATTGAGTTTCCGCATCCTTTGACGGCCAAGCCGTGGCTCAATTATTTGGCCAACCCCGCCAACCGTCAGGGGCGGATTGTTGCGGATAATATGGTGCTCGGCAACAAGACAATCTATGAAGGCGCAATAGGGACAT
Organism: Tannerella sp.; assembly: GCA_031277335.1. Classification (GTDB taxonomy): domain Bacteria; phylum Bacteroidota; class Bacteroidia; order Bacteroidales; family Tannerellaceae; genus Tannerella. Next base: position 25,334 of record JAITMM010000184.1, on the reverse strand, counting down.
CCATTGCCAAGATATTCGATTTGGCCGTTGCCTCGACCGGGATGGCAGCCAAACGGTTGAAACAGTCAGGCATTAAATTTGCCGAATCGACCACACATTCCTCATCGCATGCCGGCTATTATCCCAACGCCTTGCCGTTGACGATAAAACTGACCTTCAACCCTGTAAGCGGGGTAATATATGGCGGTCAATGCGTCGGTTACGACGGTGTGGATAAGCGTATTGACCAAATCGCCATTCTGATAAAACATGAAGGCACTGTGTTTGATCTTGCAGAGACGGAACATGCCTATGCGCCTCCTTTCTCGTCTGCCAAAGACCCCGTAGCAATTGCCGGATACGTGGCCGGAAATATTGTAGACGGTATTATGCCTATCATCACCTGGCGACAGATGCTGGAAGCAGACCCTTCCGATACGTTGTTGCTTGATGTGCGTACCCCATCGGAACATGCCTCAGGGGCTATCGCCAACTCAATAAATATCCCTGTGGATGACTTGCGCAGTCGCATTGACGAACTGCCGCGCGACAAAACGATTTATGTTTACTGTGCCGTAGGATTGAGAGGATATTTAGCCATGAAGATATTGAAAGCTAACGGTTTCAATGACGTCAGAAATCTTTCGGGAGGTTTTAAAACGTATGCCTTGGCCACTGCTCCTCTCGAACAATATTAGCAGACAGTTATAAGCGCGTATGCATACGAGAAACGGGCGCTTTCGGGCACCATCATCAGAATTTTATCGCCCCGTTTGATACTGCTTGAACGTGATAATGCTTCAAGCATGAAAAATGCAGACGCCGAAGCCACATTGCCTATCTCCGGCAAATTGACAAACCACTTATCGTCAGAAATCGGATAACCGGCTTCGCGTATCTCCGCCTTAATTTTATCTTCAAAGTACATAGATGAAAGATGAGGCAGAAACCAATCTATCTCTTTCGGGTCAAAATGGCGTTTCTCAATGATTTCCTGTAAGAAACGACTGCCTAATCTGACGATATATTCGTCGAGAATGCGCGTATCCTGCTTCAATGAGAAAAGTGATTTTTCCAGCCATTCGGCTTCGGAAAACTGCGCCCATCCTACAAGATCACCTGTTGCATCCTTTTCGCCCCCAGCATACATACATGTCTCTATCTCATTTGCATACGAAGTCAACTCTATCCAATCTATTCGGAACGATAATCCCGATTCTGACGGTTTGTCCTGAAGCAACAATGCAGCTGCTCCATCGGACAGCATCCAACGCAAAAATTCTTTTTCAAAAGCCAGTATTGGTCTGGTGCTTAGTTGATTCAGCATTTCGGATTCTTTTTCGAAATATTTGTGGTATGTCCATGCAGACAATCGCTCGGAAGCAACGCTGACGGCATTACGCGCGTTTCCTGTCAATAATGACAAGTAACTGTATTTCAACGCCTGCATACCGGTGCAGCATGAGCCTGCAAACGACACGACTTCCATCTGGCGGCTTCCTTTCAGCCTGCCGTGTACCATCACTCCGTGGGATGGTATAATTGATTCGGGAGATGCTGTGCCACAGGCTAATAAGTCAATTTTATCCAATGTATATTCTTCACACAGTAACCCTTCTACGGCTTGAGCTGCCATCTCGACGTTAGTATGCGTCACCCGGCCGGATTTATCAAGGGCATAATAACGGCGATTTATACCATTCTTATTCAATACCAGACGCTTGGCTATTGATGACTTTTGATTGACGAACCCGATATATTGTTCCATTTCGTCATTTTCTACCGGCCCGTTCGGCAGAAAGGCAGATAAGCGGGTGATGTATACTTCTTTATTCATATATTCAATGATTCAATCATTCAGTTTTTATTTTCCCGTTATATCCTAATTCGTAACACATTTCATTTTTGGCTTTTCGAAGACCGGCGATGCGGAAAGGATAAGTAAGATAGAAAAACGCTAAGCCAAAGGGCGATACGGCATAAAGTACGAAAAACAGATAATATTTAAAAAGCCTCAGCAGCGATTCGCGTCGAGGGCTGTTGTAATTCCCTTTTTTCAACACGAGACGAGCCCATCGCCCCCACAGTGCGTAGCCGTTTTTTTCAATGAAATAGACTGTCGGCAAAAATGTCAACGCATTCTTTTCCATAAGCCTTTGTTGCAGAGTGTCGAATGATTGATTATTAAGCGTTTCGAGAAGGATATCTCCGAAACGTGTTGACTGCCGGATATCTTCCGCCGACACACCGGCGGCCGGAAGTAGGCGCGTTGCCTCCTTTTTGTTATAAAACAGCCATCGGATAATCGTGATGACGCTGATAAGGTTTGGCGCACCGTCTTGCAGGACGATGGAGCCAACATATTCAGCATCAATTTGATGTATATACTTTCGCGTATTGAGTTGCTTCATTACCCACATATTGCGGCATCCGTCGACAGTGACGATCCGTCGTCCTTTCAGGTAGTCTTTTATTTCTTCCGAATGAAAAAAACCGTGCAGAGGAATCGAAAGTGACAAATACCAACTCTGACCGGCCACAATAACAAGGTCGGCATCCTGTATATCGCTTAAATCAAATGCCTTAAGTTGGCATGGAATGCCTAATCGCGATTCGGGAAAAGCCTGAAAAAACGAATGGCTTGTCCAAGGAAGAGGGAACGGTTCTTCAGGGATAATCTCTTTATAAACCACTTGTACACCGGCAGCAACAAGCGGCTCACAGACTTTCCGAACAATGGCCAGCGCCTGTCCTGTCTGCGTATAATAAAAAACCGCTACCTTTTGCTCCTTTCCCATCTATATTTTTTTATATTTGTCAGTTCTCAGTTGAACTTTGAACCTTGAACTTTATCCCGTCACCCCACTTTCCGCTGCAACTGTTTCCCGAACGACTGATTTATCAGTTCCCTGTTTCTCGGACGATACGTGCCATCAGCCATTTCTTTGAGAGCTACCTTTGTAAAGAGCTGAAACATCTTTTGTTCCTGACTTTCATCATGATAGAACGTATCCCACGCATATTGGAAAAGTTCCTGCAACCTTTCGGCCGACATTTGCTTGGGGTGATAGACTACTTGTCCTGCATTATAGTGATCCCAATTCATATCGAAGATACGTCCCTGACGATAGAAGTCGTCAAAGCCCTTCGTATGAGGGAAAGGTGTCATAACCGTAAATTCCGCCAGGTCAAGATTTATCTCCAACAGAAAGTTTATCAGACGTTTGATATCGTCTTCCGACTGATTGTCCAGTCCGATCAGGATCGTACCTTCCACGCCGATGCCATGGTCGTGATATCGTTTGATGCGTTCGCGGATATAATTTGAGGTGTCGTAGATGGCTTGATAGACATACCAGGCGCCGGCCTGGGATGCCAAGTCAAGGACGGCCGGATCGTCCTGGATTGTATGACTTACCCATTTCTTCTTGAAAGGAATCATTTCGCGGAAGAGCTCCATCTCCCATTCCTTATTTTGTGCCAGCGAGTTATCGACGACAAACAGTCGGTTGTTGTCGATCGTTGCCAGCTCTTCTACCACCCTGTCCATCGGACGCGGCCGGAACAAACGTCCGCCAAGGTACGTCACGGCGCAAGGATAGCAGCTGAAACGGCAGCCGCGCGAAGCATGAAACAGGTCGACCATCTGTACGCCCTTATGGTTATAAAGGTTGTGTTTGTATAAGTCACGGCGGGCAGGCCCAATCAATTCAATATCAGGCGATTTTTGCATATAATTGTACACTTTTTTCAACTGGCCGTTCTTCCAGTCCGTCAACACCTCTTCCATCCGTCCTTCGGCTTCGCCGAGGAAGACCGAATCTGCATGGTCTACCGTTTCTTCGGCATGTAACATCGTCGATATCCCTCCGAATATCACTTGCTTGCCACGTTCACGATACAATGCGGCTATTTCCCAGCCTCTTTTCACCTGAGTGCTCAACATCATAGAAATTGCCACCAAATCACATTCCTCGTCAAAGTCAATATCTTCTACATTCTCATCTGTAAATGAGACATCTACGTAATCAGGCAGCGTAGCGGCAAAGACGACAGGCCCATGAGGAGGCAGATTAAAGGTCGTTTGCCCGGGTAGTTTTGCCCATTTCGGGTAAATCAATTTTAACTTCATATCTTTTCAAATATTATTCATACACAATTCGATAGGCTACAATCCGTCAGGATTAATCCTGAAGATTATAAAATTTCTGCAAAATTAATAAAAAAAATGAATGTTGCAAGACAAACAATATCATCAATCTGTTTTGACTAAATTCTTTGATGTAAATTGAGAAAGAAATTGAATCAGTTGAATGAGTGATTCCGGATATTTATCGTCCGGTTTGAGGCGTAAAGTGATGAATTTATTCTTTTTACCTTGTGTATATGTAAGTTGATATACAAGATCGCTGAGCGGGTCATTTTTCTCATCTTCTTGATCAAACCCATACGAATCTTTCAAATTGAAAAGACTGCTTTTAGCGATTAATTGCCGTAGGTTGGCAAAATCTTCTTCAGACATAATGCCTTGCGAAGTGCTTATATGTTCCTGACCGTCATTCTTGTCAAGATAAATATTCTGTTGACGTATATAATAAAACTTATCTTTTTGGATTTCAAGCGAGAGCGTATAAATATCTACACTCTCTACGGTGAAGAAAAGGGAGAAATCTGTCGGCGTCGAACGGCATCCGCAAAGAAGTATCAACATCAGGAATAGATACGAGATTGAGTACGTTTTCATTATCTTTTTTCCCGCAAAGGTAATGTTTTTATTTCAAAAAGCAAAATATCGTTTATATCAAAAAATATATTTGTCTGATTATCAGAAGCAAGACCAACACAAGTGCTGATATCAACATTCTAATACGCTTCGACTGGAAATAATAAAGAAGAAAACCCAGTATGACATAGGCCGACAACATGGTTATCAGGTCAAAGTGCATCTCGACCGTAGCTCCGGGTATTTGAGAAAATCGATTGATAACCTCCATCATCCCTTTGGTAGATACCTCAATAGCCCATTGTAGTACCCCGCTACCGGGAAGGCCGGACGGCAAAATCATCCATAACAGAGCCAACGGGATTAAGACGGTAGCCAGCAATGACAACAGCAGATTCGTAAATAAAAACACGGTCGATGTGGATCCAAAATAATAGCAGCTTAGAAATACTGTCCCGATTTGAGCCGCAGTTGTCACAGTCAATATGCCCCAGAGCAACTTCAGGACAGGATTTCGCACATCTAACAACCGGTAGAGGCGCGGTTGCAAATAAAGGATAAAGAAGACTGCCGTAAAACTCAATTGAAACCCAATATCAAATAAGTATAAAGGATTATAGACCAACATACAAAATGCAGTGGCAGCCAACGTGTTATACCGTTCGTGATTGAGAGTTAGAACATATCCCGTCAGATAAATGGAATACATCAATGCAGCTCTGACAGCAGGATTGGCAAGTCCTGCAATAAACGCAAACGTCCATAACAATAGCATGGTTATCAGATATTTCAACCAGTTGAAAACAGGACGTCGGGGAAACACGGAAAACAATAGTGCCAGAAATCCGCCTACTATTCCGACGTGATAGCCGCTCACCGAAAGGATATGGGCAACGCCGGTAGCCGTAAACTTGTATCGTGCCCCACGACTTAATACTTTTTTATAATTAATTGTGAGTGTGGCTAATATTGACTTCTCGTCGTCCGAAAGTTGCAACGGTTCCAGCTTGCTTGCCATGTTGGTTTGCACTTCTTTTGCCTTTTCCTCCGGCCATCCCGTTGAACGTGGTGTCGACACACTTTGCACGGCAAGCTCGGTAGTCTGAATAGAAAGAAAAACGAAGCAGCAGGCAATCAAAACACCCCACACCCAGCGATATTGATATGACACTGTCGCAGACTGTCTTGACACAAATATTGAAAGTAAAATGACGATTGCTACAACTAAGAACAACAGCCATGACAACTGTTGAAGCGGGAAGCAGACTTGCAGCAATATGCCTGCTATCCACCATAAAAGAGGCCTTGCAAAAGGTCGCTTTTGCAATTCTTCCAACATGTTTATTCCATTATACCCTCTTTAACTCTTTGATAGTCCGCAACGGATCGGCTGATTTAAACACATAACTGCCGGCGACAAGCACATCGGCCCCGGCAGCAAACAAACGACCCGCAGTATTCAGATTGACGCCTCCATCCAATTCAATCAGCGTCTGAAGCCCTTTATCATCAATCATTTTCCTTAACCGGGCCGTTTTTTCTACGGAATGTTCGATAAATTTCTGGGCTCCGTATCCCGGATTGACCGACATAAGCAAAACCATATCCACGTCGGCAAGTATGTCTTCGAGTAATGAAACGGGAGTGTGCGGATTTAAGGTTACGCCGGCTCTCATGCCTGCATCTTTGATGGCTGCCACAGTGCGGTGCAGATGCACACAGGCCTCATAATGTACATTCATCATATATGCCCCCGCAGCAGCCACTTCACGGATAAACTTCTGCGGCTCAACGATCATCAGATGTACATCTAATGGCTTGGTAGAGACGTCTTTCAGAACATCTAAAACGGAAAAGCCGAACGATATATTCGGCACAAATACCCCATCCATGATATCAAGGTGCAACCAGTCGGCTTCACTTTGATTGATCATCTTGACATCGCGTTCCAAATTCATGAAATCGGCTGCCAATAGCGATGGGGCGATCATTCGTTTCATGTCATCATATCAGTTGATGATAAAAGAACCGAGCTGTGAACCAAGTTTCGGCTCGAAACAATACACCCGCGCAAATTGGCGAATGAAGTCCAGCGTACTTTCCTTAGGCCTTAACACAATCTTTTTCATGTTGTTAGCCACATTATTATGTTCATTAATTGAGTTGCAAACAGTAATTTTTCTATTCATAGGCATTTTGTTAAATGTACTACAAATAGAACGCATCAAGGGGTTGTTTATTGTAACCGCCTTGCATTTTTTTTAGCATCGAATCAAATCTGCCGGCCTTATTGTCTTGCCGAACAAAATTTTTTACGGCTTTGCGGTCTTTCTACGCTATCGCCAGCTCCATTTTGTTTTCTTCTGCCATCCGGCGCATATTCAGAATGGCATAGCGCATACGCCCAAGGGCTGTATTGATGCTCACACCTGTCGCTTCGGCTATTTCCTTGAAGCTCATATCTTTATAATAGCGCATTTCCAATACTTCGCGTTGATTGGCCGGCAGGTGCCTGACTAATTTTCTGATGTCGGCAAACACCTGGTTCTGAACCATCTCGTCTTCAACGGTGCCCTCGCACAAGCTGATGTCATTGAACAAATCAGACTCTACTTCGTCATTCGAGATCGTGTTCTCGTTACGTTCCTGGCGAAAATTGTCGATAATCAAGTTATGCGCGATACGCATGATCCAAGCCTTAAACTTGCCGTTTTCCGTGTAACGACCTTGTTTAATCGTCACAATAGCTTTCATAAATGTCTCCTGGAAGACATCTTCCGTCAAATCCCTGTCACGTACTATATAATATATGTACGAATGAACGCTACTTTTATAGCGATTCAACAAGACATCAAATGCAGGATTACTACCTTTTGCATAGAGAGCGACCAATTCTTCATCGGTCATCGTCTTCAAATTATTCATTACTTCTCAATTTAAAATGTTAGGAGTAATGTGTATGCTATAGGCAATCAAGTTTTAATTAATAATTTTTATTCTAAAACGACGCAAAGGAAATAAGTTTTTCAGTAAACTCCAACTTTTTCCATGAAAAAATTCGCTATTCTTACGATTATTGTACAAAATGAGTTGTTTTCAGGACAAAACAACACAATAAATCATGGAAAAACCGTTGTCGTCGGGCTGTACTCCACGCAGCATCTCACCACTTATCTTTATCGCCCAAATGATGCGTCTGACGCAAGCAGACCGATGTGTTTGAAACAAAAATTTAAGAAAAAAACACAAATATAATTGTTTGTTTAAAAAATATCTCTACTTTTGTTGAGAATTTGGTGAGATATGACCGAAGATCAAGAAAAATTGTTAGCAGTATGCGAAGTAAGATTGCAAGACCTCTTGTCGTTGTGCGAAGAACGAAAAAGGAAAATTGAGGATTTAACCCTGCAAATCAACACTTTCAAAGACAACATATTGCGAGCTGAACAGATGATTCAAGTCTTGAACACTAAATACTCGGACTTGCTGACGGCGCATGTCGTTTCTTCAGAAGATGGAGGAACAAAAATTGCGCGACAGCGACTTACGAAGTTGGTGCGAGAAGTTGAAAAGTGCATAGCGCTATTAAATGGATGATTTTGTTATAAATGTGGAAATAGCAGGCAGACCTTACCCGATAAGGCTTGATAGAGGCGATTCTCGGGAGGAGTCACTGTTCCGACAAGCGGCTAAAAGAGTTCAGCAAAATGTGTTACAATATAGACAGTATTTTGCTAAATCGGTAGAAGAAAGGGACTTGTTAGCAATGATTGCCATTCAATTGGCTTACGAAGCTACGGTTCTGGAAGAGAAAAACGATACGAAGCCGTTTATACAAAAGGTTCAAAAGCTCACCGGGATCATGGAAGAGTATTTACAAGCTAACTGATTCACTTTAATCTTGATGTAGAAATTTCTTACGCACAACTTTGTATGGTAATCCGTACAAAGATAGTTTTTTAATATATAATAAATAACAAATACATTGAATATGGAAATATGGTTGATTGCGATAGGTACTTTTGCCTTTGGAGCTCTCGTGGCAGTTTTTTTTATGATTTACTACGGAAAATCACGCTATAACATTCTCTTGAGTGAAGCGGAAAAAGAAGCTGAAGTACTGAAAAAGAATAAATTACTTGAAGCAAAAGAAAAAAATCTGCAAATAAAAGCCGAATGGGAACAACAAGCTGCATCACGAAACGCAAAGATTCAGGCAGCAGAAGCAAAACAGAAACAACGCGAAATAGCATTTGGACTACGACATGAAGAGCTTCAACGTAAAATATCTGAAACCGAATCAGTTAAGGAAAATTTTAATAGTCAGCTTCTATTGATTGAAAAGAAAAAACTGGAGGTGGAAAAGTTACATCAACAAGAGGTTCTCCATCTGGAAACCATCTCGGGAATGTCTGCCGATGAAGCCAAAAGCCGTCTTATCGAATCCCTGAAAGACGAAGCCAAGTCAGAAGCAGCATCGTTTATCAGCGACATAATCGAAGAAGCAAAACTGAATGCCAACAAGGAAGCTAAGAAGGTAGTTGTCAAAGCGATACAACGTATTGCAACAGAGACGGCTATTGAAAATTCCATCACGGTATTTCATATCGACTCGGACGAAATAAAAGGCCGGATCATCGGGCGTGAAGGACGAAATATTCGCGCATTGGAAGCCGCAACCGGCATCGAAATCATCGTCGACGATACGCCTGAAGCAATTATCCTTTCAGGTTTCGACCCTGTCCGACGCGAAGTGGCGCGTCTTGCACTGCATCAACTCGTGCAGGACGGCCGCATACACCCGGCACGTATTGAAGAGGTCGTCACAAAGATACGCAAACAGATTGAAGACGAGATAGTTGAAACAGGCAAGCGTACTACTATCGACATGGGAGTGCACGGATTGCATCCCGAGTTGATACGTCTGGTCGGAAAGATGAAATATCGTTCGTCGTATGGGCAAAATCTCTTGCAACATGCTCGTGAGACTGCCAACCTTTGCGCCGTCATGGCTTCGGAGTTAGGATTAAATTCAAAGAAAGCGCGTCGCGCAGGCCTTTTGCACGATATAGGCAAAGTCACTGACGAAGAGCCTGAAATGCCTCACGCTATTCTTGGGATGAAGATATGCGAGAAATATAAGGAAAAACCCGACATCTGCAACATGGTCGGCTCACATCACGATGAGGTAGAAATGCAAAGCCTGTTGGCACCAATCGTGCAAGTCTGTGACGCAATCTCCGGAGCACGTCCCGGTGCACGCCGCGAAATAGTGGAAGCTTATATCAAACGTCTTAACGACCTCGAACAGTTAGCTATGACGTATCCCGGCGTCGTCAAAACGTATGCCATACAGGCAGGACGCGAACTCCGTGTAATAGTAGGAGCCGATAAGATTGACGATAAAGATACTGAGAGTCTGTCTAATGAGATCGCAAAGAAGATTCACGACGAAATGACATATCCCGGACAGGTGAAAATCACCGTCATCCGGGAGATGCGGGCTGTCAGCTATGCAAAATAGTCATGTAGAGACGCGACTTATCGCGTCTCTACATTGCCAATATCTTATCTAACCTGCTGCTCAAGTCTTTAAGCTCTGCCAACGACTTCGAACTGCCCTGCTCGGTTGTAAGCCATACGCCGTTATACGAGTTGCGAGCCTGCTGCATCACTTCTTTCCATCGCACCTCGCCTTCGGTCAACGGAACATTAAAACCTGCGCTGCGACCGGCTTTGTCGGCAACAGACTTGCTATATTCTTTTATATGTATACGACCGACACGTGTGCCAAGTATCTTTAGCCATTGCTCCGGCCATCCGAAAGCGAGTATATTGCCGCAATCAAAATAAGAGCCTACAAACGGACTTCCAAACTGATCAATATAGGTGCGAGCTTCCATCGGACTCATCAGAAAATTGTTCCATACGTTTTCGATGCAAATCTTGACTTTAAGTTCCTGTGCCACAGGCAAGAGCTGCCATATACCGTCGGTAGACCGTTTCCAGCATTCTTCGTAGGTGACATTTTCGTCTACTCTGCCCGGCACCAGCAATACGGCATCCGTGCCGTAGGCTTTGGCATCTTCCATGGCAACAATCATTGCCTCAATGCCTTGCCTGCGAATTGCTTTGTCGGGAGAAGACAGCAATAAGTTCCAATGCTTTGAGTTGCAGACGTCTGAAGCCAATAAACCTGTCTCCTGCATTGCAGCCAACACTTCCTTTCTGTCCATGTGGCTATTAGGCTCGATGCCGTCAAATCCTGCGGCTTTGATGGCCTTGCATTTGTCAAGTACAGAACCTTCCATCCCGACCGAACCCCACATAATAGCCTTTTTAAAAGCAGATTGCGAGGCTTCTCTTATCTCCGGAGCCAACGTCGAAGCTGTTGCATTATCATATACATTTACGCCGGTCGAAGCAGCCAGCTTTTCCAGCGAAGCCATAGACATCGCGCCGGCCGCCAACATTGAATTTTTAATAAAATTTCTTCGTTTCATATTTAAATCATTATTAATTATATCATTACACGATAAAATATCCAAATTTCACATCATCATTACGCTATATGATATCCAAATTTTTACATCCCATCAGAATTGCATCACCGCATAGGAAACAGATTCCGCCACCTCTTGCAATCCGGTATTGAGCATTTATTATTCAAGTGGTATGCCCGGCACGTGGATTTGCTCAGGAATGTTCGGAACAGGACCGAACGCAAATGTCTCCGGCGCAAGTTTCATATCCGAAGCAACCATATCATCCCATTTCACAAATCGACCTGTATAAGCCGATTCGCGACCCATAATTGTGATTAACACGGAATGGGCATGAGTCTCAACATCATTTAGTTTCTGATTATTGCGAATAGCGCTGACCAATCTGACGTGTTCCTGAATGAACGGATCAAGCACAGCCATCGACTGGTCGGGAGCATCTTTTGCCGGATATGGATATTCCCACGCCACAGAGCCGTCAAGGTTGAAAATCTTATCGCGACAGTTGGTATAACCTTTTGTCCCGTAGACATATACGCCGTTCAGATTATCGCATCCGTTTATCTGGCGCGAAGTACAATGGGCGCGCATCCCGTTTTCATAGAGGTATTCGACGCTGATGAAATCGTACATATCACCCGTGTTGCGGCGGTGACGTCCCCCATTAGCTTCTGCCCGTACCGGAGTGATATCTCCTAAGAACCAGTTCATCTGGTCAATCTCGTGGATAAACTGCTCAACTATAAAATCTCCCGAAGTCCAGCAAAAGTTCACCCAGTTGCGCAGCATATATTCCATATCGGTCATTTCCGGTTTACGTTTCACAAACCACAGCCCCGACCCTTGCCGCGTCACGTGCGCCGACACAAGCTGGCCGATGGCGCCACCGGCTACGCGACGATATGTCTCGATGCAATTCCTTTCCGACCTGCGTATAGTCCCGGTGATGACGCGAAGCTCCTTGGCAGCAGCTCTTTTGGCAGCCGCTATTATCTGCCTGATACCCACAGGGTCAACGGCGCAAGGCTTCTCCATAAAACAATGAACGCCTTTTTCGACCGTATAATCGAAATGAGCAGGACGGAAAACAGGTGGCGTACAAAGCAATACAAGGTCAATACCCGAATCAATCACTTTCTGATACGCATCGAACCCGATGAAGCAGTGATCGTCTGCAATCGTTATTCCTTTCTCTCCCAACTCTTTACGACAAGCTGTCATTTTGTCTTCAAACACATCACCCAAGGCGGTGATTTGCAAGCCGTCGCCTGCAGCAAGAAAATTCAATGCAGCACCCGTACCGCGCCCGCCGCAACCTACAAGGCCTGCTTTCAAAGGCCTGCCTTCAGCTGCTTTGTTCAATAACTCAGGTACTTCTACCTCTATCAGTTTCTCTCCGCCGCCCGATGCGCAACTTGTTATAATAGCCGGCATTGTCATCGTGCCCAACACCCCCAAGGCAGATCCCTTGAGAAACCCTCTTCTGTTTACATTCAACATTTCATTCATGTGATATTTATTTTTAGATTATCAATTTATCTTCCTTCTTAAAAGTCTTAACGTGTCAAAAGTAGTGTTTTTTTTCAATTCTACAACAAATTATGAAGTTTTTTTAAAAAATCTGAAAAAAAACTAACAATGACCTGCTGTGCAGCCTTTATCGCTCCCCTCAAAACTGCTGCATATCACACAATTTTTTGTAGTACCCGTCTAATGCAATCAATTCGTCGTGGCATCCGCGCTCGACGATCTTGCCTTCGTGCAACACGCAGATTTCGTCGGCTTTACGTATAGTCGACAGGCGGTGCGCCACCACAATCGTCGTCCTGCTGCGCATCAGCCGCTCAAGCGCTTCCTGCACTTGCCGCTCCGATTCCGTATCGAGTGCCGAGGTGGCCTCGTCGAAGATCAGGATGGGCGGGTTTTTGAGGATGGCGCGGGCGATGCTGATGCGCTGGCGCTGTCCGCCCGACAGTTTGCCGCCGCGGTCGCCGATATTCGTGTCGTAGCCGTCGGCTGTGGCCATGATAAAATCGTGCGCATTGGCGATGCGCGCCGCTTCCTGCACTTCCTGCAGCGTGGCGTTATCCTTGCCGAAAGCTATGTTGTTGAAAAACGTATCGTTAAATAGGATGGCTTCCTGGTTGACATTGCCCATTAGCCCGCGCAGCTCTTGCAATGAAGCCGAACGGATATCGGTGTCATCTATTCGGATAACACCCTGTGTCACATCATAAAAGCGGGGCAGCAAGTCCACCAGCGTGCTCTTGCCCGAACCCGACTGCCCGACAAGGGCTATTGTCTTTCCTTTCGCAATGGTCAGATTGATCCCTTTCAGCACCCAATCCTCTTTGTATCTGAACCATACATCGTCATAATGAATGCCATCCGTCAAGACAACGGGCACCGGATTGGCGGGGTCGTGTATCTCCTCTTCCGCCATCAGGATCTTGTCTATGCGTGTGATGGAAGCAAGTCCTTTCCGGATGGCATACGATGCTTTGCTCAGGTCTTTGGCCGGGTTGATGATGCTGTAAAAGATTACAAGATAATAGATAAAGGTCGATGCGCTGATCGAACTGCTGTCTCCCAGGATCAGGCTGCCCCCGTACCAGAGGATGATGGCGATGGTGACCGTCCCCAAAAATTCGCTCATCGGATGTGCCATCTGCTGGCGACTATAGATGCGGTTGGTGATGCGCCGAAACTTCTCGTTACTCTTCTCAAACCGCTGCTGTATCTTTTTCTCTGCGTTGAAGGCATGGATGATGCGCAGCCCTCCCAGCGTTTCTTCTATCTGGCTCATCAACTGCCCCCATTGCTCCTGACCGACCAACGATTTGCGCTTGAGGGATTTACCAACCTTTCCCATCACATATCCCGCAACCGGCAACAGGATAAAAACGAACAGCGTCAGTTGCCAGCTGATAATAATCATCCCGATCAGATAAATCGAAATCAGGATCGGATTTTTGAACAGCATATCCAGCGAACTCATGATAGACGACTCTATCTCATTCACATCGCCCGAAACGCGCGCAATGATATCGCCCTTGCGTTCTTCGGAGAAAAAACCGAGAGATAAACGGGTGATTTTCCGGTTGATCTGATTCCTGATGTCGCGCACCACGCCGGTACGTATCGGTATCATCGTGTAAAAAGCCAGGTACATGGTGGCCACCTTGAAGAAAGTCATGACTATCAGGAAGATGCCAAGAATGATCAAGGTAAAGGCGCCACCCTTCGTAGCGATCAGTCCGGAGATATAGGCAAAAAAGTTGTTCTCCGCAAAGGAAGGCACATTTTTCCAGGCCTCCCACGAAAAAAAATCCCACTCCCACGCCATCCATACGTACGTATTTTCCGAAATGTTAAACAGGATATTCAGGATGGGAATAATCAGCGCAAAGGAAAAAAGATTCAGGACGGCCGACAGGATATTGAATATGATATTCCACGCCAAATATTTCTTATACGGCGGCACGAATCGTTGCAGGACACGGATAAAATCTCTCATCGCTCTACTGATTTTTTGCTGTTATGCCATGCAAAGGTAGCAAAATCAACGCAACGTTCAAGTACAGAATGTTAAAAAAAAATGTAACTCATGTTTGTGAGAAAGAAAAAATGCCTACTTTTGTCTCTTTATTTAATGGATTTCAATGTATGAAAGGAAAAATTGAACAACTGAATAACCTGAACCGGCAAGCCGAATTAGGCGGAGGAGCCGACCGTATAGCCAAACAGCACAAGGCAGGCAAACTGACTGCAAGAGAGAGAATTGACCTTCTTTTGGAGAAAGGCACATTCGTCGAAATAGATAAATTCGTCACCCATAAATGTACTGATTTCGGGATGGAAAACCAACGTCCGCTGGGCGATGGCGTCGTCACCGGCTACGGCTTGCTCGGCAATCGCACGGTGTTTGTTTTCGCTCAGGACTTCACTGTTTTCGGAGGCGCCTTGTCTGAAACTTATGCCAAAAAAATATGTAAAATCATGGATTTGGCGATGGAAGTCGGCGCGCCCGTCATCGGTCTGAATGATTCCGGCGGTGCACGCATTCAGGAAGGCGTCCGTTCGTTGGCAGGATATGCCGATATTTTCCTACGCAACTCGATGGCATCAGGCGTGATACCTCAAATCAGCGCCATCATGGGGCCGTGTGCCGGAGGTGCCGTCTATTCGCCTGCGCTGACGGATTTTATCATGATGGTCAAGGAAAGCAGCTATATGTTTATCACCGGGCCTGACGTCGTCAAAAGCGTCACACAGGAAGATGTGACAAAAAACGAGTTGGGCGGCTCGGACATCCATACGGGTCGTTCCGGCGTGGCTCACTTTTCGGCCGACAACGATATAGACTGTATCCTGAAAATCAGGGAACTGATGTCGTTCCTACCAAATAATAACATGGCCGAACCGCCTTTCGTGCCGACCACCGATAGCCCCAACAGGATTGATCCGGCACTCGATGCACTTGTTCCGACAAATCCGAATCAACCTTATGATATAAAGGAACTTATCACTTCCGTAGCCGACGATGAAAACTTCATGGAGGTACAGGAAGACTATGCCAAAAATATCGTCATCGGCTATATCCGTCTCAACGGGAAAAGCATCGGAGTCGTTGCAAATCAGCCTGCTGCACTGGCCGGCACGCTCGATATCAACGCATCCGTCAAGGCGGCGCGATTCGTCCGGTTCTGCGATGCCTTCAATATCCCGCTCCTCACTTTTGTGGACGTTCCGGGATTTCTGCCCGGCGTCAATCAGGAATACGACGGCATTATTCGCCACGGTGCCAAGCTGTTGTATGCCTACTGCGAAGCCACCGTGCCGAAAGTGACGGTGATCACGCGGAAAGCCTACGGCGGCGCCTACGACGTGATGAGTTCAAAGCATATCCGCGGCGACCTCAACTACGCCTATCCGACAGCCGAAATTGCCGTGATGGGAGCCGACGGCGCCGTCAACATCCTGTTTCGCAAAGAGATAGCCGAAGCCAATGACACCGAAGCCAAACGCAAGGAACTGCTGGACGACTACCGCGAGAAATTTGCCAACCCCTACCGGGCTGCCGAACTGGGATATGTCGATGAAATCATCGAACCGTCCGTCACCCGCTCCCGTCTGATCCGCAGCTTCGAACTGCTTGCCAACAAACGCCAGTCCAATCCTCCCAAAAAACATTCCAATTTGCCTTTATAGTTTTCAGATTATGCACAGCTGAAATCTGTCCGTTAATATATAAAATTATGATAAAAAAAGTCCTTGTAGCCAATCGCGGTGAAATAGCCATGCGGATCTTCCGCTCCTGCCGCGTGATGAACCTGCCGACAGTGGCCATTTATACCCATGTCGACCGCGGCGCGCTGCACGTCCGCTATGCCGAAGAAGCCTACTGCATCTCTGACGATGAATCCGATATCTCCTATCTCAAGCCGGAATTGATTCTTGACATTGCCAAAAAAACAGGCGCTGCCATCCATCCGGGCTACGGTTTCCTGTCGGAAAATGCCGATTTCGCACGCCGCTGTGAAGAGGAAAAAGTCATCTTCATCGGGCCGAGCGCCGACGTCATCGCGCAGATGGGCGTAAAAACCGAAGCCCGCAAGATCATGAAAGAGGCAGGCGTGCCGATCGTACCCGGAACGGAAGAACCCGTCTCCGGCGTGGAAGAAGCCCGCGCACAAGCCAAAGAGATAGGTTATCCCATCATGCTCAAGGCATTAGCCGGAGGCGGCGGGAAGGGGATGCGCCTCGTGCGCAAGGAATCGGAGCTGGACGCCGCCTTCCGCATGTCGAGTTCCGAAGCCGCCCATTCATTCGGCAACGACGCCATCTACATCGAAAAATATATCGAGAATCCGCATCATATAGAAGTGCAAGTACTTGGAGATAAATACGGTAACGTCATACACCTCTACGAGCGCGAATGTTCGATCCAGCGCCGGAACCAGAAAGTGATCGAAGAATCGCCCTCGCCCTTTTTGAAAGAGGAGACGCGCAAAAAGATGCTGGAAGTGGCCGTGACGGCCTGCAAGAAAATCGGATATTACAGCGCCGGGACGCTGGAATTTATGGTCGATAAGGACCAGAACTTCTATTTCCTCGAAATGAACACCCGCCTGCAGGTGGAACATCCTGTGACAGAAGAATGTACGGGCGTCGACCTGGTGCGCGACATGATTCTGGTGGCCGGCGGCAATCGCTTGCCTTACAACCAGGAGGAGATCGAGTTTCGCGGCGCAGCCATCGAATGTCGGATTTATGCCGAAGACCCTGAAAACAATTTCATGCCTTCGCCGGGCATCATCCGCGTGCGGGAAGCGCCCGAAGGACGAAACGTCAGGCTCGACAGCAGCATCTACGCCGGCTTTGAAGTCTCCCTGCATTACGACCCGATGATCGCCAAACTGTGCTCGTGGGGGCGCAACCGCGAATCGGCCATTTCAAATATGCGTCGCGCATTGAGGGAGTATAAGATACTGGGTATCAAGACAACAATCCCTTTCCATCTGCGTGTCTTGCAGAACAATACATTCCTGACAGGCAATTATGACACGACATTTATCGATACAAAATTCGATGTCGAAGAACTCAAGCGCCGTCAGAACAGCGACCCCACGGTGGCCGTCATCGCCGCCGCCCTGAAGCACTACGAAGAAGAAAAGGAAGCCGCCGCACGCGCCACGACCGTCCCGCTTGTCGGCGAATCGCTGTGGAAGTATTACGGCAAACTGCAAATGTCGGCCAACAATTATTAATTATCCCCTTATTTATGAAAGCTTTAGCAACATATTACGCAACAATAAACGACCTGCCCGACACGGAATTTAAAGTGGAGATTTTCGAAGACGGGCCTATCAAGAAAGTAGCTGTCAACGGCACCATGTACGAAGTGGATTATAACGTGGGCGGCGATACAATTCATTCAATCATAATGAATAACGATTCGCACGGCGTACAAATCACTGCGCTCGACCGCACCAATTACGAAGTCAAGAACAAAGGCGACTATTTCCTTGTCAACGTCGTGGACGAACTGAGAAAGATGCGTTTGGCGCGTTCCAAGTCGGCCGTCATCGGTCGCCAGGTCATCACGGCGCAAATGCCGGGCGTTATATTAAAGGTATACGTCAAGCCGGGAGACACGGTCGAAGCAGGCGCACCTCTCTGCGTCCTGGTGGCGATGAAGATGGAAAATGAAATCCGCAGCTCCATGGCCGGAACGGTCAAAGAAGTGTATATCAAGGAAAACGACAAGATGTCGGTTGGCGACAAAATGCTCGTCGTCGAATAGCATGTTTGTTTTTTTCGACGTATCATGCGCGTAATTCGCGGATAATAGATACTTTTGCACCGTTCAAATGCAGATGATAAAATGGATGCAAAACAATTTAAAAGAACTTTAATCACCACAGCATTGCCCTACGCCAACGGCCCGGTACATATCGGACACCTGGCCGGGGTATATGTGCCGGCAGATATTTATGCCCGCTATCTCAGGCTCAAAGGCGAAGATGCGTTACTGATCGGCGGCTCGGACGAACATGGCGTCCCTATCACGTTAAGAGCTAAGAAAGAGGGGGTTACACCACAAGACATCGTAGACCGCTTTCATAAAATCATCAAGCAGGCCTTTGAGGATTTCGGCATCTCATTTGATATCTATTCGCGCACCACTTCGAAAGTGCATTACCAACTGTCTTCCGAAATATTCAAAACGCTGTATGACAACGGTTCATTCGTCGAAAAGACGAGCGAACAATACTACGACGAGGAAGCCAAACAGTTTCTTGCCGACCGCTACATCATGGGCACCTGTCCGCACTGCCGCAACGAGAACGCTTACGGCGACCAGTGCGAAGCCTGCGGCACATCGCTCAGCCCCAATGACTTGATCAATCCGCGATCCGTCATCAGCGGCAGCGTCCCCGTCATGCGCGAGACAACGCACTGGTATCTACCGCTCGACAAGTACGAATCTTTCCTCCGGCAATGGATATTGGAAGAGCATACAGAGTGGAAACCAAACGTTTACGGCCAATGCAAGAGCTGGCTCGACACAGGCTTGCAGCCACGCGCCGTCAGTCGCGACCTCGATTGGGGCATCCCCGTGCCGGTTGAAGGCGCCGAGGGCAAAGTCCTCTACGTCTGGTTCGACGCCCCCATCGGCTATATCTCCAACACAAAAGAGTTATTGCCGGACAGTTGGGAGACCTGGTGGAAAGACCCCGAAACGAAAATCCTCCATTTTATCGGCAAGGATAACATTGTTTTTCACTGCATTGTCTTTCCGGTGGTGCTCAAAGCCGAAGGCACGTACAACCTGCCGGAAAACGTCCCCGCCAACGAATTTCTCAACCTCGAAGGCGAAAAGATATCGACATCGCGCAACTGGGCTGTCTGGCTCCACGAATACCTCGACGACTTTCCCGGCAAACAGGACGTGCTGCGCTACGTGCTGACGGCCAACGCGCCCGAAACAAAAGACAATGACTTCACCTGGAAGGATTTCCAGACGCGAAACAATAACGAATTAGTCGCCATCCTCGGCAACTTCGTCAATCGCGCCTTAGTCCTGACAAACAACTATTGCGCAAACAAAGTGCCTCCCCGCAACTCGCTAACCGACTATGACATTCAGACAATCAGCGACTTCAGCAACATCAAAACCAACCTGGAGAAACAACTTGACACGTTTCATTTCAGGGAAGCGCAAAAGGAAGCCATGAACCTGGCGCATATCGGAAACAAGTATCTGGCTGATTCAGAGCCGTGGAAGCTGGCAAAAACCGATATGGCGCGCGTGGAGACGATATTGAATATTACCCTGCAGATTACGGCCAACCTGTCGATTGCCTTCCGCCCGTTCCTGCCCTTCAGCATGAAAAGGTTAAATGAAATGCTGAATATCAACGATTTGGAATGGAGCCGGCTCGGTGAAGCCGATTTACTGGAAACCGGACTTCAGTTAGGCACCGCATCATTGCTTTTCGAAAAAATAGACGACGCGGCAGTCGACAAACAAATACAAAAACTGATGGACACCAAAAAGGAAAACGAACTCTCCACCTTCACGGCAAAGCCTGTACGCGAGACGGTTACGTACGACGACTTTGCAAAATTGGATATCAGGTCCGGCATCGTGCTGGAATGTACGAAAGTGCCGAAAGCCGATAAACTGCTGCAACTCAAAATTGACGACGGGCTGGGCGGCCGCACCATCGTCTCCGGCATCGCTCAGCACTATGCGCCCGAAGAACTGGTAGGCAAACAAGTCTGTTTCATCGCTAACCTCGCCCCGCGCCCGTTGAAAGGCATCATCTCCGAAGGCATGATCCTCTCCGCCGAAGACGCTGACGGCAAATTAGTTGTCATCACCCCTGCCACCTCCGTCAAACCCGGCAGCACCATCACATAGTGTCATGTCAAAGTTCAACATATAATATTCGTGTCCATTCGTGCCATTCGTGGCTAAAAAAAAATATTCCGTGGCCCATAACATCCAAATGGTTGACCTTCAAAGTCAATACAAGCTCATAGAAAAAGAAATCGACGACGCCGTCAAGGAAGTCATCAGCAACGCGTCTTTCATCAACGGCCCGCAAGTCAAGACATTCTGCACCCGACTTGCTGACTATCTGAACATTGCCCGCGTCATCCCGTGCGGCAACGGCACTGACGCCATCCGGCTGGCCTTGCAGGCGCTCAACATTCAGCCCGGCGACGAAGTCATCGTCCCCGCATTCACGTATATAGCTGCCGCCGAGATGGTTGCCTCGCTTGGGATAACCCCTGTCCTCGTAGACGTCGATCCCGACACGTTCAATATCAACGTCGACCTGCTCGAACGCGCCATCACACGCCGGACAAAAGCCATCATCGCCGTACATCTCTTCGGCCAAGCCTGCGACATGGAGCCGCTGATGAAACTCGCTGCCAAATACAAAGTTAAGATCATCGAGGACAACGCCCAATCGCTTGGCGCCGACTATACTTTTTCCGACGACACCGTCAAGAAAGCCGGTGCCATCGGACATGTCGCCACCACCTCGTTCTTCCCCACCAAGCCGCTGGGCTGCTATGGCGACGGGGGCGCCGTGATGACAGCCGACACCGACCTAGCCGAACAAATCCGACTCCTTGCAAATCACGGACAATCAACGAAATATCATCATAAAATCATCGGCTGCAACTCGCGGCTCGATACGTTGCAGGCTGCCATCCTGAACGTTAAGATGAACTACATGGACGAATTTACGCGTGCAAGGCAAAAGGTCGCCTTATATTACGACAGGTTCCTAAGCCCGGTAAGCGCCATAAAAATACCGGCCAAGTCACTGTTTTCCACCCATGTATATCATCAATACACCATTCAGGTGCAAAACGGAAAACGCGATGCATTGCAACTTTATCTGAAAGAAAACGGTATCCCCGCCATCGTATATTATCCGATGGCCGTACATGAGCAGGAAGGCTACAGATGGGTGGCGCGCATTTCAGGCGACCTCGCAATTGCCTCACGTTTAAGCAAGGAGGTGCTCTCCCTGCCCATCCACTCCGAGATGACGGACATTACGATGGAATGGATCGTCGGCCGGATCGATCAATTCTTCAAGGCCAATAATAATTAATGTATATATGACACCCTCCGATCAGCAGTCCGTTAAAGAAGATATCCGCTTCGCCGTCGTCGGCTGCGGTCATATCGGCAAACGCCATGCAGCCATGATTGTCAGGGAGAAAGGTGCCCGATTGGCAGCCCTTTGCGACGTGGCGCCCAAAGAAACGCTCTCGCTCGAAGACTTCGCCGAAGAAATCCCTTTCTTCCGGTCGATAGATGATTTATTGCAGAGCGGACTTGCTTTTGATGTCGTTAATATCTGCACTCCCAATGGGTTACATGCAGAGATGGCGCTTCAGGCCATCCGTTCCGGACATCACGTCGTCATCGAAAAACCGATGACGCTCACCGTTGCCGACGCCGAAAAAATCATCCATGCCTCCTTGCAATACCGCAAACAAGTCTTCTGCGTGATGCAAAACCGCTACTCCCCGCCTTCCGTCTGGATGAAAGAGATGATCGATTCCGGCAGGCTGGGAAAAATCTATATGGTGCAGCTCAATTGCTACTGGAATCGTGACGGGCGTTATTATCAGCCGGATAGCTGGCACGGCAAAGCTGCGCTGGACGGCGGAACGCTTTTCACGCAATTCTCCCATTTCATCGATATCATGTATTGGCTTTTCGGAGATATCTGCGATATTCAAGCGCGCTTTTCCGATTTCAATCACGCGCAACTGACTGATTTTGAGGATTCGGGCATCGTGCATTTCAACTTTGTCAATGGCGGCACCGGAAGCCTCAACTACTCGACGGCCGTCTGGGACACCAACCTCGAAAGCAGCATGCTCGTCGTGGCCGAAAACGGCAGCATAAAAATCGGCGGACAATATATGAACGAGGTATCATACTGTCACGTAAAAGATTACACCATGCCTGAGTTAGCCCCCACCAATCCAGGCAACGACTACGGCGCCTACAAAGGCTCGGCGCAAAACCACCATTTCGTCATCCGCAACGTCCTCAACGTGCTCCGCGAAGATACCGCCGAATCAATCAACACCAATGTCCTCGAAGGTCTGAAAGTAGTGGACATCATCCGGCGAATCTATGCGCTGAAATAAATTTCTATTATCATCCTGTTTTACAATCAGTTAAACATCCTTTCACCCAAAAGGATGTTTTTTTATTTATTTTTTCAGGAAAAAAAGTCCTTTCTTTTTGCCGGTCGAATGATAAAATAATTGTATATTTGTAGCCGATGTGATGACATTGTAACAAATGTAACATATTTTTAAAAACGAATTTTTAAAAAAAAGTAAATTGTTAAAATAAATAATAGTCATGCCAAATAGTATTGGATATATTTCTCAAGTGATTGGTCCCGTCATTGATGTCTCGTATGAAAATGTCGGACATGCTATCCCTAAAATTTATGACGCTCTGAAAGTTACCCGCCCCGACGGCAAAATTTTAATCGTTGAAGTTCAGCAACATATAGGCGAAGATACCGTTCGCACCGTTGCCATGGACTCCACCGACGGGATTTTTCGCGGGATGGAAGTCGAAAGCATGGGAGGACCTATTTCAATGCCTGTCGGCGATCAGGTCAAAGGTAGATTGCTGAATGTCATCGGCGATACGATCGACGGGATGAAGGTGCTGGACAAAAAAGGTGCCGAACCGATCCACCGCGACCCGCCAAAATTTGAAGACCTGGCCACCTCCAACGAAATCCTTTTCACAGGAATCAAGGTAGTCGATTTGCTGGCGCCTTATCTGAAAGGTGGAAAAATCGGACTGTTCGGTGGCGCCGGAGTAGGCAAGACGGTATTAATCATGGAGTTGATAAACAATATCGCCAAGAAGCACAATGGCTTTTCCGTGTTTGCAGGCGTCGGCGAACGCACGCGTGAAGGCAATGACCTGCTGCGCGAAATGATCGAATCGGGCGTCATCCGCTACGGCAAAGAGTTCAAGGAAAGCATGGACCGCGGCGAATGGGACCTGTCGAAAATCGACTATGACGAACTGGGTAAGTCGCAGGCTACCTTGGTCTTCGGTCAGATGAACGAACCGCCCGGCGCACGTTCGTCCGTGGCGCTGTCAGGCCTGACCATCGCCGAGTCGTTCCGTGACAGAGGCGGCGATTCGGGTAGCGACATCCTCTTTTTCATGGACAATATCTTCCGTTTCACGCAGGCCGGCTCCGAAGTGTCTGCCTTGCTGGGACGTATGCCGTCGGCCGTCGGCTACCAGCCTACGCTGGCCACAGAAATGGGCGCCATGCAGGAACGAATCACATCGACGAAAAAAGGCTCAATCACCTCAGTACAAGCTGTCTATGTGCCGGCCGACGACTTGACCGACCCTGCTCCCGCAACGACTTTCGCATTCCTCGACGCCACGACGGTGCTCGACCGGAAAATCTCCGAGCTGGGCATCTATCCCGCCGTCGATCCGTTAGGCTCTACTTCGCGTATCCTCGACCCAAACATCACAGGCATAGAGCATTACGACACGGCTCAACGAGTCAAACAATTACTGCAACGCTACAAGGAATTGCAGGATATCATCGCCATCCTCGGCATGGAAGAACTTTCTGACGAAGATAAACTCGTCGTCAACCGCGCTCGCCGCGTACAACGCTTCCTCTCGCAGCCTTTCTTCATGGCCGAAGCCTTCGTAGGCGTCCCCGGCGTCATGGTCTCCATCGAAGATACCATCAAGGGCTTTAATATGATCATGGACGGCGAAGTAGACCATCTGCCCGAACAGGCTTTCCTCAATGTAGGCACCATTGAAGACGCCATCGCGAAAGCAGAAAAAATGAAATTAAGTTAAGAAAGACAAGCAATTATCAGCGATGAACTTGGAAATCATATCTCCGGAGAAAAAAGTCTATTCAGGTCAGGCCGAATCAATTACGTTGCCGGGACTCAATAGCGGACTGTTCACCATACTGGATCATCATGCCCCCATCATCTCCGTGCTCGATAAAGGCTTGATAACGTACAGTGTGAAAGGAGAAAAAATCGAGGTGGAGATTCACGGAGGGTTCGTGGAAGCCCTAAATAATTCCGTTTCTGTTTGCATTGAATAGCTTATGTGGTCTGAAAAATATACTTACTCCCTGATTCTGTTTCTGTTAAGCGGCATTTTAACCATGCTGCTCATGATGTATGGAAATAGTGCCTTTACAGAAATTCCGCCCGTAAAAGCGACGGGAGCCGCCATTATCGTCTTCACACTCATTGAGTTATTTTCGATTTGGATGCTTGAAAGCAAAAATGAGAAGCAATCGCCGCGTCAGTCGGTCAATATTTTGTTGGGCCTGAAAGTAGGCAAAATGATGATTGCGCTGATATTCATTGCTGTATATGCGATTGCCATCCGCGTGGAAATGAATCGTTTCATCATTGTCTTCATGGGGCTTTACTTTATCTATCTAATATTTAATACGTTATATCTGACACATCGCGAGAAAAGGCTCAAAGCTACTGCTAAAACTTAACAACTACTTTAAAATGAATCATTTATTAAGATATAAGATATT
>JAITMM010000126.1 GCA_031277335.1 Tannerella sp. | reverse complement strand
AACTGACGCCGCAAGGCCGCATGCCTTCCTGGATTCCCCGCGTCGGCATGGAATGGATCCTCAATAAAAATCTGCACCGCGTAGAATGGTTCGGACGAGGTCCGCAGGAGAACTACCCTGATCGTAAAACAGGCTATAAAACAGGCGTTTACGCATCAACGGTCAAGGACATGTACGAACCGTATCTATGGCCCGAAGACTACGGCCTGCGCACCGAAAACCGTTGGGTCAGGGTCACGGACGAAGAAGGTATAGGATTGGAATTTTCAGGAAACCAATGGTTCAACTTTAACGCCTACCCATTCACAACCGAAAACCTGACCAAAGCAACGTATCCCTATCAATTGCAGGAATCCGACGATGGAATCACGTTTAACTTCGACTACGCCACCAGCGGCGTGGGCTGCACAGCCATTTCCGTCCTCAACCCCTACAGGGTCTTCCCGATGCAATTTCATTTTACGACAACAATCAAATTATTAAAATAATCGTTACATTTGCACCACCGAAACCGCCATTTCCGAAACGGCCGTTTCGCAACTGAAGAAAAAGAAGAAAATTGCATGAAATTTTATAATCGGGAAAAGGAACTCGCACGACTGAATGAGATCAGGGAACGCTCTGTCCGTACTGCACAATTTACAGTACTGACAGGTCGGCGACGCATCGGCAAAACGCAATTGGCGTTGAGAATCAACGATGAAACGCCTATTCTCTATTTTTTTGTTGCCCGAAAAGCCGAAAGTTTTCTTTGTCAGGATTTTCAGCAGGAGATAGCTTCAAAACTCAATGTTCCTGTTTTGGGCGAGATTGGCAGCTTCGCCAAATTATTCGAATTTCTGATGCAACTTTCCGAACAACGTTCTTTTACGTTGATAATTGATGAATTTCAGGAGTTTATCCGTGTTGCTCCAAATGTATACAGCGAGATTCAACATTATTGGGATAGGTACGAGAAATCAAGCAAAATAAATCTCATTGTTTGCGGCTCGGTGCTATCGCTGATGTACAGAATTTTTGAGAATGAAAAGGAACCGCTCTTTGGTAGGGCGACCGCCAAAATGAGCATTAAAACATTTGAAATAGAATCACTTAAAGAAATACTTGCCGACTATAATCCCAATTATACTCCGGAAGATTTACTTGCACTTTATACGTTCACGGGAGGAGTGGCCAAGTATGTTCAGCTTTTAATGGATAGTGGCTCAACCACTTATCGGCAGATGCTTGATCTGATCATTCAGGAGGATTCCACCTTTCTGAATGAAGGAAAAAACATGCTTGTGGAGGAATTTGGAACAGAATATGCCACTTATTTTACCATTCTCTCGGCCATAGCACGCGGAGAAAATACGAGAGCAAAAATCGAAGCGGTGGTCAAACGGGAAATAGGCGGCTACCTGACCAAATTGGAACAGGATTATGGATTGATAACGAAGAATATACCGATATTTTCAAAGGTCGAAACCAAAAATGTCAGGTATGCGCTTGAAGACAATTTTCTGACTTTCTGGTTCAGGTTTATCTACAAATACGGTTATATGATCGAAGTAGGCAATTTTGACGGCTTACGAAGCATTATAGACCGTGATTATAAGACATTTAGCGGCAAAATGCTGGAAAAGTATTTCCGCACGAAAATCATTCAATCCCAAAGTATTACACAAATAGGAGGCTATTGGGACAGAAAAGGAGAAAATGAAATAGACATCATTGCGGTGAATGAACTCGAACGACAAGCCCAAATAATTGAAGTAAAACGGAATGTTGCAAATTTCAATCTGGAGACACTTCGTAATAAAGCGGCTAACTTCTTGCATGCCACCAGAATGTTAAAAGATTATCAACTATCTTACAAGGGATTATCGCTTGAAGATTGTTAAGGAGAAATCAATGGATAATTTTATATATGTTACATTTAATTAAAGATTTATGACACGAACTTTTTTATTTTTGACGGTTTTGCTGGTGGGTTGCAGTATGGCAATCCGGGCGCAAAACAAAATGACAATCAATGCCGATCAAGGCGATCAAGTGATTAGCAGGCATATCTACGGACATTTCTCCGAGCATTTAGGCCATTGCATCTATGGAGGGTATTGGGTCGGCGAAAATTCGTCGATTCCCAACACGAGAGGTATTCGCAATGACGTGGTCAAAGCGTTGAAAGACATTGCTATCCCGAACCTTCGCTGGCCGGGCGGATGTTTTGCCGACGAATATCACTGGATGGACGGGATCGGCCCGCGCGACAAACGTCCCAAGATGATCAACACCCATTGGGGAGGCGTCGTGGAAGACAACAGTTTCGGCACACACGAATTTCTTGACCTCTGCGAACAGCTCGGTTGCGAGCCTTATATTTGCGGAAATGTCGGGAGCGGCACGGTCGAAGAGATGTCCAAGTGGGTGGAATACATCACATTCGACGGTGAAAGCCCGATGGCCAACCTCCGCCGTGAAAACGGACGCGACAAGCCGTGGAAAGTGAAGTTCTGGGGTGTAGGCAACGAAAACTGGGGCTGCGGCGGCAATATGACGGCCGAATTTTATACGGATCAGTTCAAGCGCTATGCCACATATACTCGCAACTACGGCGATAACCGCCTGTACAAAATAGCCGGAGGCCCCAACACCGACGATTATCACTGGACTGAAGTCATGATGAAAAATGCAGCAAGGAACATGCAGGGGATTTCGTTGCATTACTACACCGTGCCCAAAGAATGGGGAGACAAGGGATCGGCTACGCAATTTGATGAAGCTGAATATTTTACGACGATTGAGAAGACATACAGAATGGGAGAACTCGTCAGCCGCCATGCCACCATCATGGACAGGTATGATCCGCAAAAGCGCGTCGGACTGGTTCCCGATGAATGGGGAACATGGTATAACGTCGAGCCGGGCACCAATCCCGGATTCCTCTATCAGCAAAATACCATGCGCGACGCCATCGTTGCCGGTATCAACCTGAATATCTTCAATCAGCATTGCGACCGGGTGAAGATTGCCAATATTGCGCAGACAATCAATGTATTGCAGTCAGTCATCCTGACCGACAATGAAAAGATGCTGCTGACGCCTACCTACTGGGTGTTCTATCTATATAAGGCTCACCACGATGCCACGCTGCTGCCAATGGCTTTTAAAAGTCCGACATACGAAGTAAACGGCAAAAAGATTGACGCCGTCAGCACAACAGCTTCGCGCGATGCTTCCGGAAAAGTGCATATCACGTTAGTCAATGCCGACCCGAACAAGGCGATAGACATTGAATGTGATTTGAGAGGTATTGCGGCGAAAAGCGTGAGAGGTCAAGTATTGACTTCGGATAAGATCAACGACTACAACACGTTCGAGCAACCCGGCAAGGTAAGGGTAACCACCTTTACAGGCGCCAAACTGAGCAAAGGTGCCCTGACCATCCAACTGCCGGCCAAATCGGTTGTCATGGTCGAGATCGAAGGTTAATCGTGAATCCCCCTTTTCCTTTTCTCAAAAGGGAGAAGGGGGATTATCCGCTTTATTCTTTCTTTCCGCCCTTCGTTTTCTTATTTTCTTTCTAATCCTGATTATCAGGACAATAAATACAACTGCCAACACAAAGGCAATCACCGGAAAAATATACGAAAATGCCGTCATGACGACTGCCCCTGTCGTTTCGATGGTTGAGACGACGGGATTGGCCACACCAACGGTTGTCGTTGAAGATAAGGCTCTTGCGCCGGCCATGGTCGAACTGACGATCGCCGCAGTCCCTCCGCCTGCAATCAGAGCCAGCGCCCATTGCGGAAATGTCTCCAAATCAGTGAACTGTGCCGCAAATAAAATGGCTCCGGCAATCGTTGCCATCGGCACGGTTATAGAGTCTAACAGATTGTCTATAAACGGAATATAATATGCCAGAATTTCCACGACGGTGGCGATGCCGGTAATTATCAATGCAGGAAGCCCTGCCAGCCATTCAAAACTTTCACTGACCGGAATCCAATGAAAATAAGAAGCCAGACTGACGGCAAACATCGGCAAAAACACCCGCAATCCTGTGGCCGCAGCCAGTCCGATCCCGATGAAGGCTGCCAAAACATACTGTAACACAGGCGTATCCTGAAAAAACTGCAACATTTCTTTTTGTTTCTAAAATTTAATAAACCGGAAGTCCCTATTTTTTGAGCCGTAAAAATATCATTTTTTTATCTTTCAAACAAAGGTTTACGCATAAAAATTTTCAAAACCCCGTATATTGGCTTCCCTCCCGAATTTAAGCTGTTTGCAGAATTAATCCGCAGCGATAAAATATGTTGGAAAAAAAATGTAACATTCCGAAAATTCATACGTCTTTAAATTGTAAGAGAGTTTTTACTTAAACACTTAACAAACGTATGAGACATTTCAAATGGGTTGTAACGCTGGTAATATGCTGGACAGCAAATCTTTTGCACGCGCAATACGGGCCGGACAGTATTGTAGGGCGCCTATCAGGGTCAAACGAGACAAGGTCAATAGACAGCATCTCAACAGACACTATTTTGACAGATAATATCCTGACAGCCAAATATATGACAACAGACAGCATGTCGCGGAAAACGTACAGGGCTACAAGAACGGCGACACCACCCGCCATTGACGGCGTCGTCGATGATGAATGCTGGCAACAGACAGGCATCTGGTCGGGTAACTTTGTGCAGCGGCAACCCAATGAAGGACAGCCTGCTACGGAAGATACACGTCTCAAAATCATCTATGACGATGAAAATATATATGTCGCCATACAGTGTTTCGACGCCGAGCCGCTCAAGATAAACCGCTGGCTCTCACCGAGAGATCAGTTATCGGGCGATGCCGCGTTCATTATCTTCGACAGCTATAACGATCGCCGGACAGGGTTCTCTTTCGGACTGACGGCCGGCGGAACGAAGGTTGATTTCCTGACTTTCAACAACATAAACGACGACTATACCTGGAATGCCGTCTGGGAAGGCAAGGCGTCGCACAACGCAAAAGGCTGGTATGCAGAGTTTCGCATCCCGCTCTCCCAACTGCGCTACGCCAACACAACCAACGAACAGGAATGGGGATTCACGGCTGCACGTATCATTGACAGAAAGGCCGAGACATCGTTCGTCCACCTGATCCCGCAGCAAAACAGCGGCTTCGTATATTCCTTAAGCCGGCTTGAAGGCATTTCGGGACTGCCGAAATCGCGCAGAATAGAGCTGATGCCCTACTCCACCGTCAAGTATCAACTGTCACAAAAAGAAGAAGATAACCCTTATTCAAAATCATCCGAATGGAGATTTGGCGCCGGACTGGACGGCAAAGTAGGCCTGACAAGCGACTTCACGCTCGACTTCAGCATCAACCCCGACTTCGGACAAGTCGAAGCCGACCCGTCCACCATCAACCTGACTGCCTTCGAGACATATTACGAAGAAAAACGCCCCTTCTTCCTCGAAGGAAAAAATATTTTCAGCAACCTCGGCGAAGCGCTTTTCTATTCGCGACGCATCGGCTCACGCACGCTTTGGACGCCTGAAGATCAGGACGGAAGGTATAT
>JAITMM010000035.1 GCA_031277335.1 Tannerella sp. | reverse complement strand
CCGCCCCGAATCCGCCTCTCCCAAAGGATTTATCGCCTTGATAGAGATGCTGATTATGAGCGTAGTAGATGGTGTTATCAAACCGTGTATCGGCAAAAACTATAAACCGTACGTCCCCTACCTC
Organism: Tannerella sp.; assembly: GCA_031277335.1. Classification (GTDB taxonomy): domain Bacteria; phylum Bacteroidota; class Bacteroidia; order Bacteroidales; family Tannerellaceae; genus Tannerella. The sequence continues at coordinate 4,602 of JAITMM010000035.1, read as the reverse complement.
CTGACCGTCTTCTTTTTTATCTTTACAAATAACTTGCTGGGAATCATTCCTATATTCCCCGGCGGCGCCAATGTCACTGGCAATATCGCCATCACAAGCATACTGGCGCTTTTTACGTTTGTAATCGTAAATGTCTTTGGGACAAAGGAATACTGGCGCGAAATCCTCTGGCCCGACGTACCGCTATGGCTGAAAGCGCCGATTCCAATCATGCCGGCCATCGAACTCGTCGGCATCTTCACGAAACCGTTTGCATTAATGATTCGTCTGTTTGCCAACATATTGGCAGGTCATTCCATCATACTTGGATTGACGTGCATGATATTCTTAACGGTCAGTCTCGGCCCTGCGCTGAACACCGGGATGAGCATCATCTCGATACTGATGACCGTCTTCATCGGGTTTATAGAGCTGTTAGTGGCTTATATTCAAGCGTATGTCTTCACCATGCTTTCAGCCGTGTTTATCGGCCTGTCGCAGGTGCAGCCTCATCACTCAAAACACTAAAACAATTCAATGTTCAAAGTTCAATGTTCAAGAGTTCAAAAGATAAAAAATTCGTGAAATTAGTGAAATTAGTGGACAAGAAAAGATTTAAACTAAATAATTCATAAATTAAAATTAAAAAATTATGTTATTGTCAATTTTATTGCAAGCTGTAACAGGCTCAGGTTTAGCACAATTAGGCACCGGATTAGGTGCAGGATTATCTGTCATTGGAGCAGGATTGGGAATCGGTAAAATCGGCCAGTCAGCCATGGAAGGGATTGCCCGCCAGCCGGAAGCAGCCGGCGAGATTCGGATGAGTATGATTATTGCAGCTGCCCTGATCGAAGGCGTTGCATTGTTTGCTGTCGTTGCATGTGCATTCATCATTAAGTAAATCATGTTATTATCACCCGATCCCGGTCTTATATTCTGGATGCTGATCTCCTTTGGGGTCGTATTCTTTATTCTTGCCAAGTTTGGCTTCCCCGTCATCGTGAAAATGGTCGACGAACGGAAGTCATTCATTGACAACTCGTTGGAATCAGCCAAAACAGCCAACGAACGGCTGCTGAAGATTCAGGAAGAAAGCGAGCAAATATTGAAGCAAGCCCGTGAAAATGAGATGCGTATGTTGAAGGAGCTGCAGGAGACGCGCAGTAAGGTCATCAAAGAAGCGAAAGAACAGGCTTCCATCGAAGCCAAAAAACTTATCGCCGAAGCGCAAATTGCCATCCAGAAGGAAAAAGACTTAGCTGTCAAGGACATTCGCAACCAAATTGTGGATTTATCAATCGAGATTGCCGAAAAAGTCCTTCGTAAGAATTTGGATAATCCTCCGGCTCAACGCGAGTTAGTGCAGAAACTGATCGAAGAAGTACAAAAAAATTAACAAATGGACGCAGGAATTATTTCACACCGCTACGCGAAAGCCATTTTTCAATTTGCAGCCGAACGCAAGGAAGAAGACCGTCTACGCAAGGAACTGAGTTTCTTGTCAAAACAGTTCATTTCAGTCCCCCGCCTTTCCAAGACGCTGGATGACCCGACCGTCTCCCCTGATGTGAAAATTAAGTTGTTGACAACTGCCGCCGGACAAGATATCAGTGACACGTGCGATAAAGCTATTCGCTTGATTGTCAAAAATAAACGGACGCAATATATACAGAATATTGCCTTGATGTACGATAAAGTCTACAGGGAAGAAAAAGACCTGATAATCATGAAATTGGTTACTACCGAACCGGCAAGTGACGAGGTGAAAGGTAAACTTGTGGATTTAGTCAAGAAACATAGCAATCAAGTCGAATTTGTTACAACGGTTGATAAGGACATGATCGGAGGATTCATCGTGGAAATCGATGACATGCGGTTGGATGCAAGCGTGAGAAATATCTTGAAACAACTGAGGCTTGAATTAATTCACTCTTAAAAAATTAAAATGTATGACTGATATAAAAGCAAGCGAGATAACAGAAGTACTGAAAATGCAATTGGGAGGCATTGATTCCCAGGTGAAATTCGAAGAAGTGGGGACAGTGCTCCAGGTAAGCGACGGAGTGATCCGCATCTTCGGCTTGAGCAAAGCCGAATCGGGCGAACTCCTGCTACTTGAAAACGGAGAAATGGCCGTAGTGATGAATCTCGAAGAAGACCAGGTAGGAGCCGTCCTGCTGGGACATACCGACCAGGTCAAGGAAGGCGATACCGTCAAACGTACGCGACGCATCGCTTCCATCCCCACGGGCGAAGGCCTGCTGGGACGCGTCATCAATCCGCTCGGCCAACCCATTGACGGCAAGGGGCCTATCTATGGCGACCTGCTTGACATGCCGCTGGAACGCAAAGCGCCGGGCGTCATTTTCCGCCAGCCGGTCAACGAACCGCTGCAAACAGGAATGATCGCCATCGATGCCATGATTCCCATCGGACGCGGACAGCGCGAATTGATCATCGGCGACCGCCAGACAGGCAAAACAGCCATCGGCATCGACACAATCATCAATCAGCGAAGCAATTATCTTGCCGGCAAACCCGTCTATTGCATCTATGTGGCCATCGGACAGAAAGGCTCGACGATTGCAAATATCGTAAACACACTCCAATCCAAGGGAGCGCTCGAATATACGATTATCGTGGCTGCCTCGGCCTCCGACCCTGCTGCGCTGCGCTTCTATGCCCCCTATGCCGGCGCCGCCATCGGCGAATTTTTCCGCGACACCGGACGTCATGCACTCGTCATCTACGACGACCTCTCCAAACAGGCCGTCTCCTACCGCGAAGTATCGCTCATCCTCCGCCGCCCGTCAGGACGCGAAGCCTATCCCGGCGACATCTTCTATCTACACTCCCGTCTCTTGGAACGCGCAGCTAAAATCATTAATAATGACAGCGTTGCAGCTCAAATGAATGACGTCCCGGACAACTTGAAACCGCTCCTCAAAGGCGGAGGCTCACTGACCGCCCTGCCGATTATCGAAACGCAAGCCGGAGACGTGTCTGCCTATATCCCAACCAATGTGATCTCCATTACAGACGGACAGATCTTCCTCGAAACGAGCCTGTTCAATGCCGGTATCCGCCCGGCCATCAACGTCGGTATATCCGTCTCCCGCGTAGGCGGAAATGCGCAAATCAAGGCAATGAAGAAAATTGCCGGCTCGTTGAAAATAGACCAGGCTCAATATCGTGAGTTGGAGGCATTTACCAAATTCGGCAGCGATCTTGACGCCCAGACAAAAATGGTATTGGACAAGGGACGCAAAAATTCCGCCCTCCTGATTCAGCCGCAATACAATCCGTTGCCCGTAGAATATGAAATAGCTCTTATCTATATAGGTACCAAGGGATTGCTGCTCGACGTGCCGGTTGAAAAAGTCAGGGAATTTGGAAAGGAATACCTCGAACGGCTGGAACTGAAATATCGCGAACAGGCGCTTGATGTGCTTCAAAAAGGTATCCTCAACGATGATGTTGAGAAGATACTTACACAGACAGCCAACGAATTAGTGAAAGATTTCAAATTGTAAAAAATCATAAGGGCAACCCACACGGCGGTTGCCCTTATAAAAAACGATTAAAAATGGCTTCATTAAAAGAAATAAAAGGACGTATCGCCTCGGTAAAATCGACGAAAAAAATTACCTCGGCCATGAAGATGGTGGCGTCTTCAAAACTGCGCAAAGCCCAAACGCAAATCGAACGCTTTCTGCCTTACGAGATTAAGGTGGCCGGCATATTAAACAACTTTCTTTCGGGCTACAACGAAGACGAGCAGATTTCATCCGCCTTTTCCGAATCCAGGCCGGCAAAGCGAGTCGCCATTGTCGCCCTTTCCTCGAACTCAAGCCTCTGCGGCGCGTTCAACTCCAATATCATACGTCTATTATCCAACCGGATACAACACTACAGCAGCCAACACGCTGAAATAGAAATCTATCCGATAGGGAAAAAAGTGGAAGCCGCCGTACAAAAAATGACGCTGCCCGTCGAAGCCAAAGGCAGTTACATCCCGCTCATGGACAAACCCGACTTCGAAGGCGCAAAAGCAATTGCCGATGCACTGATCAAAGACTTTCTGGCCAAAAAGATTGATCGTGTAGACCTGATTTACAACCACTTCAAGAGCGCCGGCGTGCAGGTGCCGACCGAAGAACTCTTTTTACCCTTCGACCTGACAAAACATCAGACAACCAAATCCGTACCGACAGACTACCTGATTGAGCCTGACCGCCGGGCCATCATCGAATCGCTGATACCCTACGCTTTACGCAGCAAGATTTACGCCATCCTGCTCGATTCCGTAGCAGCCGAACATGCCGCGCGCACCGTCGCCATGCAAATCGCCACCGACAACGCCGACGAAATCCTCGACGAACTGACCATCCAATACAACAAACAGCGTCAGAACGCCATTACCAGCGAGTTACTCGACATCATCGGCGGCTCCGAAGGCCAAAAATAACCCGCCCTCACATAATATTCATTTTTCCTTTACGTTTTTATTTGTAAAGTCGCTGCATATTCGTATATTTGTCAGCGTTTTGAGGTCATCCCTATGGGACTGACGGGGCTTTGCCGTGCTTTAAATGACTGAATATAAATCGTATCTTATTG
>JAITMM010000186.1 GCA_031277335.1 Tannerella sp. | reverse complement strand
AGCTCGGCCTGCAATCCATAGGATTGTATCGCTCGGTAGAAAAGGTATGCGTACAAAGACCTGCATTCCGTACGGAATGCATCCTTTACGAGGATTGCATCACTTGGCAGAACCGGCTTTTGCTATGCGAAGTGCCTGTGTAGTAGTATAATATTTGGCAATCATATTCGGCGCTTCCCAATCTGGGAGCTTTCCGTCTTGCAGATATTGCAAGAATTTTTCAGTCACCTGTCCGAAATGCGCCTCATGTCCATTATGATAATGCTGAGGGACTTGCACTTCCCATACCCTGTCGGAAATCTTTTTCAGAGCGATGCCGGGATACTTTTTCTCCACATTTGGAAAATATTTTTCCACATTTGCAGTAGCAGCCTGCAAATCAACCGCTTCCGGAATCTCGATATAAAGAACAGGAATATACTGCTGTTCTGCTCCTTGGCGGATAATTAAATTCGCTTTTGTTCCACGCATGATGGAATAATGCGTGTCACCTGCACCGGGAGGCGCCTCGTAATTCCATGTAACAGATACTTTGGCACAAATTCCCTTAAGACGATAGATTATCTCACCATTGGAATAAACACGTAATGAGTCATTTACAATATCTTTTTTCAGATAGTCGGGGAAATTGTCCATACCTGTGGATTGCGTAAATTGAGACAAACTTAAAGACGTCGTCCAATGTCTTGCCTGAAGGAGTTCAATATCATCAGTGTATTCCAAAATTTGTTCTGGAAAGCACTCCCATTGCACTAAATCAACAAGATGAGTAGCTACGTCAACTATTCCTTCGCCCTGCTGCCCGACGTCATAGAACCATGCCGGACGCGTCAGCGGATTGCCGGAAACGGTCTTGAAAAAATGATGTACGCTCTCTTTCGTTACGGCCGGATTTTCGGGTGTCCCCCGCTCCAATTGACCGAAAATCTCCTGTTGTCTTGAAAATTCTCGCTGCAACTGCGTCGTGATTTCATAGCGCTCAGTCATAATGTCATAGAGCAAAATATCATTTTCATCGGCAACATCAAAGCAGTATCGGAGTACGTCGAAGTCTTCGGGAGCGATGACCATAGGTTTGTCAGCCAGGACATTAATTCCGGCTTGCAACGTTTTCAGGATATATTCCGCTTTTCGGCCGTTATTACCTGACGTGACAACGACGTTTCCTCTCTTCTCGGCAAGCATTCTTTCCAGATAATCATCACCTATATAGACAATTTCTCTCCAATGCGTGGGAGACTCGGTTCGCGAATTGTAGTCTTTAATTCTTTTCATGTGTTCCCTTAAATCATCGCCGTCAGGTGCATAGACGTAGACTTCATCGGACACATTCGGATACGAAGTTTTCTGCACCAGCGCCGCGTGAAAATGACCGGGATCAAGGGTTATCAAGCGCACTTTGTCCATTTTTTGATTTGTTTTGCAGCCTCCCGTTCCCGCCAAAAAGAATAGCAGGAAACAACTGATTATGAGATTGTTTTTTAGCATAAATTTTTATCCTCTAATTTCGTTCATCGCTTTATGATCCAGTATCTTGCCTCTTTTGCCTGAAAACTGGATAATCCCGTCGCGAGACATCTCCGAGAAGGCGCGCGAGAGCGATGGCCGCTCGACGCCAAAATATTCGGCAAGTTCAGACACATTGCGTTCCATCTCAAAGCTACCGTTTTTAGTGCGTTGCAGGAGATAGTACGCAATTTTAGCCTTGATGCTTTTTTGAGAAAAAATTTTCAACCTGTCGGACAGCGTGAGAAAATTATTCGCATTATAAGTCAGAAAAGACCGCATAAAATCGGGACAGGCAGACAATTGTTTCTCTACATCGCGCTTGGGTATCACCAATATTTCGCAGTCTGTCACTGCAATAATATCTACCGGAAAATGATGGTCGTCGGCAAAAAGGAATGCCGCAGCCAGCGGATACGGCGCATCAATCAGCTCTACGGAAAGCGTCATTCCCGTATCCGAAACGATTTCAGTCTTCACCGTTCCCTTCAGCAACATATACATAGAAGAAACGGTATCTCCCTGATAAGCAATATATTCTTCTCTCTTGTATGTACGTGCGACATTCTCTATCGAACAACTCATCATTGATAAATCTTCGGCAGATTTATGTCGGCAAAACGAACAGAAAAATAATACGTCACGATCCATTATTAACATGTAAAGATTTGCGAAATTAAACATTTTTTTCAAAAACAATCAAATAATTTGGAAGAAACATGTTTTTCATCTACTTTTGTCCTCGATATTAAAACAGGGGTGCCTTACTTTCAGGCTGAGATCAAACCCTTACAACCTGATCCGGATAATACCGGCGTAGGAAGATGTAAGTCTACGAGTCTTTTTATCCCCTTTTTTTGTTTAACGAATTAATAACGGTAAAATGAAAAAGGAATTATTTATTACATGGCTTAGCATGTTGATATTCACTGCTATGCCTATTGCTGCACAGGAGGTCGATTCGATCAAGGTTTATGAATTGAATGAAGTAGTTGTATCTGCCGTCCATGCCCGGAAAGAGACGCCTGTGGCTTTCCGAAATCTATCAGCTACTCAATTAAAAGCAAACAATACAGGGCAATCGCTGCCGTATTTATTTGTAGGGACGCCTTCGCTGACACTGACGTCGGACGGAGGCAACGGTGTCGGATATGCTTCCATGCGCATACGCGGATCAAGTGCCGACAGGATAAATTTCACTGTCGACGGTGTGCCATTGAATGAGGCTGAGAGTCAGCAGGTTTTCTGGGTCAACATGCCTGACTTCGCTTCGTCGGTCGATCAGATACAGATTCAGCGAGGCGTCGGAACTTCCACCAACGGCTCGGCCGCCTTCGGGGCAACCGTCTCAATGCAGTCGCAAAAGCCGTCTCTCAACCCCTATGCCGAAGTCGTTTCGTCAGCCGGTTCATTCGGCACATTTATGACGACGGTCAAAGGCGGGACGGGTATGTTATGGGATCATTTCACGTTCGACGCACGCTATTCAAATGTGCATACTGACGGATATATCGATCGCGCCAAAGTAGATATGGATTCATACTACGCTTCGGCAGCGTTTTATAATCAGATGACAATGCTTAAGTTTCAAGCATTTGGAAGCGGAGAAGTAAGTTATCAGGCATGGAACGGAGTAGACGCCTCGATGCTTCAGACTAACCGGCGATATAATAATTGCGGGATTTATGAAGAAGACGGCGTGATTAAATTTTATGATAATCAGACGGATAATTATTGGCAACATCATTATCATCTTATTGGAAGTCACAAGTTTAATAACAGAACCGACATCAACTTCACATTGCATTATACTGACGGGAAAGGATATTACGAAGATTATAAGGAGGACGCCAAGTATTCGGCCTACAAACTGCCTGACTATGTTGATCAATCAGGTGATATTCAAAAAGAAACAGACATTGTCAGACGTAAATGGATGCGTAATGATTTTTATGGAGGAATATTCAGATTGAAATATGAAAACGACAGATTTCAGACAATATTCGGCTCAGCCGTAAATAATTACATCGGAGACCATTTCGGACGTGCGATTTGGGTAAAAACGGCTGCCAATCTGCCCAAACCTGATTACGAATATTACCGCAACAGAGGCGAGAAATTAGATTATAATGTATATACAAAATCTTCGTTTCGTTTTGGTGAATCTTTTTACGGATATGTTGATTTACAATATAGAGGCATTAATTATCAGATAAATGGCAGTGACGATAAGGCAGGAGACAACCTGCATGTGGACAAGCAATTTAATTTCTTCAACCCCAAAGCCGGGATAAGTTACAGCCGCGACGGACATAATGCTTATCTGTCTTATGCCATCGCGCACCGCGAACCTAATCGCGATAACTTTACTGAAAACGGCCCGTCGGCTCAACCTACGCACGAACAGCTACGCGATTTGGAAGCAGGATATAATTTCACGACGTCGGCGTTTCACGCCGGCTTCAACCTCTATTTTATGGACTATAGCAATCAGTTGATATTGAGCGGAAAACTCAGCGAGATAGGTGAGCCGCTGACATCAAATATCAAGGACAGCTATCGCGCAGGAATCGAATTGACAGTTGGCGCAAAGATAGCTTCGTGGCTCAATTGGGAAGGAAATGCTACGTTTAGCAGCAATAAAATCCGTAATTTCACAGAATATGTTGACACTTACGACGCCGATTGGAACGAACTTCCACAAACGGAAATCAACTTGGGAACAACCGATATTTCATTCTCTCCCAATGTGATAGCCAACAGCCTATTTGACTTCAAGTTGAATAATGCTTTTGCATCCTTCGCTTCATCCTACGTCAGCCGCCAATATTTAGACAATACGTCCGAACGTTCGCGGAGCATCGACCCTTATTTTATTAGTAACCTGCGCGTTGGATACACTTTCCATCCGGCGTTTATGAAAGAATTGACAGTAGACTTGAGCGTAAACAATGTGTTCAACGAAGAATATGAGACAAGCGGTTGGGTCTGGAGCTATTTCTTGGGTGGAGAACGTAATCAGGACAGCGGTTATTTCACACAAGCCGGAACAAATTTTATGGGAAGGCTGACGTTTAGGTTTTAATAACGGAGTAACTGAATAACTGACAAATATAATGCCCACAATAGAAATAATCGGCGCATTCATCAGCCTGCTGTATCTGCGGCTGGAATATAAGGCAAATGTATGGTTATGGCCTGTAGGAGTGATTACTCCGCTGATTTACATCTATATATTCTTTACAGGCAAGTTATATGCCGTGATGGGCATCAATATTTATTACCTGTTTGCCAGCATCTACGGCTGGTATTGCTGGAGACGGCAACCGACAGGCGAATCTGAGTTACAGATTCTCCGACTGCCAAAAAGTCATATATGGAAACTGTCGGCAGTCTTTGCCGTTCTGTTTACGTTGATTATATGGGTATTGACGCGTTATTCCGATAATCCGGCGCCTTATGGAGATGCTTTTGTGACGGCGCTTTCTGTAGTAGCCATGTGGATGTTGGCGAAGAAATTCGCCGAACAATGGCTTGTATGGGTCGTCGTCAACTTGGTGTCGGCCGCGCTTTTTTTCAGTCAGGCGCTTTACCCGACCGGTGTTTTATATGCTATTTATGCCATCGTTTCCATTTTCGGATACCGAAAATGGAAACTGATGGCATTAAAAAGCCCTACACCTTAGGCAATGCCCACGGTGTGCGATACTGCAAACTCAAGTATTTATCGGCTTCGGCATCGTTGAAGCTTGTTCCGTTCCACGTAAGCTTCTTCCCTGTCTTGTAAGCTATATTGCCCAATTCGGAGAACTTGGCGATATGTGCGCCAATTTCTATGCTTGCATTACAATTCGGATTCCTTGTCTTGATACATTCCAAATGATTCTTTACGTGCAAGTTAAGTCCTCCTTCGCCATAAGCCTTGGCCAATGGCACAGCTTCCATGCGCGCCACGTTATTTACCTTTTCGGGGATAACTTCCCAGCCTCCGCGGTCGACGACTAATGTGCCGTTTTCACCTACAAAGCCCAACCCGTGATTGCGGCCGTAAGCGCCGTCGTCAATACCAATGGCGTGGTCCCACAAGACGGTGAAGTCGTCAAACGTATAAATCGTCTGCAACAAGTCCGGCGTCTCGCAGGCATCATCGGGATAGCCGAATTTGCCGCCCGATGCCATGATGGAATTTGGTGCCGTCACATTCATCCCGTACAAGGCATAGTCCAGCAGGTGGACGCCCCAGTCCGTCATCAAGCCGCCGGCATAATCCCAAAACCAGCGAAACGTGAAATGAAAACGGTTCCTGTTAAACGGACGATTCGTCGCCGGGCCTAACCACATGTCGTAGTCCACGCCGGCAGGCACAGGTTCGTCAGGCTTCACAGGTATGCTCGGACACCAGCCCTGATAGGAGAACACTCTCACCGTGCGTATCTTACCCAGCTTGCCGCCATGCACAAAAGCCATGGCATCCTGCCAGTGCGGGTCGCTGCGCTGCCACTGTCCCACCTGCACGACACGTTTGTACTTTTGCGCCGCACGCACCATCACATTACATTCTTCGATGCTGTGTCCCAAAGGCTTCTCGCAAAACACATCCTTACCTGCTTCGCAGGCTGCCACCATCTGAATGCAATGCCAATGGTCGGGAGTCCCAACGATAACAATGTCAATATCCTTGTTATCAATTACTTTGCGCCAGTCCTTATACAGGTTTGGCACTTTCTTGGAGGAAATTCTTTCAGCCTCTGCCGCACGCTTGTTGAGCACTCCCTCATCAATATCGGCCATCGCAACGCACTCTATTTCAGGATTGCGCAAAAAGGCTCGTAAATTTGAAAATCCTTGACCGTTACAACCGATCAGTCCTACCCTGATCTTGTCGTTAGCTCCGATTTCGTTTA